>DALZZG010000033.1:3046-26342 GCA_031987665.1 Stenotrophomonas sp. | reverse complement strand
ACGCGCCTGATGACGCGCGCGTGCGGCCCAGGCGGTGCGCAGGCGTTGGCGGGCATCTTCCAGCAGCTGCACCTGCGCCGGGGGCAGGGAGGCTTCGTCCGCGGACGGCTCCATCAGGCCGGCGCGCAGGGCGCCGTCCAGATCGTCGTCCAGTACATGGCGCAGCAGCTGCTGCATGGAAGCGGGTACGGCAGGCATGGCGTGCTCAGCGGTTCTTGAATTCCGGCTTGCGGCGTTCGAGGAAGGCGCTGGTGCCTTCGCGCATGTCGTCGGTGGAGAAGGCCAGGCCGAACTGGGCGCTTTCGTATTCCAGACCTTCATCGATGGCGCACTCGCCGCCGACGTTGATGGCATCCAAGATGCCGCGCAGCGCCAGCGGTGCGGCGTTGGCCAGCTGGGTGGCGATCTTCAGGGTCTCGGCCTCCAGCTCGGCGGCAGGCACCACCTGGTTGACCAGACCCAGCTGTGCGGCACGGTTGGCATCGATGGGCGCGCCAAGCAGACACAGCTCCAGCGCGGCGGCGCGACCGGCCAGGCGCAGCAGGCGCTGGGTGCCGCCGAAGCCCGGGAGCAGGCCGAGGTTGATTTCCGGTTGGCCGACTTTGGCGGTATCGGCGGCGATGCGCAGGTGGCAGGCCATCGCCAGCTCCATGCCGCCGCCCAGTGCAAAGCCGTTGACCATGGCGATGACCGGCTTCTCCAGCCGCTCGATGCGGCGCATCAGGCGCTGTCCGACCAGCGAGAAATCACGGCCCTGCACGGGGGTGAGCCCGTTCATCTCGGCGATGTCGGCACCGGCCACGAACGCCTTGGGGCCAGCACCGGTAAGCACCACCACGCGTACGTCGGCGGCCTGGCCGGCTTCGGCGAAGGCGGCGTCCAACGCCTCCAGCGTCTGGCGGTTCAGGGCGTTGAGTTTCTCCGGGCGCTGCACGGTGATGGTGCGGATGCCGTCACGGGTGCTGATCGAAACCGGGGCGTCGGACATGCGGTGAAGCTCCTGAAAAGTTAAAAAAAAGTGAGTTTTGAACTAATGGCGACTGCCAGCTGTCTGATCGCGGGTCGTCAGTGGCGAAGCGCCTTTGTGGCGGCTATCCTAACCCGTCGCTTGGAGCGGCATGGTTGTACCTGAGACACCTTCCTGGAGAACAGTTTGATGAAGTTGCGTTCTATCGCGGTCGCCGTCGCCGCTCTGGCCCTCACCGGCACTGCCTTCGCCCAGGACGTCTCGTCCGAGAAGGGCAAGCTGAGCTATTACTTCGGCTACGACTACGGCAACAACCTGGCTGAGCTGACCGCCCGTGGCGAGCAGCTGGACATCGCTTCCGTGGTGAAGGGCCTGCAGGATGCCTATGCCAAGAAGCAGCCGGCCATCACCGCCGAGCAGCTGAAGCCGGCCGTCGAAGCCTTCCAGAAGCGCGAGCAGGGCCGTGCCCAGACCGCCAAGGCCGAGTACGACAAGGCAGCCGCCGAAAACAAGACCCGCAGTGACACGTTCCTTGCGGCCAACAAGGCCAAGCCGGGCGTGCAGACCCTGGCCAGCGGCGTGCAGTACCGCGTGGTCGAAGCCGGTAACGGCGCCAAGCCGACCCAGGCCAGCACCGTTGCCCTGGAAGTCGCCGGCCCGTTCCCGTACGGCCAGCGTCCGACCGAGGCTCGCCCGGCCCAGCAGATCCCGTCGATCAAGGTCAGCGAAGTCGAAATGGCTGCCATGCGCGAGACCCTGCTGCAGATGCCGGCTGGCTCCAAGTGGGAAGTGACCCTGCCGCCGGAAAAGGCCTACGGTGCCGATCCGCGCACCCCGTTCCCGCCGAACGTGGCCGTGCAGTTTGAAATCAAGCTGGTCAGCGTGAAGTAATCCACGGCTGCCAGTGCAGCAACGAAGAACGCCGGTGTGCAGACACCGGCGTTCTTTTTTTGTCTGTCTATCTGTCTGTCTCTTTCCCGCGGCCGGAGCGTGTGATCCGATCACCCCGAAACGACAACCGGCGCCACGAGGGCGCCGGTTGAGTTTGTTGCGGGACGTTCGTGCGTGCTTACAGCGACGTCACCTTGGCGGCGCAGGAACGGATGCCGGCCTGTTCCTGGGGGCTGACCATGCCCAGCGACTTCAGGTCCGAGGCGGTGTCGTTCATGCAGCGCAGGTAGGCGCCACGGTTGCCCTTGGCACCGGTGCGGCAGACGCGGTCCTGCGCCTGCACGTTGGCGCCGGCCATCATGCCGGGGTCGCGGAACATCTTCACCCCGGTATCGCAGGTGCCGATGCGGGCATTGCCGGTGTTCAACTCCCAGCCTTCATCGGCGAACACGCCCAGGGTCAGATCAACCATGCGCGCGCTGTCGGTGTTGGGGCTGTTGTTCGGCTCCATCAGCACATCGGGCACCAGCACCCGCTCGAAGTGCGAGAACGAGGAACCGCTGGCCACCACGGCAGGCGCGTACAGCAGCGGACGGCCCGACGGGTCGGCACCGGCCATCTGGCCTGCCATCTTGCCCAGCGCCGCGGTCATGCTGCTGCCGGCCTGCGCCGCCGTCTTGATCAGATTGCCGTCGGACATGTTGACCGAAACCGTCGGGATTCCAGCGCTGAGCGCGGCGTCATCGGCCATGCCCGGCGCGGTGCCCGGATCGGCCGAACTGGCGGCGTTGCCGATGATGACGGCGATGGCGCCCGCCGCTTCGGCATTGACGGCCTTGGCCTCGAAGCCGCAGGTGCCACGGTTCACATAGGCCACCTTGCCGCTCAGGCTGCCCGCCGGCAGTGCTTCACAGGCGTCGGCGGTGTCGCCGGTGCCGTCATCGGCCACCACGACCGTGCCCTTGAAGTTGTCAGCCGTGGCCGGCGGCCCGAACGAGGCGGTGCCGAAGAACTGCGTCACCAGCGGGGTGCCGGAGACCGACAGCACCACCGCCGGATCCAGCCACAGCGGGGTGAGTGCCTTGGCGGTCGCACCGTCCCATGACGGGGCGCCCCGGGTCTTGATCGAGTCGGCACGCAGCTTGTTGGTCATCGACGGGTCGGTGAAGCGTTTGCCGGTGATGTTGTCAAAGGCGTTGTGGGTGTAGACGTCCGAATACCCGTAATAGCGGGAGATGCCGGAGCGTTCGCCCAGCACGCCGCTGGAGTAGCCGACGAAACCGGAGAAGCCCAGGCCGTGGCCGATTTCATGCATCACCACGTCAAGGAAGTTGATCTGGCCATCAGGCGTGTTGCCGTCCAGGCCGTAGTACCAGCCCGAGCCGGTCATGCAGGGCGAACCATTCGGGTTCTTGCCACCGAGGTTGGCGTTGAAGCGGCTGGTGATGTCGGTGCCGGCACTGCTGATGGAGATGCGCGAGCCGTTGACCGCGTTGGCCAGAGCACCGTGATAGATCATGCCCAGGGTGGTGCCGGAGGGCGCACTGGTGGCGATCCATGAGGCACCGGCCGAGCCGAGGGTGCCGCCGGTTTCGGTGCAGGCCAGATCCTGGAAGCTGGCGCCCACGAAAGTCTCCACATCGCTCTTGAGCACAGCTCCCCACAGGTCGGCGGCGAACTGGTAGACGATGCGGCGCTGCTCTCCGACGCTCTTGCCGGGGTTGCCGCCTTCGGGTGCGCGGGCGGTGGGGTCGTTCAGGCCCTTGCCCACCGGGTCCTGGTTGACGGGGGTGATGACCGCTGCCTGGGCGGCGGTGGCGAACAGGCTGGCGCCGACGAGGGCGCAGAGCAGGCGGGCCTTCATTTCAGCACCTCCTGCTGCCCGTGCGAGGCCGGCGCGCCGTTCTCCAGCACCTGCACCTTGCCGTCGGCATCACGCTCGACGCTGAGCGAATTCATGGCCGAGATCGGCAGCTCCGCGCTGCTCATGCCGTTGGCATGGGTGCGGATGGTCTGCTCGGCCTGCGCGCTGTTCTGCGGCATCCTGGCCCAGGCAGCATTCGGCTCGGTGCCGGCAGCGCGGGCGCTGCGGGACATGCTGTTGGCCTTGTCGGAAAGGGCCTGGATTTCGGCATCACTGAGCTGGCGCAGCTTGCCGGTGGCGGGGTCGATGCCGACCACCACATCGTTCTGCGTGGAAGCGGCGTTGTCAGCCGCGGGTGGTTCTGAGGCCTGCGCGGCGAATCCAACGCTCAACGCAAGGGCGGATGACAACAGGGTGGGTAATGCCACTTTCATTTCCAGGCTCCATTACAGGATGAAAAGCGAAAGGCACAGCCATCGCGGAGCAGGCAACGCGGGTGACCGTGGAAGCATGGTCGGGCCTGCGTGGACTGCGCCGGATGCTCGGTGTTCCCCCTGGCGGCCAGCCGAGTGTGCAGGGCGATGAACGGCAGTTCAATAGCGTGTTCATCGTCACAAAACACAATGCGAGAAGCCCGACTTGGTATCGGACAGGAGCGCGTGGTTCTGTCATGCGGCGGCCTGTCCGCTGTCGGTGTGCCGCGCTAAAGTGGGCGGATGTCTGAATTGATGGGTACTGCCGTGGGGCCGGTTTCCAGCCCCTGTGTCGGGGTGTGCGCACTGGACGAACAGGGTCTGTGCCGCGGCTGCTGGCGCACGGGTAACGAGATCGGGAGCTGGATGCGGATGAGCGAGCAGGAGCGGCGTGAGCTGATGCAGCGCGAACTGCCTGCGCGTGCCCGCCAGTCCAACGCCTTCGCCGAGCGACTGACCGGGCGCGACCGCCTGCAGCAGGCGCTGTTGCCGCTGGCCACGGCACCGCACGGGCCGGGCTGGAACCACAGCGAGCTGGAAGACCTGCTGCCGCCGGGGCCGCCAGTGGAAGCGGCGGTACTGGCTGGGTTGGTGCCACGCGCGCAGGGCACGCAGGTGCTGCTGACCCGTCGCACCGAAGCGCTGCGCAACCATGGCGGGCAGGTTGGCTTCCCCGGTGGGCGCATGGAGAAGATCGACCGCAACGCGCTGGCCGCCGCATTGCGCGAGAGCGACGAGGAAATCGCGCTGTCCTCGCGACAGGTGCTGGCGCTGGGGTATCTGGACCCCTTCATCACCATCACCGGCTTCCGGGTGACACCGGTGGTGGCGGTGGTGGACCCGGACTTCGTCCCGCGCCCGGAGCCGGGCGAGGTGGCGGAAGTGTTCGAGGTGCCACTGGACTACCTGATGGATCCGGCCAACCTGCGTCAAGTGGAAATGGAGCATCGTGGTCGCGTGCGGCATGTGCTGGAGTACACCTGGCCCGGGCAGCGCATCTGGGGCGCCACCGCCGCCATCCTCTACAACCTGCGCCGCCGACTGGAGCAAGTGCCATGAACCCGAGCAACCCGCCGTGGACCACGCTGGTGGATGTCGCCAGCCTTGCAGCGGCCATGCGCGCCGAGAATCTGCAGGTGGTGGATGCACGCGCCGTCGCCAGCACCGCGCTGCGCGTGGTGGACGCGCGCTTCTCGCTGGCCGACCCGCTGAGCGGCGCGGCGCAGTACGCCGAAGGGCACATCCCCGGTGCGATCCACGCCGATCTGAACCGTGACCTGTCCGATCTGGGCAGGCAGGGCCATGGCCGGCACCCGTTGCCGGACAGCGCAGCATTCGCTGCCCGGCTGGGGCGCTGGGGCATCGGCCCACAGACCCAGGTGGTGGTGTACGACGCCGGTGACGGCAGCATGGCCGCCGCACGGCTGTGGTGGCTGCTGCGGCTGATCGGGCATCGCAACGTGGCCGTGCTCGATGGCGGGCTGGCTGCGTGGCAGGCCGCTGGCCATGGCGTGGATGCGGGCGCCGTCGAGGTGCCGGCATTGGCGCCGTACCCGGGCCAGCTGGACATGGCGCAGGTGGTCAGCGCCGATGAAGTGCAGGCGCGGCTGTCACAGCCAGCGGGATGGCTGCTGGATGCGCGGGCCGGTGAGCGCTACCGTGGCGAGGTGGAACCCTTGGACCGGGTGGCCGGGCATGTGCCCGGTGCGGTGAACCGCCCGTTCGCGATGAATCTGCGCGATGGTCGCCTGCGTCCTGCGGCGGAACTGCGTGCGGAACTGCTGCCGCTGCTTGCCGGCCATGCGCCGGAGCAGGCGGTGTTGATGTGCGGGTCCGGCGTGACGGCCTGTCATCTGCTGCTGGCGTTCGAGCACGCCGGCCTGCAGGGCGCCAGGGTGTTCGCCGATTCGTGGAGTGGCTGGTCAAGCGATACGGAACGGCCCGTGGCGATGGGCTGAGGGGCGGCACCTGGCGGGTGTCGCACGGGATGGTCAACGGGGAAGAGGCATGCGTGTTGGCAGGTGGTTCGGGGGAGCGGTGATGCTGCTTGTGCTGGCGGCCTGCCAGTTGCAGGACAGCGCCATGCCCGATCGCCGGCAATACCAGCGCGAGGTCGAGAGGTGGCGTGCACAGCGCATGATGCAGCTGCGCGCGGCCGACGGTTGGCTGAGCTACACCGGCTCGGGCCGGCTCAAGCCGGGCACCTACAGCGTGGGCAGCGCCGCCGGCAACGGCATCGTGCTGCCGACCGGTCCCGCCAAGCTGGGCGTGCTGACCATCGGCAACGATGGCAGCGCGCAGATCGACGGCCATCCCGGCAGTGGAGCCACCTTGAACGGGCTGCCCTTGCGGCATGCCCGGCTGCAGCCGGGTGGTGGCGAGAGCCACGAAGAGGTGAGCCACATCCACTTCGGCAGCGCCGACTTCTACTTGATGCGCTCGGGCAACGTGCTGGGTTGGCGTTGCCGCGATGCCGGTTCGCCACGGCGCAGCAGTTTCCGTGGCATCGATCATTTCCCGGTGGAGCCGGGTTGGCGTGTGGTCGCGCGTTGGCAGCCGTTCACCAGGCCGCTGCACTCCATTCTGCTGACTTCCATCGGCACGCCGCAGCCTGCGCTGGTGCCGGGCGAGGCGATATTCGAGGTCGATGGCCACAGCTATCGGCTGCAGCCGGTGCTGGATGCCGAGGCGCCGCCGTCGCGGCGCCTGTTCTTCCTGTTCACCGACCGCACCAGCGGCAGGGAAACCTACGGTGGCGCGCGTTATCTGTATGCCGCCGAATCGCACGACGGCACCGTGGTGCTGGATTTCAACCGTGCCGAAAACCCGCCATGTGCGCTGACGCCGCATGTGATCTGCCCGATCGCCCCGGCGGTGAACCGGATGGATCTGGCGGTGACAGCGGGGGAGAAGTTCCAGGCGATGCCGCAGTGACGCAGGGAACGGGAATCTGGGTGTGCCGTGGGCTCAGGGAGCCGGGGCCTGATAGGGCTGGAGCGGGATGGATTTCAGTATCTGCGGCCAGGGGAACAGCGGGCCCGGGTCGAGCTTGCGATGCACCTGCAGGGCAGGGTCGTCGCTGGCGGTGACCATTTCCGTATCCAGCTGTTCGTGCCCGGCGATCCAGCGCAGTGAAGGCACCTGTTCCGGCAGCCACTGCAGCAGACGCACGAGCGCGCCGAGCTGTTCTTCGGTATAGGGCTCGTCCATCTGCTGGTGACGTGAGTCGTACCAGTTGGGCCAACGGCCCCTGTTCACCAGTTCAATGCCGATCGAACGCGGGTTGATGCCGCGAACGTGATGGGCCACGCGGTCCAGCGGCACGTACTGCAGCAGGGTGCCGTCGCGGTCGATGTAGTAATGGCCACTGTTGCCGGTGCCGCTGTCATAGCTCACGCGCTCGCCGTACTCGCGTGCGGTGGCCAGATCCGGCAGTTCGGTGCAGTGGATCACCACCAGGTCGATGTCGGCCAGCGCTCGGCTTTGCAGCTGCGAGGCGTAGGGCAGGGGAACGGCAGTGATGGGGGGCGGTAGAGGCATGGTCCGATGCTAGCATTTACCCATGGACACTGTTTTCCCCGCCCGCCTGCCATGAGCCGCGGTCACTGCATTCTCTCCCACGGTTTCGAGAGCGGCCCGGACGCAACCAAGGTCACCGCGTTGGCCGATGTCGCACAGCGGCTGGGCTGGAGCCACGAGCGCCCGGATTACACCGATCTGGATGCCCGCCATGAGATCAGTCGCGTGGGCGACGTCCCGGCACGGCTGCAGCGCTTGATCGAACGCGCCACCGAAATGGCCGCGCGCGGGCCGCTGGTGCTGGCCGGTTCCAGCCTGGGCGCCTACATCTCCGCGATCACCTCGCTGCAGGTGCCGGTGAAGGGGCTGTTTCTGATGGTGCCGCCCACCACCATGGGGCCGATGCCGGCGCTGGATGCCGCGCGCGTGCCGATCAGCGTGGTGCACGCGTGGCATGACGAGCTGATACCCGCCGCCGAGGTCATCCGCTGGGCCGGTGAGCGTTCCGCACGCCTGCTGATGGTCGATGACGGGCACCGGCTGGCCCGCCATGTGGACACCTCGGCGGAGGCGTTCGAGGCCCTGCTGCGCGCGCTCTGAGCCCCGGCCGGCGGCACCCTGCCGGCACCGTGACCGGCAACTGCCTACAATGACGCCCCTGGATGCCTCCCGGGCGGCCCGCCGTGCCTGCCCGCATCCCTCCTTTCCGATGGTTGATCCGATCCCGTGAAATTCTTTGTTTCCTGCGCCAAGGGCCTTGAGTACCTGCTCGCCGACGAACTGCTGGCGATGGGCCTGCCCGTGGCCACCGCCACCATTGCCGGCGTCAATGCCGAAGGCGAACTGCGCGATGCGCAGCGTGTGGTGCTGTGGTCGCGCCTGGCCAGCCGCGTGCTGTGGCCGCTGCAGGAATTCGACTGCCCGGACGAGGCCGCGCTTTATCAGGGCGTGGTGGCCATGCCGTGGGAACAGCATCTGGACGCCGACCTGACACTGGCGGTGGACGCGCATGTCTCCGGCACCGCCATCACCCACGCGCGTTTTGCCGCGCAGCGGGTGAAGGATGCGGTGGTGGACCGTCTGCGCGGCGAGGGCATGGAGCGTCCGTCGGTGAACGTGGAGTTCCCGGACGTGCGCATCAACCTGTCGCTGCGCAAGGGCAGGGCCTCCATCTCCATCGATCTCGGCGGCGGCCCCATGCACCGCCGTGGCTGGCGTATGGCGCAGAACGACGCGCCGCTGAAGGAAAACCTGGCTGCCGCCGTGCTGCTGCGCGCCGGCTGGCCGAAAATCCATGCCGAAGGCGGTGGCCTGCTGGATCCCATGTGCGGCAGCGGCACTCTGCTGATCGAAGGCGCGTTGATGGCGGCCGATGTCGCCCCGGGCCTGCAGCGCCACGGCAGCATTCCGCCCAGCCGTTGGCGTGGTTTCGACCAGGCACAGTGGAAAGCGCTGATGGCTGAAGCGCGCGAGCGTGAGCTGGTGGGTCGCGCGGCGTTGAAGCAGGTCATTCACGGCAGCGACATCGACCCGCATGCCATCCGCGCCGCCAAGGAGAACGCGGAAGTGGCGGGTGTTGGCGAAGCCATCTGGTTCGGCGTGCGCGACGTGGCCGACATGCAGGTGCCGCCGCAGGAGAACGGCTGCGTGGTCTGCAACCCGCCGTATGACGAACGCCTTGCCGCCGACGCCGCGCTGTACCGCCGTATCGGCGATGCGCTCAAGCGGGCGGTGCCGCAATGGCGTGCGAGCCTGCTGTGTGGCAATGCCGAGCTGGCGTTCGCCACCGGCCTGCGTGCGCGCAAGACCTATCAGCTGTTCAATGGTGCCATCGAGTGCGCCTTGATCGTGTGCGACCCCATCGCGGTGCCGGCACGCGAAGGTGATGGCCAGCCGCGCGCGCTGAGCGAGGGCGCGCAGATGGTCGCCAACCGCCTGCGCAAGAACCTGAAGAAGTTCAAGAGCTGGCGCACGCGCGAGGACATCACCTGCTTCCGTGCCTACGATGCCGACCTGCCCGAGTACGCGGCTGCCATCGATGTCTATCAGGAAGACGGCGGCAAGGGCCGCACCTTCCTGCATGTGCAGGAATACGCCGCACCGGCGGCCATTCCCGATGCCGATGTGCGTCGCCGCCGCAATGAACTGCTGGCCGCCGCACGCGAGGTGTTCGAGGTGCCCGCCGAGCAGGTCGCGCTGAAGTCGCGCGAGCGTGGCAAGGGTGGCAGCAAGTACGGGCGGTTCGAGCAGCGTGGCGAGTTCATCCTCGTGCGCGAGAACAACGCGCTTCTGCGGGTGAATCTGTTCGACTATCTGGATACGGGCCTGTTCCTGGACCACCGCCCGCTGCGCCGGCACATGGCCGAGCAGTCGCGCGGCAAGCACTTCCTCAACCTGTTCTGCTACACCGGCGTGGCCAGCGTGGAAGCGGCGGTGGCGGGTGCGGTATCCACGACCAGCGTGGACCTGTCCGGCACCTACCTGCAGTGGTGCGCCGACAACCTTGCGCTCAATGGCATGGGCGGCAGCCGTCACCAGCTGGTGCAGGCTGATGCGATCCGTTGGCTGGAGGCCGAGCAGGGCAGCTACGACGTGATTTTCTGCGACCCGCCGACCTTCTCCAATTCCGCGCGTGCGGAAGACTTCGACGTACAGCGTGAGCAGCTGCGCCTGCTGCGTGCCGCCGTGGCGCGTTTGGCACCGGGTGGCGTGCTGTACTTCTCCAACAACTTCCGCCGCTTCAAGCTGGAAGAGAACGCCATCGCCGAGTTCGCGCGCTGCCGTGAAATCACGCCGAAGACCATCGCGCCGGACTTCGAGCGCAACGCCCGCATCCACCGTGCGTGGGAACTGCAGCGGCTTTGATCGCGTTCTCTCATCGGGAATGAGCCCATCTCCCGCAAACAGGAGAGGGGTTGGTGTGAGGGGAGGTTTTCCGTAGCCCGGGTAAGCGCGGCGCACCCGGGGCTTCTCGCGGGAATCGATTGGTTCGCAAGGTTCAACCGGCAATCGGTTCGGCGTGTGGCTGGAGCTTGTTCGGTTTCCCGGGTGCGCTTTGCTTACCCGGGCTACGTTCGGGTGATTGGCTTTCCGCGCTTTCAGAAGAGCGAATGCTGTCGCGTAGCCCGGGTAAGCGCAGCGCACCCGGGGCTTCTCGCGCAGATCGTCTGGTTCGCACGGCTCGACCGGTAAGCGGTTCGTCGTGTGACTGAAGGCTGGTCGATTTCCCGGGTGCGCTTTGCTTCCCCGAACTACGTTCGGGCGATTGGCTTTCCGCGCTTTCAGAAGAGCGAATGCGGTTGCGTAGCCCGGGTAAGCGCAGCGCACCCGGGGCTTCTCGCGCGGATCACCTGATCCGCACGGTTCAACCGGCAATCGGTTTGTCGCGCGGCTGAAGCTTGGTCGATCTCCCGGGTGCGCTCTGCTTACCCGGGCTACGGTCGGGTGGCTCAGAAGAACGAACGCAGCAGCTGTTCCAGCCCCAGCAGCATGAGCAGCAACAGGAAGCAGCGGCGGAAGGTGGTGGGGCTGATCCTGTGACGGATGCGTGCGCCCAGCCACATGCCTGCGAATGCGGGAATCAGCGCCAGCAGTGACAGGCCGATCTGATCCATGGCCAGCGCGTCGTTGACGAACAGGCCACCTGCGAGCGCCGTCGTGGAGACGGTGAAGGAAAGCCCAAGCGCCTGCACCAGATCATCCTTCTGCAGCCCCAGCGCCTGCAGATAGGGCACGGCGGGAACCGTGAAGATGCCGGTGGCCCCGGCCAGCAGTCCTGTGACGAGGCCGACCAGCGGCGAGAGTCGGGATTCAAATCGAGCGGGCACCGACAGCGCAGGTGCAAGCAATGCGTGGAGCGCATAGCCCAGCAGGGCGAGGCCGAGCAGCCGCGCCGACCATGCGGGATCGATGCTGACCAGCAGGCGCATCCCCAGGAAGGTGCCCGCGATGACGCAGAGCATCATGGCCCACAGCCGCCGCAGCAACGGCCGCATGCGGGTGCCACCCAGCATCTGCCACACGTTGGTGACGAACGTCGGCACGACCAGCAGCGCGGCGGCGGCTGCGGGTGGCAGGGTGGTCGCGAGCACGCCCATGGCCACGGTGGGCAGCCCCATGCCGGTCACGCCCTTGACCAGACCCGCGACCAGAAACGTGGCGATGAGCAGGCAGACCCACGCGGTGCTTGATGTGTTCATCCAGCGCATTACACGGAGCGCGGTGTGCCGAGACAATGCGGAATTTCCGGCATATCCTTCGGTACAACCGAAGGATCACGACGAGAGGCGGCTATGCGGTTCGATCTGGCGGATCTGCGCCTGTTTCTCTGCGTGGTGGATGCCGGCAGTATCACGGCCGGTGCCCGGCAGGCGAATCTCGCGCTGGCCTCGGCAAGCGAGCGCATCAGCCGGATCGAGGCCGATGCGGGGGTGCTGCTGCTGGAGCGCAGCCGGGCGGGGGTGACCACCACCGAGGCAGGTGAGGCCGTGGCGCACCATGCGCGGCTGATCCTTCGCCAGCACAGTGCCCTTCAAGGTGAGTTGCGTGATTTCGGCGCGGGCGCGCGTGGCACGTTGCTGCTGTACGCGAACACCGCTGCGTTGACCGGCCTGTTGCCGCAGCGGCTGGCGCCATGGCTCGCGCAGCGTCCGCGTCTGAGTCTGGATCTGCGTGAACGCACCAGCGCCGAGATCGTGAGGATGATCGGCATGGGGCTGGCTGAAGCCGGTGTGGTATCCGATGCCGCGCAGCCTGCCGGGCTCACCCTGCAACCCATTGCGAAGGATCCCTTGGTGCTGATCGTTCCTGTAGAACACCGGCTTGCCGATGCGAAGCGGTTGCGCTTTGCCGACATCACCGGTGAGCCGTTCGTCGGGCTGGAAGCGGGCAGTGCGCTCCAGGATCACATCGACGGGCACGCCGCCGCACTGCGCTGCACGTTGGCAATGCGCATCCGCATGAAGCATTTCGAAGGTGTGTGCCAGATGGTGGCGCACGGTGTGGGCGTCGCGGTGTTGCCGGCGGCGGCCGCGAGCCGCTTCCAGCGTCGCCATCCGGTACGAACCGTGGCGATCGAGGATGCATGGGCGCGCCGCCAGCTGTGCCTGTGCTTCCGCGACTGGTACGCGCTGTCAAAACCGATGCAGAGCCTGCTGGCGCATCTGGGGGGCGAGCCGGCGCTGCCGTAGTAGAGCGGCGCGCCGGTGGCTGCCTAGAAATGCAGCCACACCGTGAGCCCATGCAGCAGCAGGCCGATCAGGCCGCCCACCAAGGTGCCGTTGAAACGGATGTACTGCAGGTCGCGGCCCACGCTCAGTTCCAGCTGATCGACCAGCTTTTTCTCGTCCCAGCTTTTCACCGTCTGCGCGATGTGTACCGTCACGCCATCACGCAGGCGGTTGGTGAGCCGTTCGGCGCCGCTGAGCATGTGCTGATTGAGTGCGTCGCGCAGCGCCGGGTCGTTGCTGATGGCCAGGCCGAGCTTGCCAAGGCTGCGCTCCAGGTGGCCGGCCAGCACCGAATCCGCGTGCGAGAGATCGTCACGCAGATAGGACTGCACGCGCTGCCACAGGCCCTGCACGTAGTCTTGCAGGGCAGGGTGGTCGATCATCTGCAGCTTGAGCGTGTTGACCTTTTCCGCGAGTGCCGGATCTTCGCGCAGGCGCTGCATGTAGTTGCCCAGCCAACGCGCATAGTCCTGGCGCAGGGGGTGTTCCGGCTGCGAAAGCACCTGCTGCAGTTCCTCCAGACCGGCGCGTGCGAGGCGGTCGGCCAGGGTGTCGCCGATCTCGTCGATGGGCTTGACCCAATCCACGGTACTGGCCAGCGTGGGCCATTCCTTGCGGATGTAGCGCACGATCAGCGCGGAGGCGTGCTGGCGCACGCTTTCCTTGTCCAGCCAATGCGCCACGCGCTTGAGACCTTCGTCGAGCACGCGCTGGTGGCGGTTGTCGGCGGTCAGCAGGCCGAGCAGATCACCGGCGGTGGCAGCAGCGTTCCACTGCCGCAGCTGGTCCACGACAAAGCCCTGGATGGCGCGGCGCACGGCGGCTTCGTCGAGCAGGTCCAGCGCTTGCACCGCCCAGCCGCGGGCCATGCCGGCCAACATGCGCGCCTGCTCCGGCTGCGCCAGCCATTGGCCAAGGCGCGTGGCCGGGTCGAACACCTTGAGCTTGGCCAGCAGCGCTTCCGGCTCGAGGAAATGATCGCGCACGAACACGGCAAGGCTGTCGGCGATGCGCGCCTTGTTGCGCGGGATGATGGCCGTGTGCGGAATGGGCAGGTTCAACGGGCGGCGGAACAGCGCCACCACCGCGAACCAGTCCGCCAGCGCGCCCACCGTGGCGGCTTCGCAGAAAGCCCCCACCCACGCCCAGATGCCGCGCTCGCCGTTGATGTGGCTGATCACGAAGCCGGTGAGCATCGCCAGCAGCAGGATCACCGCGCTGGTCTTGAGGCGGCGCAGCTGCGTGCGGCGCGGGTCGTCCATGGCATCCACGGGTCAGTCTTCGTCCTTGGCTGAGCGCCGGAAACAGTGGTCGCCAACCGGGTGTGCCCAGGCATCGTCGATGAAGCGGCGGCGGCTTTCGGTGCTGCGCGTGACGAAGCGTGCGCACAGCTGGTAGTGATCTGCATCGAGCGGCGTGTAGCTGAAATCCGGGCCGCCATCGGGGTCGGCCAGATCCAGATCCACTTCCGGCTGCGCAGCCAGCGTGGCGACATCCGGCGGCAGTGCATCGTGGGTGCTGCGGTAGTTGCGCACAGCGCGATCCAGCTGCTGCAGCCCTTGGATGCGGTTGTCGTCCAGCCGCATCAGGCGCTGCTGCGCAGGCGAGTCGATGATCCACACACCAGCGGCAATGGCCAGTGCGGTGAAGATGCCGGTGGCCCACAGCACGCGGCCTCCCCAGTTGGCGCGGCTCATGGGTTGACCTCCTCGCGGCGCAGGTCCCACAGGTACCAGCCGAACACGGTGCCGGCGATGAGCGCCACGGTGAGTACCTTCAGCCCGAAGCGCAGGCTCAGCTCTCCGCCCAGCAGGTTGTAGACCAGCGTGGTGAGGTCGCCCACCAGCACGCTGGCCGCGACGAACAGGGTGAGGTAGGTCAGCCAGCGCCGAACGGGCGACAGGCGCTTGATCGGGTTGCGGACCACGTCAACGCTCACCCGGTGCGAGAGGAAGGCGAACAGCGGGAAGGCAATGACCAGCGCGGAGATCGACCAGCGGATCGACGGGCCCAGCTGCAGCACCTGCCAGCGTGCGTCGGCGGCGTCGGGCAGGGCATGTTCGATCAGCTTGAACAGCAGGCTGCCCAGGTTCCAGCTGAAGAAGTAGAGCGTGCTGAACAGCAGCAGGTAGACGAAGGCCTCGCGTGCCGAGAGCGAGGCGCGCGGGCGCGGCACCGGCAACGGGAAATCCACGTCGGCCCAGCCGTCGAGCACGCCGCGTATCTGTTCTTCGCTCCAGCCTGCGGCCAGCAGGGCCTGGCTGACCTGGGGGCGGGTGTGTCCGCGCATGAAGGCATCGCGGACGAAGGTTTCAAGTTCAGGTGACGCTGATGCCATCGCGGGTTCCGTGCACGGGCGTGCCAGCAGACTAGGGCGATGGCAGTGGGGGATCAAGCGTCGGCGCTTTCGTCGGCCATGGCGTCGGCGTTGCCTGCCGCCAGACGCGCGCGCAGGGCGTCCAGCTCCATGCGCAGCGCCTGGTTCTCGGCGGTCAGCGACGCCACGCGCTGGCGCAGTGCCTCCACTTCCGGGCTGGCAGGTGCTGCGGCGGCCTGTTCATGCGCCGGTTCCTGCGCGTTGTCCGCAGCATCGACAGCACGCTCGGGCTTGGGCTTGCGGCGTGATTCGCGCACGCGCTTGGCGGCCTGCTTCAGCTCATCCTTGCCGCCCTGCGCGGCTGCGCGCTGCTCGTCTTCCGGCAGGCTGGCGACCACGGCGGCGGCGCTGATCGAGATTTCGCCGGCCTTCACTGCTTCAATCACTTCCTGCGCTGCGTGTGCGTTGATCTTCTCGATCATCGTCACCTGGCTGGCGCTGAGCTTGGCTTCACGCGCCAGTTCGGCCTTGGACAGCTTGGGTGCCGGTTCCCACGGCGGCGTATCGGCATCGGCCGGTGCTTCGGCATTGGACAGGGCTGCCTCACCTTCGCTCTCACGGCGCAGCTGTTCCTGCTCCACGCGGTGGCGCGCCTCCACGATGGCCCGCTTGCGCAGCGCCAGCACGCCGCGCTGGAAATCGGACACGCTGCGCCGGCCCAGATGCTGCTCGATCATCCACAGGTGCACGTCGTCCATGCTCTGGAAGCGCGTGTTCTGCACCGTGTTGAACGGAATGCCGTGCTTGCGGCAGATGCCGTAGCGATTGTGGCCGTCGATCAGGATGTTGCCCCACAGCACCAGCGAATCACGGCAGCCCTCGGCCAGCAGGCTGCGCTCCAGCGCATCGTGCTCATCCTGCGTGAGCGGGTCGATGTAGGCCTTGAGTTCTTCGTTGACGATGATGTCCATGCGGCTGCCGGCTGAAACGTGGGCCGGCATTGTAGTGAATCGGCGCGACGCTGGGCGGTGCGCCCGTCGTTTCCGTGCGGTGCGGCGCAGGGTGGATTCATGCATGCCGTGAACCCCTGGCGGCGTACCATGCAGGCATGGCGGCTTGCGCCGCGCCCCACCGCAACACAACAGGATGCCCGCATGACCACCCCACATCTCCGCGAACAATGGCAGACGCTGGCCGCCGGTCTGTCGCTGCGCACCCAAGCTTTCATTGATGGCCGCGCCGTTGACGCGGCCTCCGGCGCCACGTTCGACTGCATCAGCCCCATCGACGGACGCGTGCTGGCGCAGGTGGCCGATGGCGGGCAGGTGGATATCGACCATGCGGTGGCTGCCGCTCGGCGCAGCTTCCAGGCTGGTCACTGGTCGGGACTGAAGCCGTCGCGGCGCAAGCAGCAGCTGCTGCGTCTGGCCGCGCTGGTGGAGCAGCATGCCGATGAGCTGGCGCTGCTGGAAACGCTGGACATGGGCAAGCCGATCGGTGAAGCCCGCAATGTCGATATAGCAGGCGTGGTGCGCTGCATCCAGTGGACCGCCGAGGCGGTGGACAAGCTCTACGGCGAAGTCGCGCCGACCGGCAGCAACGAGCTGGGGCTGATCACCCGCGAACCGCTGGGTGTGATCGGCGCGATCGTGCCGTGGAACTTTCCACTGCTGATGGCGGCATGGAAAGTGGCGCCTGCGTTGGCGGCGGGCAACTCGGTGGTGCTCAAGCCTTCGGAGAAATCACCGCTGAGCGCGCTGCGCTTCGCCGAGCTGGTGGCCGAAGCGGGGTTGCCGGACGGCGTGTTCAACGTGGTGCCCGGCAGCGGCAAGGGTGCGGGCGAACCGCTGGCGTTGCACATGGATGTGGACGGGTTGGTGTTCACCGGTTCCACCGCCGTGGGCAAGCGACTGCTCCAATGCGCCGGTCTGTCGAACATGAAACGCGCCTACATGGAGTGCGGTGGCAAGAGCCCGAACATCGTGTTCGCAGACGCGCCAGATCTGGACAAGGCGGCCGAAGCGGCGGCCAGCGGCATCTTCTACAACCAGGGCGAGGTCTGCACGGCGGCCTCGCGCCTGCTGGTGGAGCGCTCGATCAAGGACGAATTTGTCGCGCGGGTAGTGGAGCATGGCCGCCACATGCAGCCACGGCATCCGTTCGAGCCGGATGCGCCGATGGGTGCGATGGTGGACGAGGCGCAGGCGCAGCGCGTGCTGGGTTACATCGAAGCAGGCACGGCGGAGGGCGCGCGGCTGCTGCTGGGTGGCAAGCGTGCCGACGTGGTGGACGGAGGCTGTTACATCGAGCCGACCGTGTTCGATGACGTGAGCCCGCAGCAGCGCATCGCGCGCGAGGAAATCTTCGGGCCGGTGCTGTCGGTGATTGCTTTCGACGGCGAGCAGCAGGCGCTGCAGATGGCCAACGACAGCGAGTACGGTCTGGCCGCGGGCGTGTGGACGCGCGACGTCTCACGCGCGCATCGTGTCGCGCGTGGCCTGCGTGCAGGTAGCGTGTGGGTGAACTACTGGGATGGCGGCGACATGACCGCGCCGTTCGGTGGTTACAAGCAATCCGGCAATGGTCGCGACAAATCCCTGCATGCCTTTGACAAGTACACGGAGATGAAGGCGACCTGGATCAATCTGGGTTGACGGCAGGGAACGGGGAGAAGGGAGCCGGGGGTGCAGGTGGATGGATTCGTCCATCCCCCGCTGCATCTGTTCGACTTGGGATTCCCGGGTGCGCTGCGCTTACCCGGGCTACGGGTGCCTCGTTCCCGGCACCCCGTTCCCTGTTCCCTGCCCTTGGATCACTTCTGTTCCTGCGCGACGATCTCGCCGGTCGCCGGGTCCATCCTCAGCTCGGTCTTCTGCCCGGCCTTGCTGGTGGCCTTGGCCTTCCACATGCCGTCGTCGAACTTGACCTCCTGCACGTTGCCGAAGCCCTGCGTGGAGAGCTGCGCACGGATATCGGCCTCGCTCACCTGTGACACCGCGGTGTCCGGGTAGATCTTGCCGGTGGCGGGGGCCAGACGCAGTTCGACCTTCTTGCCGTCGGCACTGACGGCATCGGCCTCCCACATGCCGTCGTCGAATTTCACGTCATGCACGTTGGTATAGCCCTGCGCTTCGAGCTGCGCGCGTACCTGCGGTGCAGTGAGCGAGTCCTGAGCCTGTGCGATGCCCGCACCAGCAAAGGCGGCGGTAATGGCCAGCAGGGCGGTCGGAAGATAGCGCTTGCTCATCGAAGGTACTTCTCGTTTCAGGTGTACCTGCACGGTAGCCGCTGAAGGTGAAACCATTGTGTGAAAGACGCGCCCCTGTGCGATTGCGGGCTGGGTGCCATTAAGGAACTTGAAGCGGGGTTGAGTGGAACGCGAACGGCGGATGAATATCGGCTGTTACGTTCGGCCTGATCGGGCATGCGCCGTGCAGCGTTCTGGACGTACTGCAACTCAACCAGACTCCAGTTGCCTCATTCCCCGTTCTTGACTCCCGGTTCCCCGCCTCGCCATTTCGTCCCACCTGCAACCAGCTGCCTGGAGGGCTGCGCTGCGTGGCAGACTGCGCGGACTCCGCCTTCCGCTCTGGCCCATGCCCAACGCTCCGGTCGTCGCTCCCCTGAACTCGCCGCGCCGCGTGCTGGCCGCCAGCCTTGTCGGCACCACCATCGAGTTCTTCGATTTCTACATCTACGCCACGGCTGCGGTGCTGGTGTTCCCCAAACTGTTTTTCCCGGAGAGCAGCAGCAACGCGGCGCTGCTGCAGTCACTGGCCACCTTCGCGGTCGCCTTCGTCGCCCGGCCCGTCGGATCGGCGGTATTCGGCCACTATGGCGACCGCATCGGGCGCAAGGCCACGCTGGTGGCGGCGCTGTTGACCATGGGCCTGTCCACGGTGGCCATCGGCCTGCTGCCGACCTATCACGACATCGGCCTGCTGGCCCCGCTGCTGCTGGCGTTGTGCCGCTTCGGGCAAGGTCTCGGGTTGGGCGGCGAATGGGGTGGGGCGGTGCTGCTGGCCACCGAGAACGCGCCGCCCGGCAAGCGTGCGTGGTACGGCATGTTTCCGCAGCTTGGTGCGCCGCTGGGCTTCCTGCTGTCGGCGGGGGCGTTCCTGCTGCTGGGCAGGGTGCTGGACGATGCGGACTTCCTTGCATGGGGCTGGCGCGTGCCGTTCATCGCCAGCGCGCTGCTGGTGATCTTTGGCCTGTGGGTGCGCCTGAACATCCACGAGACACCCGATTTCCAGAAGGCGATACAGCAGGGACAGCGTGTGCGCCTGCCGATAGGGGAGGTGCTGGCGCGGCATGCCGGCATTGTGGTGCTGGGCACGCTGGCGGCGTTCGCCACCTTCGTGCTGTTCTACCTGATGACCGTGTTCACGCTTGGCTATGGCACCTCGGCGCTGGGCTACCCGCGTGAGGAATTCCTGCTGATGCAGATGGTCGGCGTCCTGTTCTTCGCCGCGGGCATTCCGCTGGCGGCGCTGTATGGCGACCGCAGCAGCACGGTGAAGGCGATGGGCGTGGCGACGCTGGCCATCTTTGCATTCGGCCTGCTGTTCCAGCCGCTGTTCCAGGCCGGTCATCCGTGGCAGGTGCTGCTGTTCCTGTCGCTTGGCCTGTTCCTGATGGGCCTGACCTACGGCCCCTGCGGCACCATGCTGGCCAGCCTGTACCCGGTGCAGCTGCGCTATACCGGCGCCTCGCTGTCGTTCAACCTCGCGGGCATTCTGGGCGCGGCTCCTGCGCCCTATGCCGCCACCTGGCTGGCCGGAAAGTTCGGCATCGCCGCCGTGGGCGGGTATCTGTGCGCCACTGCGGCCGTGACCGGGCTGGCGCTGTGGGCCATCAGCCGGAGGCGCGTGCTCTGAAACAGGAACGCCCCGCGGGTGCGGGGCGTGTTGCCTATGGCAGGAACGGCGCGGTCGCGGCCTTCTGGGGGAGGGGTATCCGCGCCCGTGCCGTTCCTGCGTGAACCGTCAGCGGAACAACCGCTTCAAGGTGCGCCCCAGCCAGCTGCCTTCCTGATGATCGCGGGCGAACTGGTTGAGGTGGCGCTTGACCTGCTCGGCATAGGCCTTGTCATCGCCACGGATGTGGTTGAACAGCCAGCGTGACAGCATGTTGCGCAGCTCGTCGGTGACATCCTCACCGGACTGGAAGCGCATGCGGTACTCGGAGACACGCTTGCCGAACACCTCGTGCACGCGCTTGTGCGCGGCGCAGAAGGGGTAGCCGGCTTCTTCCATCAGCTCTTCCTCGAAGGCGAAGTGCGACATGGTGTAGTCGACCAGCTCGTCGATCACCTCGGCCACCGCCACGCGCTCGAGACTCTTCTGCGCCACATGCAGATGATTGAGCATTTCCACGATGCGCATGTGCTGCTGGTCGATGACCTCCACGCCCGTATTGAGATCGTCCTGCCAAACCAGTAGTGCCATCGCCGCGTCTCCCTGTGATTTCCTGTTCGGGAATGTAGAGATGGCGTGAAAGCGACGCGTTGATCTGGATCAATGCCCGCGTGAGCGGACGTGAGCTTCCTCAGCAGCACTGGCCGCCGGCGCGCAGCAGCGGCCTGCCAGCGTGGCTGCCCGGTATCCGGGCGCTGCGCACGCGGTTGCGGCCGTCCGCCTTGGCCAGATAGAGCTGGCGGTCGGCCTCGGTGATCAACAGGTGCAGGTTGCCTTCGCCAGCCTCGGCACGGGTGACGCCGATGCTCACGGTCATGCAGAGGCTTTCATCGCCGATGCGCACGCGCATGGCCTCGACCGCGCCGCGCATCTGCTCGAAGTAGGCCGCGCTCTGCGCATCGTCCATGCCGTTGACCAGCACGCAGAATTCCTCACCACCGAAGCGTGCGCTGATGCCATCCGGTCCGGTGTGTGCCTGCAGCACAGCGGCGACGGCGCGGATGGCCTGGTCACCGGCTTCGTGGCCGAAGCTGTCGTTGATGTGCTTGAAGTGGTCGATGTCCACCATCGCCACGGTCACCGTGCCGCGGGCGTTCTCCAGCTGCCGCTGGCTGCTTTCCAGGAAGCTGCGGCGGTTGGGCAGGCCGGTGAGGAAGTCGCGGGTGGCCAGATCCTGCAGCGTGCCGATGAGTTCGAGCTGATCCACGTTCTGCGAAACACGGCAGAAAAACTCTTCGCGCGAAAAGGGTTTGCGCAGGAAGTCGTTGGCGCCGTTCTTCAGGAAGCGTGGGATGAGCGAGGCATCGGAACTGCCGGAAATGCCGATCACCGCCACCTTGTCGCGCGCCCGCACCGCCCGCAGCCGGCGGGTCAGCTCCACGCCGTCCATGCCCGGCATTTCCTGATCGACGATGACCAGACGGATGGAGGGATCGGTTTCCAGTGCGCGCAACGCCGACTCGCCTTCCGCCGCCTCGGTGACGCGGTAGCCGTACATGCCCAGCAAGGCAGCAGCATGCGTGCGCGCCGACAGCGAATCATCCACCACCAGCGCGGTGATGCGGCGATTGCGTTCAAGGCGCTGCACCAGCCACACCAGGTAATCGACGCTGCCCGGCGTGTTCTTCAGCACGTAGTCGATGATTTCCTGCTGCAGCACGCGCTTGCGCAGCCCCTCGTCGTAGACGCCGCTGACCACGATGGTGGGCAGGCCGCAGCCGACGAAATAGTCCACCACGCGGTCGCGGTCGCCGTCGGCCAGCACCAGCCCGGTCAACACCAGGAACCAACCCTCCCTGCGGTCGAGCAGTTCGCCCGCTTCGGCCAGCGTGGAGGCCACGCTGACCGAGAGCCCCAGCCGTTGTTCGAGCGCATCGCGCAGCACGGTGGTGAACGCACGCGAGTTCTCCACCAGCAGGATGTGCTGCGGCAGCGCGGGGATGGGAGGGGCTTCAAAACTGGCCTGCAGCGGGGTGGCCATTGGCAACGGGTCCGAGGGCGATCAGTCCGAAGTAACGGCGATGGGAATAAGAACTTGAGCCGCTGTAGGCAAATGAGAACGGGCGTTTCAGGAATATCCGTGCGCCGGACTAGGAATTGTGTATTCAGCCCAGCGCCCGCAGGTCACCACAGCAGATCGCGCAGCTTGTACCAGGACATGGCGGCCACCAGCAGCGGCATGCGCAGCGCTTTGCCACCGGGGAACACGCCATGCGGGATGCGTGCGAACACGTCCAGCCGCTCGGACTGGCCGGCGATGGCCGCCGCGATCACTTCCCCCGCCAGTCCGGTGCTGGCCACACCATGGCCGGAGAAGCCCTGGGCGAAGTACACGTTCGGGGTGAGCCGGCCCCAGTGCGGGGCGCGGTTGCGGGTGATGTCGATGTAGCCGCCCCACACGTATTCCATTTCGACATCGGCCAGCTGCGGGAACACCCGCCGCATGCGCCGGGTCATGCTGGCGCGCAGGCCCGGCGGTGGCAGTGCGGAATAGTTGGCCTGGCCGCCGAACAGCAGGCGGTGGTCGCGGCTGAGGCGGAAGTAATCCAGCGCCCAGTTCACGTCGGCCACGGCCATGTCATTGCGGATCAGCGCCTTGGCGCGTTCCGCACCCAGCGGCTGGGTGGCGCCGATGTAGGTGCCCACCGGCATCATCCGGCTTTCCAGCTCCGGCGCGATGCCCTGCAGCCAGGCATTGCCGGCCAGTACCACGAAATCGGCATCCACGCGCCCCTCGGCGGTGACCAGTGCGGGTCTGGTGCCCCGTTCCAGCCGCTGCACCGGCGAGTGTTCGTGGATGACCACGCCGGCTGCCTCGGCGGCGCGGGCCAGGCCCTGCGCATAGGCGAGCGGGTGCAGGTGGCCGCTGGCGGCGTCGTACATCGCGCCCAGGTAGCGGTCGCTGGCCAGCTCCTGGCGCAGGCGGCTGCGGTCCCACCATTCCAGCGGGTAGTCGTAGCGCTGGGCCATGGTCACGATGTCGGCGCGCAGGGCGCGCTCCTGCCGTGGATGGATGGGAACGTTGGCGTGGCCGTCGCGCCAGTCGCAGTCGATGCCGTGCTGCTGGATGCGCCGCTTGAGCATGTGCATGCCGTCGCGCGAGAAATCGAACAGCAGGCGT
>DALZZG010000033.1:0-2986 GCA_031987665.1 Stenotrophomonas sp. | reverse complement strand
CCAGTGTGTCCTGCTCGCAGCCATAGCCGACGATGGCCTGGCCACCGTTGCGCCCGGAAGCGCCCCAGCCGACCCGTTCGGCCTCCAGCACGGTCACCGAATGGCCCTTTTCCGCCAGCGCCAGCGCGGCGGTCAGGCCGGTGTAGCCGGCACCGAGCACCGCCACGTCGGCACGCGCGGGCCCGCGCAGTGGAGCGCGGGGCGGTGGCTGGGGTTGGCTGGCGGCATACCAGGTGGGCGGATAGCCGGACAGTGCAGCGTCCTCGGACATCAGGCGGGCAGGGCGGAAAACAGGGCGTGGAGTGTAACGGGAGTGCCGTCTGCGGCGGGCGCAGGCAATGGACCCCATAGCGTGCATTGTGCCCTGTGGCGTTTGAATGACAGGTGCCTGCGGTTGCCTAAATGCGAGGGCAGGGGTAGCGTGCCTGCACGTTTCCAGAGCCTGATGCATGGCCAGTCTGCCGCTGGTCGGCTTGCCCACCGACAGCAAACCGATCGGCTCACACCCCTTTCTCGTGGTCGGCGAAAAGTACGTGCGTGCCGTGGTCGATGGTGCCGGAGCCACGCCAGTGCTGCTCCCGTCGCTGCAACCGCCGTTGCCGGCCGATGGCTGGCTGGACCGGCTGGATGGCCTGCTGCTGACCGGCGCCACCAGCAACATCGAGCCGCATCACTACGATGGTGGCCCCAGCTGGCCCGGCAACCCGCACGATCCGGCGCGCGACGCCAGCCTGCTCGGCGCTCAGGGCCTGATCCGTCAGGTGCTGGCGCGGGGCATGCCGGTGCTGGCCATCTGCCGTGGCTTCCAGGAAGTGAATGTGGCCTTCGGCGGCAGCCTGCATCCGAAAGTGCATGAAGTGCCGGGGTTTGCAGACCATCGTGAAGACCCCGATTCACCGTTGGACGTGCAATATGGCCCTGCGCACGCACTGGAATTGACCCCCGGCGGCCTGCTTGCCCGCCTTGCCGGCAGTACCGATGTGCAGGTCAATTCGGTGCATGGGCAGGGTGTGGCGCGGCTGGGCGAGGGCCTGCAGGTGCAGGCGCGCGCTCCGGATGGTCTGATCGAAGCCTTCACCGGCCCCGGCCCGGGCTTCCTGCTCGGCCTGCAGTTCCACCCGGAATGGCGGGCGCTGGACAACCCGTTCTACCTGGCCATTTTCCAAGCCTTCGGCGAGGCCTGTCGCCGCTACCAGTTGCAGAAACAAAGTTGATCCGCCATGACATCGCGCCCCCGTACCCGCAAGACCGTCGCCAGCGTGCAGGAAGAAAGCTCCCTGCTGCGTTGGCTCAAGGAACGGCACATCACCGAGGTCGAATGCCTGGTGCCGGACATCACCGGCAATGCCCGCGGCAAGATCATTCCTGCCGACAAGTTCTCCCATGACTACGGCACGCGCCTGCCCGAGGGCATCTTCGCCACCACCGTCACCGGTGATTTTCCGGACGACTATTACGAGCTGACCTCGCCGGCGGATTCGGACATGATCCTGCGCCCGGACCCGGACACCGTGCGCATGGTGCCGTGGGCGGCCGACCCCACCGCGCAGATCATCCACGACTGCTATACCAAGGGCGGGCAGCCGCACGAACTGGCACCGCGCAACGTGCTGCGCCGCGTGCTCGCCGCCTTCGCCGAACTGGGGCTCAAGCCGGTGGTCGCGCCAGAGGTGGAGTTCTTCCTTGTGCAGAAGAACACCGATCCGGATTTCCCGCTGCTGCCGCCCGCCGGCCGCTCGGGCCGCCCGGAAACCGCGCGCCAGTCGTATTCGATCGATGCGGTCAACGAATTCGATCCCATCCTCGACCTGATGTACGACTACTGCGACGCGATGAAGCTGGACGTGGACACGCTGATCCACGAATCCGGCGCGGCGCAGCTGGAGGTGAACTTCACCCACGCCGATGCGATGTCGCTGGCCGACCAGGTGTTCCTGTTCAAGCGCACCATGCGTGAATCGGCGATGCGCCACGGCGTCTATGCGACCTTCCTGGCCAAGCCGATGGAGACCGAGCCGGGCAGCGCCATGCACATCCACCAGAGCCTGCTGCGCATCTCGGACGGCGTCAACGTGTTCGCCGGCAGCCATGAGGGTGAGTACAGCGAGCTGTTCGGCAACTACCTGGCCGGGCTGCAGAAGTACGTGCCGATGGCGATGGCCTTCTTCGCGCCGAACGTGAATTCCTACCGCCGGCTGGTGTTCGGTGAGGTGTCGCCGAGCAACGTGGAATGGGGCTTCGACAACCGCACCTGCGGCCTGCGCGTGCCCATCGACACGCTGGAAAACAGCCGCGTGGAGAGCCGCTTCGCCGGCTCCGACGCCAACCCCTACCTGGCGATGGCCGCCACGCTGGCCTGCGGCCTGCTCGGCATCCGCGAGGGGCTCAAGCCCAGCCAGCCGATCACCGGCAACGCCAAGGAGACCGGCTACGAGTTGCCACGCTCACTGGGCGAGGCGCTCGACGGACTGGAGGGCTGCGAGTCACTGCAGAACCTGCTGGGGCACCGTTTCACCCGCGCCTACATCTCGGTCAAGCGCAAGGAGTACGAAACCTTCTTCCGCGTGATCAGCTCGTGGGAGCGGGAGTTCCTGCTGCTCAACGTCTGAGGGCAGGGGGTGAGTGAACAAGAGTGAGGAGTGAGAACCTGAGCGGATGGCCGGTACCTGCCGTCACGCCCGATGTTTGCCTTGGCCCCTTCCCACTCCCCACTGTTCTTCACTCACGCCTGCTTCGTGGGACAATACGCCACCGCTGGCGCGGCCAGCTCCCCCGCACTTTCCGGATCACACTGGAGAAACCATGAATCTGCGCATCCTCACCCTTGGTGTTGCCGTCTCCCTGCTTGCCGCCTGCGGTGGCAAGGACGAGGGCTCCAAGGCGCCTGAAGGCGGCGAGGCCAAGGTCCTCAACGTCTACAACTACTCGGATTACATCGCCGAGGACACCATCCCGAACTTCGAGAAGACCACCGGCATCAAGGTCA
>DALZZG010000032.1:0-26719 GCA_031987665.1 Stenotrophomonas sp. | reverse complement strand
GTGGCTGCTGCACCCGCCAAGCCGGAAGCACCGGCTGCCCCGGCCGCCAGCAATGTCGGCTTCGCCGTGCAGCTGGGTGCCTTCGCCCAGGCCGCCGACGCCAATGCCCTGCGTGACAAGGCGCGTGCGGCAGGCTTCAGTGCCTTCGTCGAGCAGGTGCGCACCGACAACGGCACGCTCAACCGCGTCCGCGTCGGGCCGGTCGCCAGCCGCGCGCAGGCGGATCAGCTCAAGGCACAGGTTGCCGCCAAGGTGGGCATCGCGGGCATGGTCCGCCCGCATCCCTGATGCCGATGCATCCGGGGCGCGCCGCGCGCTGCAGCGCGCTCCTGAGCGGAGCGTGCTGGCGTGATTGATCTGGTACTGCTGGGCCTGATCGTCGTATCGGCCCTGTTCGGCCTGCTGCGCGGGCTGCTGTCCACGCTGCTGGGGATGTTTTCCTGGCTGGTGGCCGGCTGGGTTGCCTACCAGTTCGGTGACCAGGTGGCGCTGATGTTCGCCGACGGCGCGGTGCCGGGGGCCGGTGACTACGGGCTCGGTTACGGCGTGGCCTTCTTCGGCACGCGGCTGCTGATCGCGCTGGTGGGCATGCTGCTGCGTGGGCTGGTCGATTCCACCGCGCTGCTGCGCTGGCCTGACCGCCTGCTCGGCCTTGTGCTGGGTGTGGCCCGTGGCGGGCTGCTGGCGGTGGTGGTCGTGCTGCTGCTGGGCTTCACGTCCATGGTGGAGAAGCCGGACTGGCAGCAGTCGATGGTGGTGCCGTGGCTGCAGCCGATGGCCACCTGGCTGCGTGAACAGCTGCCCGAGCCACCTGAACTGCCCGAAATGCCGGATGTGTCGCTGTTGGACTTGGGCAAGTCGGTCCTGGCAGGCGATAATGGCGGACCGAACGACAAAGACGTGGATGGCAGGCAGCCGCCAACCGGGCAGGAGCGGGTAGCGATACCCCTCGAACTGCCGCCAGGCGGGCCACAGCCGCCGGCGGGGGCGTTGCCCTCCAATATCGACCCGGCGCAGGTGCGCCAGGATCATGCCGACCCCGGGCGGGCCGGAGATCAAGGCCAGGCACGGCCACCTTCACGTTAACCGGGCGCGTGCGCCCAGCGGAGATCGCGCAACATGTGTGGCATCGTCGGAATCGTGGGCAACCAGAACGTCGCCGGGCAGCTCTATGACGGCCTGACCGTCCTCCAGCACCGTGGCCAGGATGCCGCTGGCATCGCCACCGCCAACGGCACGCGGCTGCGCGTGGAAAAGGCCAACGGCCTGGTGCGTGACGTGTTCGACGAGCGCCGCATGGAACTGCTGCAGGGTCGCATCGGCATCGCCCATGTGCGTTATCCCACCGCCGGCTCGGAAGGCACCGATGAGGCACAGCCGTTCTACGTCAACTCGCCCTACGGCATCGCGTTGGCGCACAACGGCAACCTGATTAACACCGAGGCGCTGCGCCGGCAGGTGTTCGAGGCGGACCGCCGCAACATCAACACCGATTCGGACAGCGAAGTGCTGCTCAACGTGTTCGCCTACGAGCTGGACGCGCAGCGCATGCTCACGCCGGAAGCGGCGATCCGCGCCGTGGCCGGCGTGCACCGCCGCTGCAAGGGCGGCTATGCGGTGGTCAGCGTGGTGCTGGGCCTGGGCCTGGTGGCCTTCCGCGACCCGCACGGCATCCGTCCGCTGGTGCTGGGCAAGCGCGAACATGCCGAAGGCATCGAGTACGCCGTGGCCTCCGAATCGGTGGCGCTGGACGTGCTCGGCTTCGAGCGCATGCGCGATGTCGCCCCGGGTGAGGCCGTGGTCATCACCGAGCGCGGCGAGCTGTTCACCGAGGTCTGTGCGACCAATACACAGCAGACCCCGTGCATCTTCGAGTACGTGTACTTCGCACGCCCGGACTCGATGATGGACAACGTGTCGGTGCACAAGGCGCGCATGCGCATGGGCCAGAAGCTGGGCGAGAAGATCCTGCGCCTGCGCCCGGACCACGACATCGACACCATCATTCCCATTCCCGATACCTCGCGTGACGCCGCGCTGGAAATGTCCAACGTGCTGGGCGTGAAGTACCGCGAGGGCTTCGTCAAGAACCGTTACGTCGGCCGCACCTTCATCATGCCGGGGCAGGGCGAGCGGGTGAAGTCGGTGCGTCGCAAGCTCAATCCGATCCATCTGGAATTCCGCAACCGCGTGGTGCTGCTGGTGGATGATTCCATCGTGCGCGGCACCACCAGCCAGCAGATCGTGCAGATGGCGCGCGATGCGGGCGCACGCAAGGTGTACCTGGCCAGCGCCGCGCCGCCGGTGCGTTACCCGAACATCTACGGCATCGACATGCCCGCCGCCGAGGAACTGGTGGCCCACGACCGCACCATCGAGGACGTGGAAAAGCACTTGGGCTGCGACTGGCTGATCTACCAGGACCTGGAAGACCTGGAAGCCGCCGTGCGCGAAGGCAACCCGGAGCTGAAGTCGTTCGACTCCTCCTGCTTCAACGGCGAATATGTCACCGGCATCGAGCCGGGGTATTTCGAGCGCATCCAGCAGCTGCGCTCGGACGAAGCCAAGACCCTGCGCCGTGCCTGACAGCGTTCCAGCGCGCCTCTCTCACTGCGGGAGAGGCGTTGGGTGGGTGCATGCGCACCGGTTGGAATTGCGGGAAAAGCCGTCGATGCGGCAACCATCATGACCCACGCGTCGTCACTTACTGAAGCCATGCAATCTGCGTTCGCGCCACCGGTGGAAGCCGAAGGCTTCTCGCTGCTCGACGCCGCGTGCATCTGTCTGGCCGAAGCCGACCCGCTGCGCAAGGTCGCGTTGACCCAGCATTACGCCGCACGCTTTCGTGCCGGCAGCCTGAAGCTGCCCGCGCAGGCTGCCGAGCCGGACGCCATCCGCATGCCGGGGCGTCCGGCGCAGCTGGTGCTGGTGCATCCGCGCGACCTGCCGCGTCGTGGCCTGGGCAGCACCGATGGGCGTGCGGCCTTCGTCCATGCCATCGCGCATATCGAACTCAACGCCATCGATCTGGCCTGGGATGCGGTGTACCGCTTCCGAGGCCTGCCGGGCAGCTTTCATGCCGACTGGGTGAGCTGCGCCGACGACGAGTCGCGCCACTTCATGCTGCTGCGCGAGCGGCTGCTGGCGCATGGCCACGACTATGCGGATTTCCCCGCGCACAACGGCCTGTGGGAGATGTGCGAGAAGACCGCACACGACGGGCTGGCACGCATGGCGCTGGTGCCGCGCGTGCTGGAAGCGCGTGGTCTGGATGTCACGCCAGCCATGATCACCAAGCTGCGCGCGCTGGGCGATGACGCCACGGCTGATGTGCTGGAAGTGATCCTGCGCGAAGAAGTGGCACACGTCGCCGCCGGTTCGCGCTGGTACCGCTGGTACTGCGAGCGCGCAGGCGTCGAGCCGCGAGCACGCTTCAAGGAACTGCTGCGCGAGTACGCGGGTGGTTACCTGCACGGCCCGTTCAACATGGAAGCACGCCTGCTGGCCGGCTTCGACGAAGATGAGCTGGCCAACCTGGTCGAGCAGGCCGGCTGAGAACGTAGTGCCGAGCCATGCTCGGCATGGCTTTACCGATGATGCCCAGCGCAGCATGGCTGCGCTCTACAGCCAACCTCTGGAACCTCGATCCGCCTCATCAGGCATATGATGGAAGGGCACACGGCACACTCATCAGTGCGATGATTCCTGCGCACGACATCCAGCACCAAGGAGAGAACAGATGAAGCACACTGGCATGGGCCTGCTTCTGGTCATTGCACTCGCAGGCTGCACGCAGTCAACGCCGCCGGAGACCGCGCCGGCAGCGCAGAACGCCCCCGACAAGGCCGCCGAAACGGCAGCGCCCGCGGTGGCGGCGAAGGATGATTTCCCACAGGTGCTGCAGGCCTCGGGCACCGAGCCGTTCTGGGGGGTGCGCGTGGATGGCGCGGCGCTGGATTACACCACGCCGGAAACGCAGGACACACCGCGCCACTTCGAGGGCACGCGCGAGCTGCGTGATGGCCTGCTGGTGGTGCATGGCGGGCAGGGTGACGATGCCTTCCAGCTGACGCTGGAACGTGCCGAGTGCTCCGACGGCATGTCGGATCTGAGCCACCCGTTCACTGCCGAATTCGTGCTCGGCAAGGACACCTGGAAGGGCTGCGCACGCGATCCGGCCGTCGCCACGGAAAAGCCGTGAGCTGATGGTTGAAGGCGGGGAACGGGGAACAGGGATCTGGGAAAGTGGGCAGTAATGCGGCCGAAAGCATCCAGGCGCTCACTTCCCCGTTCCCAGCCACCCGTTCCCGGCTCTCAAGCTACAGCGTATCCAGCGTCATTCCGTCGGCATCCACGCGCAGTACCGAGCCCTGCTCGTACCAGTCGCCCAGCACGATGCGCGTGCAGTCCCTGCCGCCTGCTTTCAGCGCGTGGACGGCGGGCCGGTGGGTGTGGCCGTGGATCATGGTGTCCACGCCGTAACGCTGGAAGGTGCTGACGACTTCGTCCGGTGCCACGTCGGTGACTGTCTCGAACTGGGCACGATCATCGGCCTTCATCTCTGCCTGATGCGCCTGGCTGGCTGCACGCGCCTTCTGCGCGAAGGCGACGCGTGCTTCCAGCGGCTGTGACAGGAACTGGGCGATGAAGGCCGGGTCTCGGGTCTGCGCGCGGAACGCCTGATAGGCCGTGTCGTCGGTGCACAGCAGGTCGCCGTGCTGCAGCAGCACCGGTTTGCCGTAGAGCTCGATCACGGCGGGGTCCGGCAGGATGCGCATGCCGGCGCGACGACTGTAGTCCTCGCCCACCAGGAAATCGCGGTTGCCACGGATGAAGTACACCGGTACGCCACCATCGGCCAGCGCACGCAGCTCGGTGGCGACGGCATCAGCGGCGGGCGAGGGCGTGTCATCGCCGATCCACGCTTCAAACAGGTCGCCCAGGACGTACAGGGCGTCGGCCTGACGTGCTTCCCCGCGCAGGAAGGCAAGGAACAGGTCGGTGATGGCTGGACGGCTCGGGTCCAGATGCAGATCGGAGATGAACAGCGTGGTCATGCCCGCATTGTATTGCGTGCGTGACGCCTGCGCGTGAGCCAGAGGGAACCTGTGCCGATGAAGCCTAGAACGGCAACGGCCACAGCTGCAGCGAGAGCGTCCCCAGCAGCAGGCCGATGCCGGTGGCCGCCAACACGTCGCTGGGATAGTGCAGGCCCAGCACCACGCGCGACAGCGCCACGCCAGCGGTGAACGGCACCAGCAGTGGCGCCAGCCACGGGTAGTAAGCCAGCGCCACCACGGTGAAGGACACTGCATGCAGGGTGTGGCCCGACGGAAAACTGTACTCGTCCAGCGGTGCCACCCACGCGCGGATATGCACGTCGGCGGCGAACGGACGTGGACGGCGCGTCCAGCGTTTGAGTGCCTTGTACAGGGTCAGCGCGACCACGCCGGTGGCGGCCATGTGCACCGAGGCCTGCAGGCCGTCCAGGCCGTCGGCCAGTACCAGCGCACCCATCAGCATGTACCAGAACACACCATCGCCCAGCCGGCTCAGCACCGAGAACACGATGCGGATGCCACGGCGTCGGCCATAGCGGTTGGCACGACGGCACCAGCGGGCTTCGCGGGCGGCGATTCCTTCAGGCGGCAGCAACGACATGATGGCGTCTCCGTGTGGCCAGTTCGTCCAGCAGGGCTTCAAACTCGGCAACCACCTGCTCGGGGTGCAGCCGCTGCATCGCGCGGTTGGCATTGGCACCGAGCATGGCGCGCATTTCGGCATCGCCGGCCAGCTGCAGGGCGGCGTTGATGAAACTCTCGTCGTCTTCCACAGCGACACCGCTGTGACCACTGCGCAGGTGTTCGCGTGCGGCACCGTAGTTGAAGGCCACCGTCGCCACACCGCTGGCCATGGCCTCGAGGGTGACGTTGCCGAACGTCTCGCTGTGGCTGGGGAACAGGAACAGGTCGCCACTGGCGAAATGGCGTGCCAGCGCGTCGCCACGCTGGATGCCACAGAAGATGAAGTCCGGGTTGTCGCGCGCCAGCTTTTCGCGCTGCGGGCCATCACCCACCCAGACGAACCGCGCGTCCGGCTGGTGCTGCTGGATGCGGCGGAAGGCCTGCACTGCAAGACCAAGATTCTTCTCGGCGGCGATGCGGCCCACATGGATCACCACCAGCGCATTGTCGGCGATGCCCCAGCGGGCGCGCAGGCCAGGGTCGCGGTGACGTGGATCGAACTGGCTGCCATCCACCGCGCGTGCCAGCAGGCGGGCGCGGGCGAAACCGTTGCCCAGCAGGAACTGCTGCAGCTCGTTGGTCGGCACCAGCGTGGCGTCGGCCTGGTTGTGGAACCGACGCATCCACGCCAGCGCCGTAGGCTGCAGCCACGCGGCGCCGTAGTCGGGGAGGTATTCGTCGAAGCGGGTGTGCAGGCCGGATGCCACCGGTATCCCAAGCCGGCGAGCGGCACGCATCGCCGACCAGCCCAGCGGGCCCTCGGTGGCGATGTAGATGGCGTCGGGACGCTGCTGCTGCCACTGACGTGCCAACCGCATGGGGGCTGGCAGACCGAAGCGCAGGCCGGGATAGCGTGGCAGCCCTGCGCCACGCACCAGCAGTTCATGCGTGGCGGCGCTTTCATCGGTGTGCTGGCGCGGGCGCACCAGATCCACCTGATGGCCGCGGTTGCGCAGGCCCTGCTCCAGCCCCTGCACGGTCAAGGCAACACCATTGACCTCGGGGGGATAGGTCTCGGTGACGATGGCAAAGCGCATGATCAGGCTCCCGGTTTGGGCCAGCCTGCGCTCGAGTAATGAAGTGACTGTTACGTCAGCTTTACAACTTTGTGACCATGCACCAGACGGCAGAAAGCCACGGCCCCGAAGGGCCGTGGCTTCCGTTGCGATTGCCGCGATCTGGACCGGCAGTGCCGATCAGAAGCGCTGCTGGTACTTCATGTACACGAAGCGGCCGATGTCGTAGCCACCGTAGTAGGAGAAGGCGGAGTTCGGCTTGCTGTACATCACCGGGCCGTACTTCTCGAACACGTTGTTGGCGCCGACCGACACGGTGGCATCCCACGGCAGGTTGTAGCGGAACTGCAGGTCGTGGAAGGTCACCGAACCACGCTCGTTGTAGTTGCGTGCGCCCTTGTACCAGGGGGCGTACACGCCCGGATCGGAACACTCGGCCGGGTACAGCGTGATGCTGGCGCACTGCTCCTTGACGCCGGAGTAGTAGCGCGCGGTCCAGCTGGCGCCGAAGTTGCCCAGCTCCCAGCCCAGGGTCAGGTTGGAGCGCACGCGGAAGCCGCTGCCGATGCCGTTGCTCGGTGTCGGCACCACCTTCTCGTCGTTGGTCGAACGGTAGATGTTCTTGCTGACGTAGGTGGTGGCCCAGCTGGTGTTGAACTTGCCGAAGTCGGTCTCCAGACGGTAGCTCATGTCCAGATCGTAGCCTTCGGTTTCCATGAAGCCCGCGTTGCGGTTGCCGTAGCGCAGGGTGTTGACGATGCCGTTGTTGGGGTCGCGGGTGAAGCGGCCGCAGCGTGCAGCGATGCCCTGCTCATAGCAGTCGATCAGGATCTGGTTCGGGCTGTCCGAGACGATGGTGTTGTCGATGCGGATCTTCCACCAGTCCAGCGACGCGTTGAAGTTGCTGATGAAGCTCGGGCTCCACACCAGACCCAGCGTCTTGCTTTCCGAGGTTTCCGGCGTGAGGTCCGGGTTGGAGCCGGACACGAACGGCACCGGCGACTGGTCCGCCGCGGTGGTGACCGGCGTCATGCCCTGCTTGAGCTGGCGGAAGGTATCGGCATTGGCGATGTCACGCGCACAGCGTGCACGCACTTCGCTGCTGGTGCGGGAGGCACCGAACACCGTGTCGCACGGGTCGGAGAAGGTGGCGAAGGTTTCCGATCCACCACCGAACAGGTCGTTGATGGTCGGTGCACGGAAGCCCTCGGCCCAGGTGCCGCGCACCAGCAGTTCCTCGAACGGCTTCCACTTGAAGCCGAACTTGCTGTTGAGCGTGTTGCCGAAGGTGTCGTACTTGGAATAGCGGGTGGCGGCGTTGAAGGTCAGCTCCTGCGCACCGGGCATGCCCGACAGCACCGGAACATTCAACTCCAGGTAGGCCTCATCCACCTTGTAGTCACCACCGGTCGGGCCTGCGGCCAGGTTGGTGGTCGCGCCGGTCTGGGCCAGCGGATCGGGGATGTATTCGCCCGATTCCTTGCGGCTTTCCACACCGAACGCGAAACCAAGGTCACCTGCAGGCAGCGTGACGATGCTGCCGGCGATGTTGGCGAACAGGTTCTTGCTGGTGGTGCGGCCCTTGGTGATTTCCGGCGGGAACAGCCAGTCGAGCAGGGTGGCGTTGCCCATCAGGCCGTTGGGCGAAACCGTGCCGTAAGGCACCAGCGGATTCCACGGCGTGCAGTTGGCGACCGGTGCGCCCGGGCGGCCACATTCCACCTTGCCGGTCGCCGCGTTGTAGAACGACGGGCCGACGGCAGCTGCGACGCGGCCCTTGTGCAGGTTGCCGGTGGCCAGCGACTCCAGCTCGTTGCGGTTGTACTGGTAGCCCACTTCCCAGTCGAAGTAGCGTTCACCAATGTCGAAGGAACCATCGAACGATGCCACCGCGCGATAGGTCTTCAGCTCACTGTTGGTGATGCGCGGCACTTCCCAGGTGCGACGGTTCCAGGCGATGGCGGTCGGACGTGCGTAGCCATGCTGGTTGCCGAACGGGTTGAAGTAGCTGTCGATCGACATCGACCCCACGCCCGGAGTGCTCGACTGCAGCGGGTAGCCGGCGATCTGGCGCGTGGAGCTGCGCTCGTTGTAGCCCAGTTCGGTCTTGAAGGTGACGTTGTCGGTGATCTTGAAGCGGCCATCGAAGTACACCGAATCACGCTTGAGCGGATAGCTGACGTGCATCTGCTCGTTGGCGTTGCTCACGTCACCGGTGAACGGGGTGGCATCGGTCAGATGGTAATTGGCCGGATTGGTCGGGTCGGCACCGCGGTTGAGCGAATAGTTGCAGCCTCTGGCGTTGGTGCAGCCCGGGCCACCGATCAGGCCGGTGAACTGGCCGAACTGGCTGACGGTGGTCCAGTTGCTGGCGTCGGTGGGGTGACGGTCGCTGATGCCATAACGGCTGAACCAGCGGTCCTTCGCCCAGACACCCTTTTCCTCGGTGTGCTCGGCGGACAGCGTCAGCGAGATGCGGTCGTTGCTCCATCCGGCAACCACGTCAAAGCGGTCGCGGGCGCCATCGCCCTCGCTGTATTGGCCGTGATAGGCATTGACGGTCACGCCGGTCACGTTGGTGCGGGTGATGATGTTGACCACGCCGGCCATCGCATCGGAGCCGTAGATGGCCGACGCACCATCCTTCAGCACTTCGATGCGCTCGACCGCCGATACCGGCAGGCTGGAGATGTCCTGGTAGCCGGAGGTGCTGATGCCAAGGCGCTTGCCGTTGACCAGCACCAGCGTGCGCTGCGTGCCCAGGTTGCGCATGTCGATATAGGTGCCGCCCGCGTTCTCACCTGCGGTCAGCGCGTTGGCGCGGCTGATCGTCGGGCTGCCCATGGCAGTGACGTTCTGCAGGATGTCAGCCACCGAGCTGAAGCCCTGCTGCTCGATATCCGAGCGGCTGATGGCGAACACGGGCTGAGCGGTTTCCACGTCCACCTGGCGGATGCGTGAGCCAGTGACCTCGATGCGGTCAAGGGTGGTGGGCTTGTCTTGCGCGAAGGCCGGGCTGGCTGCAGCGATGGCCACGGTGGAAATCAGTGCGTGGCGGACTGCCTGCCCGAGCAGGGTGGAACGTGGATACATGCGGGCTCTCTCCTGGAACAACAAAGGTCAATAAGAAGCGGCTGATGTACTGCATCTTCCAAACCCACCTGCTGTAAGCGGTGGTTGCGCCGAGCCTAGCGCTATTTCTAACGAATGTTCACAAGTCGTTAAATTTGATAATTGCCATTACGGAGCGCCCGCGTTTGGCGACGTCCATTCAGGTGGGACGGGGTTGATCGGACAAATGGCGGGACGTGGTGCACGGGTGCCAACGCAATCATCACGTTGGCTGCTGATGGCTGGACAAATGAAAGATCGCTTGACAGATACTCCCGTTCTGTCTGTACTATTTCAAATAGTACAGATGATGCGGAGTTCCAATGGCACGTACACAGGCGCTGATGATCCAGATTGCGACGGGCGACCCGCGGCCCATCGGCAGGCAGATCGTGGATGCGGTCCGCATGAAGGTCGCTACCGGCGAGCTGGAGACGGGTGACCAGCTGCCCAGCGTGCGCGGTCTTGCGCAGCAGCTGATGATCAACCCGAACACCGTCGCCAAGGCCTACGCCGAACTGACCACCGAAGGGTGGCTGGAGTCGCGGCAGGGCATGGGCCTGTATGTGGCCGCGCCGCGCCAGCGGCTGTCCGATGCCGAGCGCGAGCGGCGTCTGGACGAAGCCGTTTCGCGCTTCATCAACGACGTGGTGCCCTTGGGCTACGCGCCGGAGCAGGTGCAGGCGCGCGTCGAACACGAATTCCGCCAGATCGTTCCCCGCAAAACTGCTTGAGCCGGGTAAACCGGCACTGGAACCGACATGCCTTCCGAATTCGTCATCGAAACCCGGACGCTGAGCAAGCGCTATGGCCGCAAGCTGGCGCTGGATCATCTTGATCTGGCCATTCCACGCGGGCGCATCCATGCCATTGTCGGTGCCAACGGCGCGGGTAAGTCCACGCTGTTCCGCATCCTGCTGGGCTTCCTCGCGCCGAGCGCGGGGCAGGCACGCATCCTTGGCCGCGACAGCCAGCGGCTGACGCCGGATGACCGCAGCCGCATTGGTTTCGTCAACGAAGAACACACGCTGCCGGGCTGGATGCGCGTGGCACAGGTCATCGCCATGCAGCGCCACCAGTACGCGCGCTGGAACCAGCAGGCCTTCGACAGCGTGATCGGCCACTACCATGTGTTGCCGGAGCAGAAGGTGGGGCAGCTGTCGCGCGGCGAGCGTGCAGGCCTGAACCTCGCATTGGCGCTGGCGCAACAGCCGGAACTGCTGGTGCTGGATGAGCCCACATTGGGGCTGGACGTGGTGGCCAAACGTGCCTTCCTCGAAGCACTGCTGTACAGCAATGCCGCCGATGACTGCACGGTGGTGTACTGCTCGCACCAGATGGAGGAGGTCGAGCGGGTTGCCGACAACCTCATCATCCTGGAGCGTGGCCAGCTGAAGAACATGTCGGCGCCGGAAGATTTCACCGCGCGCGTCATGCACTGGGTCGCGGACGTGCCGTTCAAGGGGCCGCAGCCGGACACCGTGCCCGGTCTGCTGGAAGTGCAGCGGCTGGACGGCCTGCACCACTACTTCGTGCTCGACCAGGATGCCGGTTTCGAGCAGTTCCTGCGCCAGGCAGGCGCGCGCAACGTGCAGTCGATGCCGGTCAGTCTGGACCGCGCCGTCAACGCCTTCCTCGCCAAGAACCACGCCACGCCGCACGCGGCCTGAGGACAACGTCATGCTGGACCTGATCAAGAGCGAACTGACGCGGTTCCGTGGCTGGGCCTTGGCGCTGGCCGGCGTGCATCTGGTGGCGCTGGGCTTCATGGCGCGCGTCGTTGACCTCGCGCAGCAGCCGCTGGTGGTGCATTGGGTGATCGGGGGTCTGTATGCGCTGGTTGGTCTGCTGTTCGGGCTCTACCAGCTGGGCAGCTACCGCAAGCCAAGCCAATGGTTGAACCTGCTGCACCGGCCCATGCCGCCGCACCGCATCGCCTTCGCGCTGATCATCGTCGCGGCGCTGCTGTTGTTGCTGGTGGTCGCGCTGCCTGTGCTGCTGGTCGCGGTGTGGCAGCACGGCACGAGTGCACGCGTGGTGGACCTGCGCCACTGGCTGTTGCCGCTTTCCGGATGGCTGATCGCGCTATGTGGGTGGTTGGCGGGTGCTTTCTCGGCATTGCGCGGTGCACGCATGGCGGGTGCGGCATTGGTGCTGCTGGCGTGGATCATCACCAGCCGCGCATACGGCTTCGGCGTGCTGGCGGTGGAGGTGATCGTGCTGGTCTGGCTCACCTGCCTGCTGCTGATTTCCTTCAAGCCGGATCCCGCCGAGCCGCCGCGCAGTACCCCCGGCATCCTGCTGACGGCGTTGCCGTTGTCGATGGCGGTCTATCTGATGATCCTGCTGCTGGCTGCGGCGGCCGAGTTCGCATGGATCGCCCAGGGCTCGCATCCCAACAACACCGGCACGCCACCGCAGGGCGGGCACAACCGGGTGGAGAAGCTCGACGCGCGTGGCCGCATGCTTGCTGCGCTGGAAGGCAGCCAATATGCCGATGCGGAGCTGCTGCGCGAGCAGATCAGGCTCTCCAAGCCGCAGGGCATCAGCATGCAGGTGCCGATCCTGCCGCAGCGGAACGAGTTGGCCAATTTCCGCCCGATGGAGTTCGACGATGCGCGCCGCAATGTGCGCTGGGTCGTCAGCCACGACGACCTGCGCCTGCATGGCTACGATCTGGCCACCCGTGCATCGGCAGGTGTGGTCGGTGTGGGTGCGGCGAAGGGGCCGTTCGGCGATGTGGTGCTGCCGGGCGAAGCGCTGCCAGGCATGGAAGAGGGTGACGCGGTACTGGTCGGTGGTGGCACGCTCTACCAGTACGTGAGCCAGAGCGGGCAGGCGGTGGCGCGTATCCGTGTCGGCGACGGTGAAACCCTGCTCGGCGGCAGTCCGGTGGCCGAAACGCTGGCCATGCTCAGCGACAAGGCCATCTACTTCTACGACGGGCGCGCGCTGCAGGAAGACCTGCAACTGCTCACGCCGCGCCTGCGTGTGCCACTGCCGGGCGCGATGGGCGACCTGCGCGGGCTTGATCTGATCGAGCTGATCGACGGCTATCTGGTGACCTTCCTGTATTCGGCCAAGTCGCGCGACATGATAGGTGCGGCCCCGTACCTGATGGCCGTGCGCGTGCATGACGATGGGCGTGTCGAGACCATCAACCGTCGGGCGTTGGATTTCGACTATCCCGCACTGGAGCGCTACAGCGCCTGGTGGCCGTCTCCCATGCTGCATGCGGTGCGCGAAGGTGCGCGCAATCTGTTCGCACCGCCGCTGCCACTGGATGCCACCACGCCGGCACCGATGCCACGCTGGGTGCTCTGGCTTGGCGTCGCACTGTGCCTGGTGTCGGTGCTTGCCGCGCTGTGGCTCAGCCGCACACGGGCGCTGTCGATGCCTGCGCGCATCGGCTGGGTAGTGGCGTGTGGCGTGTTGGGCGTGCCGGCACTGTTGGCCTTCAAGTGGATGGTGCCTCCACGCGAGCTGCTGGACGAAGCGCCTGCCGTGGCACTTGCCACCGCCTGATTTCCCCGCATGCAGTCCGCCGCGCGCCGGCTGCAAGGAGACACGCATGTTGATATCCCGAGGGTGGAAGGGCAGCGTCTGCGCCGTTGTTCTTGCTGCGTGCTGTCTGTTGCCGACGGCATTTGCCGCAGGTGCGGCAGACGACAGCAGCGCCGCAGTGAAGGCATTTGCCGCTGTCCAGCGCCAGCGACCGCAGGCGCCGCTACTTCCCCGCAGCCGCTTCATGGTGGAATCCGGCATCACCTCGGTGGTGTTGGCGCCAGACGGCACGACACTGGCGTGGCTGCAGAAGCGTGGGCACGGTCGCGAAGTATGGGTGCGCGCCATCGCCAAAGAATCCGCGCCGCGAAAGCTGCTGGACAGCACCAAGGCCCAGGCACTGAGCTGGACGGCGGATGGACGCTGGCTGCTGCTGGAATCGCCAGCTGAGGTGTTCGCCCTTGCCGCACAAGGTCAAACCGGTTCGGGTCTGGTCTCGCCGCTTGGCGGAAGCGCGAAGCGTGCGTTCCGTGGTCTGGATCGCAGTCAACCCGCTGCCATTCTGATCATCGAGCAGCAGGGCCGTGATGCCAGTGGTGCGGTGGCTGGCTGGTCATTGGTGCGCGTGGACATGCAGGGCAAGCGCACGCCGCTGTGGCATGACCGTCAGCAGATCATCGAAGGACAGGTGGATGCACAGGGACGCTTGGCATGGCTGCAGCGTGTGGAAGGCACAGCACTGGTGCTGCACCGTGTGCAGGGCGATGCACTGCATCCGGTACTGCGCTGTGCCGATCTCCATCGCTGCCGTCCATTGGCAACGCAACCGGATGGAAGCCTGCTGCTGCTTTCCGATCTGGGTGCCGACCTGACCGCACTGCAGACGCTGTCCATTGATGGACACAGACGCACACTGCTGGGTGAAGGGCAGGGTGGTGCCGATGTGGATGACGTGGTGCTCGATCCGGCGACAGGGCAGCCGCGCTTCGTGGCATGGCGCAGTGACGCTGCCCGCCTGCGTGCGGTGACGCCTGCTGATGCCGTACTGCTAACCACACTGCAGTCGCGCCTGCCTGCGCGCGACCTCGCATTGCAGGTGGCCGGCAGCATCTGGCTGGTCGAGGAACGAGGCAGCAGCCAGCAGGGCCGGCGCTGGCATCTGTTCAACCTGCGCACGCAGGTGCTGGAGTTCCTGTTCGATGACGCGCTGCAGAACACACGCGATGGCCGGGCAGTGGAGCCGATCGCACCGGCGCTGACCGCAGCGGTGCTGCCGGTGCAGTGGCGTGCCTCCGATGGCCTGATGCTGCACGGCTGGCTGACACTGCCACCGGGTCGCGATACGGCAACGTTGCCGCTGGTCGTCAACGTGCATGGCGGGCCGTGGAATCACTGGGGGCCGCAGTACCGCGCGACCCCGCAGCTGCTGGCCAATCGCGGCTACGCGGTGTTCGAGCCGAATCCACGCGCGTCCACCGGGTTCGGGCGGCATCATGCGATGGCCGGTGGCAGTGACTTCGGCAACGGCCGTGTGCAGCAGGACATTGTCGAAGGCACGCGCTGGTTGCTGGCGCAGGGTGTCGGTGACGCCACGCGTGTCGGCATCACCGGTGCATCCTTCGGCGGCTATTCCACACTGCTGGGGCTGACCTTCCAGCCCGAGCTGTACAAGGTGGGTGTGGCGACGGTGCCGCCGCCGGACTTTGGCTGGGTGTTGCGCTGGATACTGCGCAACCCGGAGGCGCTGCAGCTGAGCAACATCGTGCCGATGCGCGACTGGTCGCGGATGATGGGGCTGGATACGGATGACGCGGCAATGATGCAGCGCCTGCATGCGCAGTCACCGTTGGCGCATGCAGGGCGGATGAAGCGGCCGTTGCTGATTGCCGCAGGTGGCCAGGACCAGCGCGTCGGCATTGCCGGCGTCATCGAATACGCCGCGCGCCTGAAGCTGTCCGGTGCCGATGCAAGCCTGCTGATCGATGCCGACGCCGGCCACTCCAACCGGCAACCATTGGCGCGCGAAGCCACGCTGTTCGCGATGGAGCAGCTGTTCCATGCACATCTGGGCGGCGCGGCACCGCAACCGCCGGATGGTGCAGTGCGGGCCTACCTGCGTGACAACCTGCGCATGAGCAGCGCGGATTTTGCGGTGTACGCCAGACCCGAGGTTGCCCCGCGCGATCCGAAGACCCCGCAGGGGATTGCGCCACTCAGGCCACGAACGGCCGGAAAGTGATGCCCAGCCCGGACATGCCCTCCGCTTCGCCCACCAGATCGGCACGCAGCAGCGGGCGGGCGTCGATGAAGTCCTTGGACAGCACCAGCGACAGCGTGTTGCCGTCCACCGACAGATCCAGCGTCGGAATCGGGTCCGGCTCATGCGCGCGGTGCAGCAGCACTGCCAACCGCAGCAGCGCCGCCGTGCGCTTGGCGGGCAGCAGCAGGCGCTCCGGCAGGGCATCGAAGGCGGTCTTGGAGATGTTGCGGCGATGGCTGCGGATCAGCGCGGCCAGCATCTGCTGCTCCTGCCGCGAGAAGCCGGCAATGTCGGAGTGCTCGATCACATAGCTGCCGTGGGTGTGATAGCCGCTGTGGGCGATCATCAGGCCCAGCTCGTGCAGGCGCGCGGCCCAGCCGAGCATGCGGGCGTCGTCCGAATCCAGCTTCCACACCTCGGCCACCTGCGCGAACAGGCGCTGCGCCGTGGCTTCCACACGCTGCGCCTGCACTTCGTCGATGGCGTAGCGGTTGGTGAGGGCGATGACCGACTCGTCGCGCGGGTCGTTGTCGCTGGCGCGGCCCATGATGTCGTAGAGGATGCCCTCGCGCATCGCGGCCTTGCTCACCAGCAGCTTCTGCAGGCCCAGCGCCTGGAATGCCGCTTCCAGCACCAATACGCCGCCGGCGATGATCGGCCGCCGTTCGCTGGAGAGCGTGGGCAGGTTGATGTCGTTGATGTGCTTGGCGCGCAGCAGCTCCTCGCGCAGCTGCGGCAGTGCCTCGGCGGTGATCGCGCCCTTGCTGAGCTTCATCGCCGCGCAGATGTCGCTGATGGCCTTGTGCGTGCCCGAGGAGCCCAGCGCTTCCTGCCAGCCCAGCGTCTTGTACTTGTTGGCGAAGGGCTGGAATTCGGCGCCGATTTCGGTCAGTGCATCCTTCCAGCGCTTCTTGCTCAGCTTGCCGCCGGGAAAGAAGCGGCGCGTGCTGGCGATGCAGCCCGCCTGCAGGCTCTCGCGTTCCAGCGTCTGCATGCCTTGGCCGATGATGAACTCGGTGGAGCCACCGCCGATGTCGATCACCAGCCGGTGCTGGTCGGCCTTGGGCGGTTGTGCATGGGCAACGCCAAGGTAGATCAGGCGCGCTTCCTCGCGTCCGCTGACCACTTCGATGGCATGGCCCAGCGCGGTTTCAGCCGGCATCAGGAACGACAGCGGCGAGCGCAGCTGGCGCACGGTGTTGGTGGCCAGGGCGCGCACGCGGTAAGGCGGGATGTTGCGGATGCGCTGGCCGAAACGCGCCAGGCATTCGAGCGCACGCTGGCGGGCTTCGGCGGACAGGCCGCCCTTGCCATCCAGGCCGTCGGCCATGCGTACGGTTTCGCGCAGGCGGTCCACCACGCGCAGCTGCCCGAGCAGGTAGCGCGCGATGACCATGTGGAAACTATTGGACCCCAGGTCGATGGCGGCCAGCAGGTCGCCGTCCTGCAGGGGCGGGGGTGTCGTTGAGGACTGGGGCATGGGCGGAATGGTAGCCGATGAAGGAATCCTGTTGAGCAGGAACATAGGAACGCGGAACGTAGGAACCAGTGAAGGCGGCCTCTCGGCCGGTCCTCCACGGGTCCCGGTCCCTGCGTCCCAGTGTGCTGACGTTACAGGCCTTCGAGCAGTGCCTGCTGGGCGGAATGTGGCGGCTGATCGGGAGCCGGTTCACACTTCCGGTAACGGCCGTCGGCCTGCAGTTCCCAGGCGTTGAGATTGTCGTCCAGATAGTTCTGCAGCACTTCCCGGTAGATGCGCTTGGCCAGGTCGCTGTCCAGCACCGGGAAGCAGGTCTCCACGCGGCGCAGCAGGTTGCGTTCCAGCCAGTCGGCGCTGGCGCAGAACAGTTCCGGCGCACCGTTGTTGCCGAACCAGTACACGCGGCTGTGCTCCAGGAAGCGGCCCACGATGGAGCGCACGCGGATGTTGTCCGACACGCCTTCCACGCCGGGGCGCAGGGTGCAGGCGCCACGCACGATCAGGTCCACCTGCACGCCGGCCTGCGAGGCCGCGTACAGCGCACGGATCACCTGCGCCTCGTTGAGGGCGTTCATCTTGGCGATGATGCGTGCCGGCTTGCCTTCGCGCGCCAGCTTGGTCTCGCGTTCGATGCGCTTGAGCAGGCCGGTGTGCAGGGTGAACGGCGACTGCAGCAGGCACTTGAGCTTCATCTTCGGTGCCAGCCCGGACAGCTGCTGGAACAGCAGGTGCACATCGTTGCCGATGTCCGGGTCGGCGGTGATCAGGCTCAGGTCGGTATACGCGCGGGCGGTGCCGCTGTGATAGTTGCCGGTGCCCAGGTGCACGTAGCGGCGCAGCTTGCGGCCCTCGCGGCGCACGATCAGCAGCATCTTGGCGTGGGTCTTGTAGCCCACCACGCCATACACCACCTGCACGCCGGCATCCTGCAGGCGGTCGGCCAGACCCAGGTTGGCTTCCTCGTCGAAACGTGCACGCAGTTCGACCACCACGGTCACGTCCTTACCGTTGCGCGCGGCCTGGATCAACGCCTCGACGATGCCCGAATCCTTGCCGGTGCGGTACAGCGTCTGCTTGATGGCCAGCACGTTCGGGTCCACCGCCGCTTCGCGGATCAGGTCGAGCACGGTGCTGAACGAATCGAAGGGGTGGTGCAGCAGGATGTCGTTGCGCGCGGCCATCTCGAAGATGCCTTCGGAGGTCTTGAGCACGCGCGGCGTCATCGGCGGGTATTTCAGGTCCGGGCGCTGCAGCAGGTCATACACCTGGATGACGCGGTTGAGGTTGACCGGGCCATCGATGCGGTAGGCCGCGTTTTCGGACAGGCCGAAATTCTGCAGCAGCGTCTGCATGATCGGCTTCGGGCAGTCGTGCGCGATCTCCAGCCGCACGGCGGGGCGATAGCCACGGTCCACCAGCTCGTCACGAAGGGCCAGCGCCAGGTTCTCCACTTCCTCCTCGTCCACCACCAGCTCGGAGTTGCGGGTGACGCGGAACTGATAGGCACCCTGCACGTCCATGCCCGGGAACAGTTCATCGACGAACGCCGACAGCACCGCTGACAGCAGCACGAAGTTCTGCGGGCCGCCCAGCGACTCGGGCAGCTGGATGATGCGCGGCAGCGAACGCGGTGCGCGCACCAGCGCCAGATGCCCGGTACGGCCGAAGGCGTCGGTGCCCTTGAGCACGACAACGATGTTCAGCGACTTGTTGAGGATCTTCGGGAACGGATGCGACGGATCAAGCCCCAATGGCGATAGCACCGGCATGATCTCGTTGCGGAAGTAGGCGCGCAGCCAACGGCGCTGGCGCTGGGTCCAGGACTTCTGCGCCAGGATGCCCACGCCGGCCTCTGCCAGCGCAGGGCGCAGCACCTGGTTCCAGCAGCGGTACTGCTGGTCCACCAGCTCGGCGGCGCGGTCGTGGATGGCGGTGAGGATGGCCTGCGGGCTCATGCCGTCCGGTGCCGGCGGCAGGCCGAATTCCTGCGCATGGCGCACGGCAGCGGCGCGGATCTCGAAGAACTCGTCCAGGTTGGTGCAGGAAATGCACAGGAAGCGCAGGCGCTCGAGCAGCGGCACCTGTTCGTCCATGGCCTGGGCCAGCACGCGGAAATTGAAATCCAGCTGCGACAGCTCGCGGTTGATGTACAGCGCCGGGTCACGCAGCGGCTCGGTGCTGACCACCGGGGGAGAAGGGGTCGGAGACACGGACGGGGAGGGAGAAGTCATACCGGGGAGTCTTCGCTGGACGGGGGCGGGGAGGTCTTGCTGCGCACGCGGACGTGCTCGGCATCGAAGTGGCAGGCAAAGGTGCTGCCCTGGCCGACTTCGCTGCGGATTTCCAGGCGTGCCTGATGCAGGCCCAGGATGTGCTTGACGATGGACAGGCCCAGACCGGTGCCGCCGCTTTCGCGCGAGCGGCTGCTGGAAACGCGGTAGAAGCGTTCGGTCAGCCGCGGCAGGTGGTTGGCCGGAATGCCGTAGCCGGTATCGGTCACCGCCAGCACCGCACCATTGCCTTCACGGGCAAAGGTGACGGTGATGCGGCCGCCGGCCGGGGTGTAGCGCACGGCATTGGTCAGCAGGTTGGAGAAGGCGCTGTGCAGTTCCTTGGTGGAACCGGCCAGGTCCACGCCGGCCTTGTCCTCGATGATGATGGTGTGGCGGCCCTGGCTGTGCGCCTCGCCCTCGCGCCGCAGCGAGGCCAGCATCGAGGTCATGCCCACCGTTTCCAGTTCGGTATGACGCTGCGATTCCAGCCGCGACAGGGTCAGCAGGTCTTCTACCAGCTGCGCCATGCGCTGCGACTGCTTGCGCATTTCCGCCAGCATCGGCCCGGTATCAGGGAAATCCTCCGGGTCCATCATGTCCAGGTAGCCGTGCACCACGGTCAGTGGCGTGCGCAGCTCGTGCGAGACATTGGCCACGAAGTCGCGGCGCACCTGTTCCAGATGCAGCAGCTTGGTGACATCGCGCGCCACCAGCAGCCAGTGATGGTCGGAATAGGGAATCAGCCGCAGATGCAGGCGGATGGCCGGGTCAACCGGCGAGTTGGCATCCAGGATCGGCTCGGCGTTGCGGCCGCCGGCCAGCCAGTGGGCAAGCGGCAACGGCTGCAGGCGCTCCACCAGCGCCGCGCCCATGTCGGTGGGGTGCTGCAGGCCGAGCAGGGTGCTTGCCGCTTCGTTGAACCACTGGACGCGCTGGGTGTTGCGGTCCACCACCACCACGGCGTCGGGCAGCGCGGCGGCGGCGGCGCGGTAGCTGAGCAGCATGTCGATCAGGCGCCGCTTGCGCCCGCGCATTTCCTGCTGGTTGCGGAACAGCAGGCGGTCCAGCTCGTTCCACACGCCCGCCGCGTCGGCGGTTTCCCAGCGCTGGCGTGCGGTCAGGCGCAGCAATACCTGCTGCAGGCGCCAGTAGTGCCAGACCAGGATCAGCAGCGCCATCACCGCCAGGCTCCAGCCCGGCTGGCCGATCACCGCTCCGAACACCCCGGCCAGCAACAGCAACGCGGCCACGGTGGCCAGCGTTTTGAACCAGGCGGATCGGAATTGGCGGGGCATTGCGGTCTCGGGTGGTGCGGGGACGGGTTCCGTGGGGAACCCGGGGTTATAGCATCAAGCGCGGATGACAGTTGCTGTGCCCTGACGTGGCTCAGATGGCCGCGGAGAAGCGGTAACCGGCACCGCGCACCGTCTGCACCATGTTCTCGGCGCCAAACGGCTCCAGCGTCTTGCGCAGGCGGCGGATGTGCACGTCGATGGTGCGTTCTTCCACGTACACGCTGCCGCCCCACACGTGGTCCAGCAGCTGCGAACGGGTGTAGACGCGCTCGGGGTGGGTCATGAAGAAGTGCAGCAGGCGGTATTCGGTGGGGCCGATCGGCACCGGCACATCACCGGCGAACACGCGGTGCGCGGCGCCATCGATGCGGATGGTGCCCACCGCCACGCTGCCGTCTTCGTCATCGTCACGGGTGCGACGCATGACGGCGCGGATGCGTGCCAGCAGTTCGCGGGCCGAGAAGGGCTTGACCACGTAGTCATCGACGCCGGCCTCCAGGCCACCGACGCGGTCGTTCTCCTCGCCACGCGCGGTCAGCATGATGATCGGCACGTCGCGGGTCAGGGTTTCCTTGCGCCAACGGCGGGCCAGTTCCAGGCCGCTGGTGCCGGGCAGCATCCAGTCCAGCAGGATCATGTCCGGCACGCGGTCGGCAATGGCGGTCTGGGCCTCCAATGCGTCCCCGGCATGGACCGGTTCGTACTCACCCTTGCGCAGGGCGAAAGCGACCATGTCACGGATCGCGGGCTCGTCATCGACAATCAGGATGCGTTTCTGCACGTCGTGCCTACCGTAGTGCCAAAAGCGGGGGATGCGCTCAGTAGACTACGGTTTGATGACCGGTTTGTGACACGGGAACGCCAGTAATAGTTGGCAGACTGCCAGCTCGCTTCAGTCTCGTGACATATCCGGGTCACGCACGCCCAGCCGGCGCATCTCCAGAACGGTCGGCATGATGGCCTCGATGCGGGCATCCACGCGGGCGCGGGTCACGTAGTCCAGCCCCGGCTGCTTGAGCAGGGTCTGGAACTGAATGAGCGCCTGTTCGGGGCGGCCGTTCAGGTAGGCGGCCTCGGCATAGCTCTCGCTGGCGCGGGCACTGTCACCAGCCAGTTCGCTGGCGCGGCCGAAGGTGGACTGGAACACCGGGTCATCGCCCGAGCGTGAAAGCAAGGGCCGCAGCATCGCCTGGGCGCGCTTGCCGGCCTCCACGCCACCTTGCTCGTTGAGCACCTGCGCATAGGTCAGCGCCACCGGGCGGCTGCGCGGCAGGCGCTTGAGCAGCGCGTCGAAGCGCTGGTTGGCCTCCGTGCGCTGCCCGTTGCGCGATTCAGCCTCGCCCAGCGCCAGTTCCACCCACAGGTTGTCGGGGTGCTCGTCATCCAGTTCGTGCAGTTCCTGCAGCGCCTGCTTGGCCGCAGCGCCGCCCGCGCGCAGGCGGGCGATGGCCACACCGTACCGCTGCGGGTCGCTCAGGCCGTTCTTCTGGCTGCGCTTGAGGCCTTCGTACTCGCGCACCAGTTCCGATGGCGTGGGCGCGCTGAGCACGCGCAGGCGTTCACGCGCCCAGTCGAACTGCCCGGTCGCGCCACGCGGCAGGCTGGTGGTGGGCAGGGACAGCTGCAGGCCGGAGGGCAGCAGCGGGTTGCCCTTGCCCGTGAGTGGATCGGTGCTGACATCCGGGACGGCCGGGTTCACCCGCTCCTGGTAGGTGCCGGTGGGCGTCTGCGTGGTCAGCAGCACCGTGTCCTTCTTCATCTGCTCGGCGCGTGATTTGGCCTCGCTGATGCGGGTGGTGTTGACCGGGTGGGTGCGCAGGAAATCCGGGGTGGAATAGCCCCCCTCGTTGCCACGCATGGCAAGGGACATGCGCTCGAAGAAACCGGCCATCGCGTCCACGTCATATCCGCTGCGTGACAGCGTGCGGATGCCCAGCCGGTCGGCTTCGGATTCGTTGGAACGGGTGTAGTTGATCTGGCGCTGCTGCATCAGGCCCATGCCGGAACTGATGGCGGCCATCGTCGCATCGCCGGATGAGTTGCCGCCGGCCTGCTGGGCCGCGATCACCGCGGCCAGCATGCCCAGCAGAATGGGGATCTGGTCGCGCTGGGCGCGCTCCACGCCGCGCAGCACATGCTGCTGGGTGACATGGGCGATTTCGTGGGACAGCACCGCCGCCACTTCATCCTCGCGCTCGGCAGTGAGCACCAGACCGGCGTTCATGCCGATATAGCCACCCAGCGTGGCGAAGGCGTTGATCTGGCGGTCCTTCATCATGAAGAACGTGTACTTCTGCTGCGGCTGGGCGCTGTTGGAGCCGAGCCGGGTGCCCAGCGTGTTGAGCCAGTCATCCACCAGCGGGTCGTCCAGCAGGTAACCGTAGTTGCGCAGCTCACGCAGCATCATGCCGCCGTACTCGGCCTGCCGCGCCGGCGTCAGCAGTTCGCCGGCGGAGGAGCCGATATCCGGCAGTTTGGTGTCATCGGCGTACGAGGGCAGGGCGGTGAGGCCCAAGGCCAGGGTGACGGCGGTGGCGAGCAGAAGCGTGCGCAAACGGAAGCTCCGGGGGATCTGGACGGAGAATGACGGGGAACAGGCCGCTGGGTGTGAAGCACAGGTTAACCCGCAGTGTTCCGGCGATGGCATCGAAAAACCGGACCGCCGCTACCATATACAGACAATGTTTCCTTTCAGGAGTTTCTTGTGAGCAACCAAGCAACCGGCGCCGGTGCGCCGAAGGTCACCATCTACTCCACCGCGGTGTGTCCCTACTGCGTGGCGGCCAAGAACTTCCTGCAGAGCAAGGGCCAGACCTGGACCGAAGTGCGTATCGATCTGGATCCGGCCGAGCGCGAGAAGATGATGGCGCTGACCCGCCGCACCAGCGTGCCGCAGATTTTCGTGGGCGACGTTCATGTCGGCGGCTATGACGACATGATGGCGCTGCATCGCGCCGGCAAGCTGGAACCGCTGCTGGCAGGGCAGGGCGAATGAGCACCGAAGACGGCGAAAAAGACCGTCTGGCTGAATTCACCGAATTCCGCCAGCGCATGAACCAGCGCATCCTGGCGGAACCCAACCAGGTGGTGCGGCGCTTCTTCGCGCTGGACACGCAGACCTACCAGGCCGGCGCGCTGGACGTGAAGACCAAGGAGCTGCTGGGCCTGGTGGCCTCGCTCGTGCTGCGCTGCGACGACTGCATCAGCTACCACGTCGCCCAGTGCAGGGAGGCGGGCGTCAACCGCGAGGAGTTCTTCGAGACCTTCTCGGTCGGGCTGGTGGTGGGCGGTTCGATCGTCATTCCGCACCTGCGCCGCGCGGTGGATTTTCTGGATCAACTGGAAAACGGGGCCGTTCAGGCACCGGCTGGGCACGACCACGGCTGAACCCATACCTTGGTCCAGCTGGGAGGCGCTGGCTGGATCAGGCATAATTGCCAGTTGAAACTGTTTTCAATGCGCCGTTAACCGGGCAGCCGGTCGGGCGCTATCTCTTCTCCTGTTCGGAATACCACTACATGACGCAGACAATCACCGTCATCCGCGGCGATGGCATTGGCCCGGAAATCATGGACGCCACCCTGTTCGTGCTGGACAAGCTCGGCACCGGGCTGCAGTACGAGCTGGCCGACGCCGGCCTGGCCGCGCTGGAAAAGCACGGCGAGCTGATCCCCGCTGCCACGCTTGAGTCGATCAAGAAGAACAAGGTCGCTCTGAAGAGCCCGCTGACCACTCCGGTGGGCGGTGGTTTCAGCTCGATCAACGTGGCCCTGCGCCGCCAGTTCGACCTGTACGCCAACGTGCGTCCGGCCATCTCGTTCCCGAACACCAAGTCGCGCTACGAGAACATCAACATGATCACGGTGCGTGAGAACACCGAAGGCGCCTACCTGGCCGAAGGCCAGGAAGTGTCGGCCGACGGCGAGACCGCGTTCTCCGGCACCCGCATCACCCGCAAGGGCTCCGAGCGCATCGTGCGTTACGCCTTCGAGCTGGCCAAGAGCACCGGCCGCAAGAAGGTCACCGCCGTGCACAAGGCCAACATCATCAAGTCGACCTCGGGCCTGTTCCTGAACGTCGCCCGTGAAGTCGCCGCCGAATACCCGGAAATCGAATTCCAGGAAATGATCGTCGACAACGCCTGCATGCAGCTGGTGATGCGTCCGGAACAGTTTGACGTGCTGGTCACCACCAACCTGTTCGGCGACATCATCTCCGACCTGTGCGCGGGTCTGGTGGGCGGTCTGGGCCTGGCCCCGGGCGCCAACATCGGCAAGGACGCGGCCATCTTTGAAGCCGTGCACGGCACCGCGCCGGACATCGCCGGTCAGGGCAAGGCCAACCCCTGCGCGCTGCTGCTGGCGGCTGCACAGATGCTGGACCACGTGGGCCAGCCGGAAAACGCCGAGCGCCTGCGCAAGGCCATCGTCGCCACGATGGAAGCCAAGGATTCGCTGACCGGCGACCTGGGCGGCACCGGCAGCACCATGGAGTTCGCCAAGGCCATCGCCAGCCGCGTCTGATCGCAGCTGCTGTCCAACGGTGAAACGAAACGGAGCGCGAAAGCGCTCCGTTTTTTTTGTGGTTGGGAAATGGGGGAGTGGGGTGGTTGGTTTGTGGGTGCGGGTGCGGAAGTAGAGGTTGAAGCGGAGGCGTAAGTACGGGGCGAGCAGGAGCAAGAGCAAGAGCAAAAGCGGGAGCAGGAGCTACCCCGCCCCAGCCCTCCCCTTCGCTGCGCGGAAGGGAGGGGGCTCGAAGCCTAGCGCTCTGCGCTCGCGGGTTCTCTCGGCCGCAGCAATGCGCTCTACTCCCTCCCTTGCGCCGAAGGCGCAGGGGAGGGCCGGGGAGGGGTGCTCCTGGTGCAGAGCGGCTCTGCTCCCTCCCTTGCGCCAAAGGCGCAGGGGATGGCCGGGGAGGGTTGCTCCTGGCGCAGAGCGGCTCTGCTCCCTCCCTTGCGCGAAGGCGCAGGGGAGGGCCGGGGAGGGGTTGCTCCTGGTGCAGACTCCAAACCCATGAAACCCAATCACGCACCCACAGAAAAGGGCGCCTCGCGGCGCCCTTTTCATCACAACCAACCGCAACCTCAGTTGCGCGACTGCAGCTTGGACAGAAGTCGCAGGAACTCGAGGTACAGCCACACCAGCGTGACCATCAGGCCGAAGGCGCCGTACCACTCCATGTACTTCGGTGCGCCGGCTTCCACGCCGCTTTCGATGAAGTCGAAATCCAGCACCAGGTTCAACGCCGCGATCACCACCACGAACAGGCTGAAGCCGATGCCAATCAGGCCGGAGTCGTGGATGTACGGGATCTGGATGTTGAAGAAGCCCAGCACGATGGTCGCCAGGTACACCAGCGCGATACCGCCGGTAGCCGCGACCACGCCCAGCTTGAAGTTCTCGGTGGCCTTGATCAGGCCGCTGCGGTAGGCGAACAGCAGTGCGAACAGCGTGCCGAAAGTCAGCAGCACCGCCTGGAACACGATGCCGTTGAAGCGTGCTTCGTAGATGGCCGAGATCGAGCCGAGGAACAGGCCTTCGGCCAGCGCGTACAGCGGTGCGCTCACCGGTGCCCAGGTCTTCTTGAAGATGGTGACCAGTGCCAGCACGAAGCCGGCGATCAAGCCACCCCACAGGTAGAGCTTGGCGGCAGGCATCAGCTCGCCCGTATCACTGAGCGTGCCGTTCCAGGCGAAGGCGGCGGTGATCACTGCCAGCAGCAGCAGGATGCCGGTCTTGTTGGCGGTGCCGTTGATGGTCATCGCATCGGCGCCGCGCGAAACGACGTTGCCGCTGCCAAGGTCGAGGAAGGTGGATTCGGAAAGGGCCGGATTGCCGCTGCGCATGCAATGCTCCATGGCTGGGTGGGTGGATGCAGCCTGCAGGATACCTGCAATGCATGTCCTGAAAATTGTCGTTGACAGAATCGGCTGCAGTTCCGACAATAGCCGCCCTTTCGGGGGTAACCCGAGAGATTCACCACCGGGGTATAGCGCAGTCTGGTAGCGCGCCTGCTTTGGGAGCAGGATGTCGGGGG
>DALZZG010000031.1:0-26924 GCA_031987665.1 Stenotrophomonas sp. | reverse complement strand
GCACCTGCGCCCGCCCCTGTGTACGCCGCCCCGGCGGCTGCCGCACCGGCCATGCCGATGAGCGGCCCGACCGAGGCGTCCACCGGCGGCACCGCCAAGCCGGGCAACGCCCTGCCGGACGGCCATGTGCAGCGCGCGCCGATGGTCGGCACCTTCTACGCCTCCGCATCGCCGGAAAAGCCGGCGTTCGTCAACGTCGGGCAGACCGTCAAGGCCGGTGAGACCTTGGCCATCATCGAAGCGATGAAGATGTTCAACCCGATCGAGGCTGAAGTCTCCGGCACCGTGGTTGCCATCCTTGGCGAGAACGGCAGCCCGGTGGAGTTCGACCAGCCGCTGTTCGTGATCGCCTGAGGCGCCGGCCATGCTCGACAAGGTCGTTATCGCCAACCGGGGTGAAATCGCGCTGCGCATCCTGCGCGCGTGCCACACCCTGGGCATCCGCACGGTCGCGGTGCATTCCACCGTTGACCGCAATCTCAAGCATGTGGCCATGGCCGACGAATCGGTCTGCATCGGCCCAGCACCGTCGTCGGAGAGCTACCTCAACATTCCGGCGCTGATCGCCGCGGCCGAGGTCACCGACGCCCAGGCCATCCACCCCGGTTACGGCTTCCTGTCCGAAAACGCGGACTTCGCCGAGCGCGTGGAACAGTCCGGTTTCATCTTCATCGGCCCGCGCGCGGAAACCATCCGCCTGATGGGTGACAAGGTGGAAGCCATCCGTGCGATGAAGGCCGCCGGCGTGCCGTGCGTGCCCGGTTCGGGCGGCCCGCTGGGCGAGGACATCGTCGCCAACACCAAGATCGCCCGCGAGATCGGCTACCCGGTCATCATCAAGGCCTCCGGCGGCGGCGGTGGCCGCGGCATGCGCGTGGTGCATTCGGAAGGTGCGCTCAGGGCCTCCATCGAGACCACCAAGTCCGAAGCCAAGGCGGCGTTCGGCAATGGCGAGGTCTACATGGAGAAGTACCTGGAAAATCCGCGCCATGTGGAAATCCAGGTGCTGGCCGATGGCCAAGGCAACGCCATCCACCTGGGTGAGCGCGACTGCTCGATGCAGCGCCGCCACCAGAAGGTGGTGGAAGAAGCGCCGGCACCGGGCATCACCGACGAGCTGCGCGAGCAGATCGGCAAGGTGTGCGTGGAAGCCTGCATCCGCATCGGCTACCGCGGCGCCGGCACGTTCGAGTTCCTGTTCGAGGACGGCCGCTTCTACTTCATCGAAATGAACACCCGCGTGCAGGTGGAACACCCGGTGACGGAGATGGTGACCGGCATCGACCTGGTGGCCGAGCAGCTGCGCATCGCCAGCGGCCAGAAGCTGAGCATCAAGCAGAGCGACGTGGTGCTCAACGGCCACGCCATCGAGTGCCGCATCAACGCCGAGGACCCGGAGAGCTTCATTCCCAGCCCCGGCCTGATCACCGGCTTCTACCCGCCGGGCGGCCCCGGTGTGCGCGTGGATACGCACATCTACAGCGGCTACCGCGTTCCGCCGAACTACGATTCGATGATCGGCAAGCTGATCGTGCACGGCCCGGACCGCGAGACCGCCATTTCGCGCATGCGTGTGGCGCTGAGCGAGATGGTCGTGGACGGCATCAAGACCAACGTGGCCCTGCAGCAGCGCATCATGCGTGACAAGGGTTTCCAGGCCGGTGGGCAGAACATCCACTATCTGGAAAAGCGTCTGGCCGAACGCAAGAACCAGTCGATCGCGCTGACCTGACCGGTCGGTGCCACGGCAGTTGCAACAAGAAAAGGCGGGGAAACCCGCCTTTTCTTTTGCCCGGAATCAGCCCAGACCCGTAGTGCCGAGCCATGCTCGGCAGGGGCTTTCCCGGTAACGTCCAGCGGAGCGTGGCTCCGCTCTACAGTGATCCAAAGACACAAAAAGGCGGGTTCCCCCGCCTTTTCTTCCAACCCGATACCAGCCAGCAGCGCAGGCTTACTCGGCCTGCACCACCGTGCCCTTGACCGGCTCGGTGCCCAGCGGCGAGGACGGATCCACCACCGTCACCGTCTCCACCGAACCATCGGGCCAGACGATCTGGAAGCTGCTGCCCGGCGGCAGCGTCGAGAACGGCATGCCGCTCTGCGCGCGGTACACCGCTGCGGCCTGGCTTGCGCCGGCGCGGCGGGCATCCTCGCCGGACTTCACCGTGGTCAGCTTGATCTTGCTCAGCGCCCGGTAGCGGTCTTCGTAGGTATCAATCAACACCACGCCAACGGCTCCGGCGGAATAGGCGACCAGCAATACCACCCATACCCAGAACTTGGCCCCATGCACGAATCGACGGTAGTTCATCGGATGCCTCCCTGCTTTCTGCGCAGGCTGCTCACCAGTCTGTTCATCTTCTCAACGCCCTGCGGCGGTACCGCCGCGTCATACACGAAAGTCACGAAATCCTGCCCCGGCACCCGCGAACAGATACCGCCATTGGCGCAATAACTCGTCATCAACTTGCTGTCCGGGCCACAGGCCATGCCCAGCTGGCAGGCCGCGACCTGCCACGCCAGCTGCGCGAACTGATCACCTGCTACCAGACCGGCGTAAGCGTTGTCGCCCGCCGCTGCCGTGCCCATCGCCGGCGAGATCGCCAGGAAGGCTTCCGGATCCTGCGAATGCAGCACGCGCTCGGCCAACCCGCGGCGGTACTCCGGGTCGGTCTTGAGCGGCTCACCCATCGCCAGCAGCGCGGCCTCGGCAGCCAGGTTGCCATCAACAGCCGCCTTGTGGCGCTGCTGCAGCACCCGTTGCCGGCTCAGTCCATCAGCGGCGGTGAAACCGGCGCAGCCTGCACTCACACGCTCACGCGCGGCACCCAGCCCGGGCACATCGCTCAGGCCCATGGAGGCAAGCGTGGCGCTGTCCAGCGCATAGCCCGCCGGGTCCGTCGCATAGACGCTGCAGTAATCGTAGATGCGGCTGACGATCCAGCCCGCCTCCGCATCACCGGCCTGTGCGGCGGCCTGCAGCTGGCGCGCGTAGGGAAACAGGTCCTGCCCGCTTTCAAACGCGCCGCGCAGATCCACCGGAAAACCCGCCGTGAGCGCATTGGCCGCAGGGTGATCCGCCTGGGCGGCGGCCACGGCGGCGCTTGCCGGCTGGGTGGCCATGGCAGCGGCCAGTTCGGTGTTGCCTGCAGCCGGGTCAGCCATCCCTGTGCCACTGCTGCGATAACCCACGACGGCGAGCAGCACCGCCAACGGCGGCACCAGCAGATACCAGGGTTTTCTGGCCAGCAGGGAGAACATTCGACAACCGGGAACGTACGGACAATGGAATGTACGCATCATTCTATCAATTGACCGTACGGTGACGCGTTCAGCTGACCCACCGTCTGCCAGCCGCCACATGCCGCATGTCGGCCAGCTGGCGCCGCGTCTAGTACGATGCCTGCCCTGTCCCGCTGTTGCCGTCCCCTGCCATGCCCTTCCTCGAACTGACCCTGCGCTGCTCCGAAATCACCCAGCCCAGTTATGAGAACGCGCTGGAAGACGTGGGCGCGCTGGCGGTGACCATGCTCGACGCCGACGCGGACACCAGCAACGAGCGCGCGATCCTGGAGCCGGGCGTGGGCGAGACCCCGCTGTGGAACGAACTGGTGCTCAGCGCCCTGTTCCCCGAAGACACCAACGCACTGGCCCTGCTGGCCGCGCTGGAAGCCTTCGACGCCGGTCTGGACTGGAGCACCGCCAGCTTCCGCTGCGTGGCCGACGAAGACTGGGAGCGCGCGTGGCTGGATCAGTTCCAGCCGATGCAGTTCGGCCAGCGCACCTGGATCGTGCCGTGGAACCATGACCTGCCTGACGCCGCCACCGCCGACGATGCCGCCGTGGTGCGGCTGGACCCGGGCCTGGCCTTCGGCTCCGGCACCCACCCCACCACCGCCCTGTGCCTGCGCTGGCTGGACCAGCTGGCCGGCGATGGCGAACTGGCCGGCCGCAGCGTGCTCGACTTCGGCTGCGGCTCCGGCATCCTGGCACTGGCCGCGCTGAAGCTGGGCGCCGGCAGCGCGGTGGGCGTGGACAACGACCCGCAGGCGCTGATCGCCACCGCCGACAACGGAGAGCGCAACGGCGTGCATATCGCCGCCTACCTGCCTGAAGACGAGCCGGTCACCACCTACCCGGTGGTGGTGGCCAACATCCTGGCCTCGGCGCTGGACGCACTGGCCGAACTGCTGGCCGCGCGCGTGGCCCCGGGTGGGCGCATCGCCCTGTCCGGCATCCTGCACGGTCAGGAAGGTGAGCTGCTGGCGCGTTACGCGCCATGGTTCGCCGACCTTGAAGCCGTGCAGGACGGTGACTGGATGCGCATCACCGGCGTCCGCCGTGCTTGAATGGCGGCACTGCACCGCCCACGCCTGACATGAGCGACGAAACCACGCCTTCGCGGCCCTCGCTGGCCACCCTCCTGCAGGATCGCCCTGCAGCGGGCACCCCTGCGCCTGCCGCACCGGCACGCGACAGGCCTGCCGACGCGGAAACCACCGACGAGGCCCGCCGCCAGACGCCGGCCAGTGAGCCTGTCCAGCAGGCACTGCTCGATGACACCGGGCGCCAGCCTGAATTGCCCGACGACGAAAGTGAGACACCTGCCGCAGGCGCCCCCAGCTTCATCCGCGGTGCCCGCGTCGCTGTCGCTCAACCGCGTGCGACCCCACGCTGGCAATGGATGGTCGTCGCCGCGCTGGCGCTGCTGCTGACCGTGCAGATTCTGGTGGCCGACCGTGCCCGGCTGGCCGCCGATGCCAGCACCCGCCCGCTGGTCAGCGGCCTGTGTGCGGTGCTGCGCTGCAGCCTGCCGGCCTGGCACGAGCCCAGCGCCTACGCCATGCTCAGCCGTGAAATCCGGCCTGTACCGGGGCTTCCGGGCGTGCTGCAGGTGCAGGCCAGCTTCCGCAACGAGGCCCGCTGGGCGCAGGCCTGGCCGGCGCTGAACCTGGCCCTGTCCGATGCCGATGGCCGGGTGATCGGCCGCCGCACGCTGCAGCCTTCGGAGTATCTTGGGGCAGGTGCCGATCCGCTGGCACGGCTGGAGCCGGGGCAGAGCGCCCAGGTGTCCTTCCGGCTGCGTGAACCGGCGGCTGGCACCGTCGCCTTCAGCTTCGAATTTCAGTAACCGGGGGACAATGGCGTGGCAGGCCGGCGGCCCACGCGCTAGACTCCCTCCCCCACTCCGGGCCAGACGCGCCCGGTATCGCCGACTTCCGGAATCCTCCTTGAACGCTGCCCCCACCCGTCCTGACACCAGTCGTGGCGCTCCGAAGCCGCCGCTTCGCGAACACGTCGCCCAGTCCGTACGGCGCTATCTGCGCGATCTCGACGGCTGCGAGGCCGATGACGTTTACGAGATCGTCCTGCGCGAGATGGAGATTCCGCTGTTCGTGGAAGTCCTGAACCACTGCGAAGGCAACCAGAGCCGCGCCGCGGCCATGCTTGGCATCCACCGCGCCACCCTGCGCAAGAAGCTCAAGGAATACGGGCTGGCCTGACCGCCCCACGCTGTCTGGTGCAGCGCCGAGCCATGCCCGGCTGCAGCTGTACCGGCAGGACCCTCTTGCCGAGCATGGCTCGGCACTACGGAAAGAAGCTGTGCCAGCCGGCCCCTGCCGGGCGTGGCCCGACATCACCCGATGCTCCAGTGGGGACCTGCGACACGGGCCTTGATGTGACCGCGCGGCTACAATACCGGCCCGCTTCCGCTTCCCCCCTGTCCCCATGTCTGCTGATCTGCTGCCCGTCCGCCGGGCCCTGCTGTCCGTTTCCGACAAGTCCGGTCTGGTCGAACTGGCCCGCGCGCTGGCCGCGCGCAACGTCGAACTGCTTTCCACCGGCGGCACCGCCAAGGCCATCCGCGATGCGGGCTTGGCCGTGAAGGACGTATCCGACGTCACCGGCTTCCCGGAAATGATGGATGGTCGGGTCAAGACCCTGCACCCGCTGGTGCACGGTGGCCTGCTGGGCCGCGCCGGCATCGATGATGCGGTGATGGCCGAGCATGGCATCGCGCCGATCGATCTGCTGGTGCTGAACCTGTATCCGTTCGAGTCGGTCACGGCCAAGGCAGGCTGCACGCTGGCCGATGCGGTGGAGAACATCGACATCGGCGGTCCGGCCATGCTGCGCAGCGCCGCCAAGAACTTCGCCCGCGTCGCCGTGGCCACCAGCCCGGACCAGTACGCCGACCTTCTGGCTGAGCTGGATGCCAACGACGGCCAGCTTTCCGCCGCCAAGCGTTTCGCTTTCTCAGTGGCCGCGTTCAACCGCGTGGCGCAGTACGACGCGGCGATCAGCAACTACCTCTCGGCGGTGAGCGACACCACTGCCGCCGTGCCGGTGCGCGATGAGTACCCCGCGCAGATGAACTCCAGTTTCGTGAAAGTGATGGACCTGCGCTACGGCGAGAACCCGCACCAGACCGGCGCGTTCTACCGCGACCTGTACCCGGTGCCGGGCACGCTGGCCACCTTCGTGCAGCTGCAGGGCAAGGAGCTGAGCTACAACAACCTGGCCGATGCCGACGCCGCGTGGGAATGCGTGCGCCAGTTCGACGTGCCGGCCTGCGTCATCGTCAAGCACGCCAACCCGTGTGGCGTGGCCGTGGCAGCCGATGTCGGCGCTGCCTACGAGCTTGCCTACAACACCGACCCGACCAGCGCCTTCGGCGGCATCCTCGCCTTCAACCGCACGCTGGACGCGGCCACCGCCAAGGCCATCCTCGACCGCCAGTTCGTCGAAGTGCTGATCGCCCCGGACTACGAGCCGGCGGCGCTGGACTACTGCACCAAAAAGGCCAACGTGCGCGTGCTGCGCATTCCGGCCGGCGCGGCGCAGAACAACTACGACACCAAGCGCGTGGGTTCGGGCCTGCTGATCCAGAGCGCCGACACGCGCGGCATGACCCAGGACGAGCTGAAGACCGTCACCCAGCGCGCGCCGAGCGAGGCCGAACTGCGTGACCTGCTGTTCGCCTGGCGCGTGGCCAAGTACGTCAAGTCCAACGCCATTGTGTACGCCAAGGACCAGCGCACGATCGGTGTGGGCGCCGGCCAGATGAGCCGCGTGTACTCGGCCCGCATCGCCGGCATCAAGGCCGTCGATGCAGGTCTGGTGGTGCCGGGTTCGGTGATGGCGTCGGATGCCTTCTTCCCGTTCCGCGACGGTCTGGATGCTGCCGCCGAAGCCGGCATCACTGCGGTGATCCAGCCGGGCGGTTCGATGCGCGACGCCGAAGTGATCGCCGCCGCCGACGAACACGGCATCGCCATGGTGTTCACCGGCGTGCGCCACTTCCGTCACTGAGCTGCACCACATCGCAGCCCGGCAGATACCGGGCGGCGTGCTTCACCGCGTGCTGGCAGCAATACCGCACGCCTCCAACGGCGCGTCGGGTTCACCACCCACGCGCCGGCACCATCGTCCCGAAGATCGCCACCTGCACCATTGCATTCCCCCATTCCGTCCAACGCGAGGACTGCTGATGCGCAACACCCTGCTTCTCCTTGTCGCCGTCACCTGCGCCGCGCTGCTTGCCGGCTGCGGCAACGGCGCGCTGACCGATGCGCAGCGCAGCGCCATCGACATACTCGGCAAGCAGCTGCCGGCGCCGTATCGTGATGGTCTCGTGGTGGATTCCGTGCACCGCAACGCCAGTGAACTCGTGTTCGTGATCCGCTTCCCCGAGGCCAGCGTGGACATGGCCAAGGCCAAGCCGGAGCTGTTCGAGGCGCTGCGTCGCGACGAGGATGAAGCCATCACCGAACTGTGCGCGGAACCTGCACTGGCACCGGTCTATGCCGCCGGTGGCAGCGTGCACCGCCGCTTCGTCGATGCCAAGGGCGCGACGTTCTTTGAAGTCGAACTCAAGCCTTCGCATTGCCTCCCCCATTGAACGCCCCACAGGAACTGACCTCATGAGAATCCTCGTCATCGGCTCCGGTGGCCGCGAACACGCCCTGGCCTGGAAGCTGGCCCAGTCCGCCCGCGTCGATGAAGTCATCGTCGCCCCCGGCAACGCCGGCACCGCCACCGAAGGCAAGTGCCGCAACGTGGCGGTGAAGGTGAGCGACATCGCCGGCCTGCTGAAACTGGCGCAGGACGAAGGCGTCGGCCTGACCGTGGTCGGCCCGGAAGTGCCGCTGGTGGCCGGCGTGGTCGATGCGTTCCGCACGGCCGGCATGCGCATCTTCGGGCCCACCGCCGCCGCCGCGCAGCTGGAAGGCAGCAAGGCCTTCGCCAAGGATTTCCTGGCGCGCCATGGCATCCCCACCGCGTTCTACGCCGTGCATACCGACGTGGAAGCCGCGCTGGCCTACCTGCGCGACAAGGGCGCACCCATCGTCATCAAGGCCGATGGCCTGGCTGCCGGCAAGGGCGTGATCGTGGCGATGACGCTGGACGAAGCCGAAGCCGCGGTGCGCGACATGCTCAGCGGCAATGCCTTCGGCGACGCTGGCGCGCGCGTGGTGATCGAGGAATTCCTGGAAGGCGAGGAAGCCAGTTTCATCTCCATCGTCGATGGCCGCGTGGCGCTGCCGATGGCCACCAGCCAGGACCACAAGCGCGTGGGTGACGGTGACACCGGCCCCAACACCGGCGGCATGGGCGCGTACTCGCCGGCACCGGTGGTCACTCCTGAGGTGCACGCCCGCGTGATGCGCGAGGTGGTGGAACCGACCGTCGCCGGCATGGCCGCCGATGGTGTGCCGTTCACCGGCTTCCTGTACGCAGGGCTGATGATCGACGCCAGCGGCGCGCCCAAGGTCATTGAGTTCAACGTGCGCTTCGGCGACCCGGAAACCCAGCCGGTGATGCTGCGCCTGCAGTCGGATCTGGTGGACCTGCTGGAAGCCGCCATCGACGCCGCGCTCGACGGCGTACAGGCACAGTGGGATCCGCGCCCCTCGCTGGGCGTGGTGATGGCTGCCAGGCCGTATCCGGAAACGCCGATCACCGGTGATGTCATCAGCGGCCTGAGCGATGTGCCGGGCAGCGCCAAGGTGTTCCATGCCGGCACCGCGCTGGATGCGGACGGCAACGTGGTCAGCGCAGGCGGCCGCGTGCTGTGCGTGGCGGCGCTGGGCGACAGCGTGGGCGACGCGCAGCGCCATGCCTATGCGGGCGTGGACAGGATCCACTGGGCCAACGAATTCCACCGCAGCGACATCGGCTGGCGTGCGATCGCACGCGAGCAGGGGCTGGGCTAAGTCGCGTTTCCGAGGTGTTCGAGGGGGAGCGAAAAGCCATACCCCTCCCCAACCCTCCCCTGCGCCTATGGCGCAAGGGAGGGAGTGGAAGCACATCGCTTGCCAGCGTCACACCCACGCAGCAAGCTGGGCGCTGACCGCACCATCAGGCGATGCACGAGCGCATGCCCCGTCTAGAACGCCAGCTTGGCCATCTCTGGGCCCATGAAAAGGCCAGCTACGGCCTGCGCGTGTTCATCGCGCTCACCACCGTGTTGGCCTATGGCTGGCACCAGCAGCAGATAGCGGCGATTCCCGGCCTGTTCCTGGGCATCATCGCCAGCGCCATCGCCGAGACCGACGACAACTGGTGGGGCCGCTGCAAGTCCGTGCTGCTGTCGCTGCTGTGCTTCAGCGCCGCCGCTGTGGCGGTGGTGTATCTGTTCCCGCACCCGCTGCCTTTCATCGCCGCGCTGGCGCTCACCGCCTTCGGCCTCACCCTGCTCGGCGCGTTGGGCGAGCGCTACGCCTCCATCGGCCAGGCCACGGTGACGCTGGCGATCTACGCGATGATCGCACTGGATCAACATGCGCCTGCGCCGGCGGCGTGGCGCGAGATGATTCCGCTGCTGGTGGGCGCTGCGTGGTATGGCGCGCTGTCGGTGCTGTGGGCGGCCATGTTCGCCAACCGCCCGGTGCGCGAGCGGCTGGCGCGTCTGTTCTTCGAGCTGGGCCGCTACCTGCAGCTCAAGGCCGATCTGTTCGAGCCGGTGCGCAACGGCAATCTTGAAACACGCCGGTTGGCGCTGGCCGAGCAGAACGTGCGCGTGGTGCAGGCACTCAACACCGCCAAGACCGCCATCCTCAGCCGCTTCGGCCGCTCCGGGCGCCCCGGCGTGCAGTCCGGGCTGTACTTCCGGCTGTACTACATGGCGCAGGATTTCCACGAGCGCGCCAGCTCCTCGCATTACCCCTACGAACAACTGGCCGACGCCTTCTTCCACAGCGACGTGCTGTACCGCTGCCGCCGCCTGCTGTCGCTGCAGGGCAAGGCCTGCCAGATGCTGGGCCAGGCCATCCGCCTGCGCCAGCCGTTCGACTACGGCGAACAGGCGCGTCAGGCGGGGCGCGACCTGCACGAATCCCTGCAGTTCCTGCGCGAACAGCAGCGCCCGCAGTGGGCGCGGCTGCTCGGCTCGCTGCAGCTGCTTGCGCACAATCTGGGCAGCATCGAGCGGCAGCTGTCCGAAGCCTCGCTGGCCGACACGCCGCTGGAAGGCATCGACACCCGCCTGCGTGATTCCTCGCCACATACGCTGCGTGAGATGATCACGCGCCTGCGTCAGGCGCTCACGCCCGGCTCGCTGCTGTTCCGTCATGGCGTGCGCATCGCCCTGGCGCTGATCGCGGGCTATGCAGTGCTCATGCTGGTGAACCCGGACAACGGTTACTGGATCCTGCTGACCATCGTGTTCGTGTGCCGCCCACACTTCGGCGCCACCCGCCGCCGGCTGGTGGAGCGCATCGCAGGCACCCTGCTGGGCTTGGGCGTGACCTGGGCACTGATGCAGCTGTTCCCCGGCACGGAGCTGCAGCTGCTGCTGGCGCTGGCGGCGGCACTGCTGTTCTTCTTCACCCGCACGGACCGCTACCTCGTCGCCACCGCCGCGATCACGGTGATGGCGCTGCTGTGCTTCAACCTGCTCGGCGATGGCTTCGTGCTGCTATGGCCACGGCTGTTCGACACGCTGATCGGCTGCGCCATCGCGGCCATCGCCTCGCTGCTGATCCTGCCCGACTGGGAAGGCCGCCGGCTGCACAAGGTGATGGCACAGGTGGTCAGCACCAGCACAGCGTATCTGGATGAAGTGCTGGGCCAGTACCGCAGCGGCATGCGCGACGACCTGCCCTACCGCATCGCCCGACGCGACATGCACAACGCCGACGTGGCCCTGTCGGTCGCCCTGTCCAACATGCTGCGCGAGCCGGGCTATGCGCGCGGCAATCTCGATGGGGGCTTTCGGTTCCTGGCGCTGTCCAACACCCTGCTGGGCTACCTGTCCGCGCTGGGTGCGCACCGTGCGCAGTCGGACACGGTCAACGATGATCCACTGATCAATGCAGGCCATGAGCGCCTGCAGCAGTCGCTGTCACAGCTGGCCGACGCCTTGTCGAAGCGCGAGGCGGCACCTGCGCAGGAAGAAGAGATCGCGCTTGCCGATGCGCTGGAGCAGTTGCCCGACGACATCGACGACAAGACCCGCCTGGTCCGCACCCAGCTGGCCCTGATGCTCCGCCTGCTGCCCAGGCTGCGCACCACCGCCGCGGAAGCCGTCCTGCCACAGACCATTCAACCGCACCCCACCCCGTAGAGCGGAACCATGCTCCGCTGCGCCTTTCCAGCCAAGCCCCTGCCGGGCATGGCTCGGCACTACGTGGCTTTTGCCCGCGCGTGCACGAACACCAGGCCGGCCAGCAGCGCCAGCACTCCGCCCAGCACACACACGCCGTTCCAGCCGAACCGCGTCCACGCCGCCGTGCTCAACGCCGAGCCCACCGCGCCACCAATGAAATAGCAGGTCATGTAGGCCGACGTGATGCGGCTGCGTGCCGCTTCATCCAGCTGGTAGATCGCGCTCTGGTTGTTGATATGCACCGCCTGCACGGCCACGTCCAGCAGCAGCACGCCGGCGATCAGCGCCACCAGCGACTGCGGCGCGAGCAGCAGCACCCCCCATGACACGAGCAGCATCGCCAGACCACCACCCGCCACCCACACGCCGAACCCACGGTCGCTGAGCCGCCCCGCACGGCTGGCCGCCAAAGCACCCGCCGCGCCCACCAGACCGAACAGGCCGATGCTCGCCAGCGAATACCCGTAATCCGGCCCGGACAGCAGGAAGGCCAAGGCCGTCCAGAACACACTGAAGCCGGCAAACAGCAGCGCGCCCAGCAGCGAGCGACGGCGCAGCACCGGCTCGTCTCGCAGCAGCGCCAGCACCGAGCCCAGCAGCCGTGGATAGGACAGCGTCGCCGTGGGCTGGGGGGGGCAGCATCCGCGTCAGCACCACCGCCAGCACCAGCAGCACGCCGCAGGCCAGCCAGTAGATGCTGTGCCATGACACCAGCCCGGCCATCACGCCGGAGGCCGTACGCGCCAGCAGGATGCCCAGCAGCAGACCCGCCATGAGCGTGCCGACCACGCGGCCCCGGTGCTCGGGTGCGGTCAGCGATGCCGCATGCGGAATGATCACCTGCGCCGCCACAGCGCTCAGGCCCGCAAGCGCGGTGCCGAGCAGCAGCTGGCTGAAATGATGGGCGGTAGCGCTGATCGCCAGCCCCACGGCGGCCAGCACGAACAGGCCCACGATCAGCCGCCGCCGTTCCAAGCGGTCGCCCAGCGGCACGATCAGCAACAGACCGGTGGCGTAAGCCAGCTGCGCAACGGTCACCACCCAGCCCACCTGCGTGGCGCTGACCTGGAACACCTCCGACAGCAGCTGCAGCAGTGGCTGCGCGTAATAGTTGCTGGCGACGATCAGGCCGGTGGCCGTGGCCAGCAGCAGTACCCGCGCGTGGCTGAGCGCCACGGGGCGGTCGGGGGTGGGGGACATGCGTGATCTGTGGGGAAAACCGGTGCGCCAGTCTGGCCCCGTCGGCGTGATGACACAAACACGCGTTCATCATTGCCGGCGTTGTCGGAAGCGCACGGACACCGCCCTGCATGCAGGCAGCATGACGCGGCTCTGCTAATGTGCCGCGCAGCACCGAGGAGACCCGATGTCCGGCCACAACCAGTTCGCCCTGCTCAGGCAACGCCGCTTCCTGCCCTTCTTCATCGTCCAGGCGCTGGGCGCGTTCAACGACAACATCTACCGCCAGGCCATCATCGGCCTGCTGTTCTACCTCGGGGTGAGCAGCGAGGAGCGCACGCTCTATACCAACCTGGCGCCGGCACTGTTCATCCTGCCCTACTTCCTGTTCTCCGCCCTGGCCGGGCAGATCGCCGAGAAGCTGGAAAAGCAGAAACTCATCGTGATCACCACCACGATGGAGATCGTCATCATGACGCTGGCGGCGGTGGGCTTCCTCACCCAGAGCATGCCGGTACTGCTGGTGGCGCTGTTCTGCACCGGCCTGCAGTCCACCCTGTTCGGCCCGGTGAAATATTCGGTGCTGCCGTCCATCCTCAAGCCGGAGGAGCTGACCGGCGGCAATGGCCTGGTGGAAATGGGCACGTCCATCTCCATCCTCACCGGCATGATCGCCGGTGGCCTGATCTTCGCCCTTGCCGGTAGTCAGGGCCCCATCGTCGCGGCAGTGGCCATCATCGCGCTGGCGGTGCTGGGCAATGTCGTCTCACGCATGATTCCGCGCGTGGATGCGGGCGCGCCCGAACTGAAGATCAACTGGAACCCGATCACCGAATCGCTGGCGGTACTGCGCCTGGCCAAGAAGCAGGTGGCGGTACGCAACTCCATCCTCGGTGTGTCCTGGTTCTGGTTCTTCGGCACCGTGCTCACCTCGCAGCTGCCCACCTATGCCGTGGTCAACCTGGGCGGCGGCCCCACGCTGTACATCTTCGCGCTGGCGCTGTTCTCGCTGGGCACCGGCACCGGCTCGCTGCTGTGCGAAAAGCTCTCCGGGCGTACCGTCGAAATCGGCCTGGTGCCGCTGGGTGCGTTCGGCATGAGCGCCTTCCTGTTCGACCTGTACTTCGCGCGCACCGGTATTGTGACCGCCACCGGGTTGGACGTGGCCGGCTTCATGCAGCAGCCGGGCAGCTGGCGCATCGCCATCGACCTGCTCGGCATCGGTCTGTTCACCGGCTTCTTCGTGGTGCCGCTGTTCGCGCTGATCCAGAGCCGCTCGCCGAAATCGGAAATGTCGCGCGTGTTCGCCGCGCTCAACATCCAGAACTCCGGCTTCATCGTGCTGGCCGCGGTCGTCGGCATCGTGCTGCAGATGAAGAGCATCACGGTGGCCGGGCATACCTTGCCGCTGCCCGGCCTGAGCATCCCGCAGCTGTTCCTGACGCTGGCCATCGCCAACGCCGTGGTGGCCATCTACATCTTCAGCATCGTCCCCGAATTCCTGATGCGCTTCCTCAGCTGGCTGATGGTGCGCGGCCTGTACCGGCTGAAGGTGCGCGGGGTGGAGGCGAACGTGCCCGATGAAGGCCCGGCGCTGATCGTCTGCAACCACGTCAGCTACATGGATGCGCTGATCCTGTCGGCGGTGATCCCGCGCCCGGTGCGCTTCGTCATGTACTACAAGATCTTCAACATCCCGGTGATGCGCTGGATCTTCACTACCGCCAAGGCCATCCCCATCGCCAGCCCCAAGGAAGACGCCGCGCTGATGCAGCGCGCCTTCGATGAGGTGGACGCGGCGCTGGCTGCAGGCGAGCTGGTCTGCATTTTCCCCGAGGGCGCACTGACCCGCGATGGCGAAATCGCCCCGTTCAAGAGCGGCGTGGAGAAGATCCTCGCCCGCCGCCCGGTACCCGTGGTGCCCATGGCGCTGAAGGGCATGTGGGCCAGCATGTGGAGCCGCCGCGACACCCGACTGGGTCGTATGCGCGTGCCGCGCCGCTTCCGCGCGCATGTGGAAGTGGAGGCCGCGCCACCGGTGAATGGGCACGCCACCGACGCCGCGCATCTGGAAGCACAGGTTCGTGCGTTAAGAGGCAGTGAAGCATGAGAATTCATGCTTCCAAGATGTAAGACAACTGGCTACGCTAGGCCCGGATATGCCGCCAGGGGGAACTTGCGGCAGGTCTTCACCAAGGGGAGTCATGGATCACGACGTCACACCGCCGTTGCCGGTGGTGCACACCGCAGCACCCGGCGCGCCACAACAGGTGCACCACTATTACCACCCGCATAAATCCGGGGGCGTCGCCGCCTTGCTGGAAGCGGTGCCCGGGCTGTTCCAGGTGTTCGGTATTGGCCATCTGTACGCTGGCAACGTGGTCGCCGGCCTGTTCATCATGTTCGGCTACTGGGCGTTGGCCTTCGTCAACTTCCTGCTGTGTTTCATTTTCATTGGCTTCATCACCTGGCCGCTGTGCTGGGTGGCGACAATGATCATCTCGCCGCTGCTTGCGGCAAATTCCTGCAAGTCACGCTGATATTTCAACAAGGAGCTTTACGTGAACACCAGCAGTCCTGTCGTTTCCAACAACCTCGTCTGGGCGATCCTGTCCACCCTGTTCTGCTGCCTGCCGCTGGGCATCGTGTCGATCATCCACGCGGCGAAGGTCAACGGCCTGCTGGCCGCCGGCGACATCGCCGGTGCACGTGATGCCTCGGAAAAGGCCAAGAAGTGGGCCATCTGGTCGGCAGGCGCATGGCTGGTCCTGGTCATCCTGTACGTCATCGTCTTCGTGGTGCTGGGTGCGGGCGGCGCGATGACCGGCGGCTCCAGCTACTGATGTACGCCACAGGCCGGCTGCATGCAGCCGGCCTGTGTGTTTTCCGCTGAACATGCATTTCCCGCAACAGCTGTTCCGTTACGCGCCGCTGGCCGCGATCGTCGGCATCGGCGTGGGCGCGGTCGCGGTTCTCGGTCGGGTCGATCCCAACGCCGCGGGCAATCCGCTGCCCCCCTGCCCGTTCTACGCCCTCACCGGCATCTGGTGCCCCGGCTGCGGCAGCACGCGCTGCCTGCACGCACTGGTCCATCTGGATCTGCCGCAGGCGATGGCGATGAACCCCTTGCTGGTGCTCGCCCTGGTCCCGATGGTGATCATGGCCCTGCACGGCGCGGGCCTGTGGCCTGCCCGTTGGCAACCGCTGGTGAAACAGATCGCGCGGCCGATTCCCTGGCTGGTGCTGATCAGCGCCTTCTGGGTGCTGCGCAACCTGCCCTGGTATCCCTTCAACCTGCTCGCGCCCGGCTGATCCGCCGCCTGAGCCAGCGCATGGATCACCCCACCCAGCCGGCAATCACCAGCAGGGCCAGCAGCACCATCCACAGCAGCAACATGCGCCAGACCAGGCTCATGGCATCGCGCAGCTCCGGGTAGCGCTCGTCCACGGGCACCTGGCCTGACAGGCGTGCTTCTTCTGCTTCTTCCACCAGTTCGGCACCCACGCTGGCACGCGCAGCCTTGCCCAGCGTCTCCAGCCCGGTGCCCCAGCGGCTGGGCGATTGCCGCCACGCCGTGAACACCGTCTCGAAGTTGCCCACCAGCGCCATGGCCATCGTCATGAACTGCGCCACCGGCCATTCCAGCAGGCCCAGCAACCACTGCCCGCCCTCTCGGCTGGCCGCGCTCACCTGAGCCGACTGCGGCCCCTCCACCGATTGCGCCAGCAGGCGATAGCCCAGCACACCTGCCGGGCCGAGCAGCAGAAACCAGAACAACGGCGCGAACCAGCGCCGCAGCGCATCCACCAGCGTGGCTTCGACCAGCGACGGCGCGTTCCCGCGCATGCTGCCACCCGCCGCCTGCAGGTGGCCCACGGCGGTGTCGCGGCTGCCCGCATCCTCGGCGTCGATCACCGCTTCCACATCCCGGTCCAGATCACGCGGGCCCCAGCACAGCGCCAGCATCACCACGCCGAACACCAGCGACGGCAGGCCGAACAACCGCCCCGCCAGCGCCCACTGCAGCAGCGCCACCAGCAGCACGCAGGGCACGATGGGCAGCGCCAGCCAGAACCGGCCGCCACCCCGTTCCTCGTCGCCCGCATGGCCCTGCAGCCAGCCCAGCCAACGGCCGTACCAGCGCCAGTCCCGCACAGCGGCCATGAATACGGGCGCCAGATGGCCCAGCACCAGTGCTGCGATCACCGCTACCAGTGTCGTGAACATGCATTCCCTCCGGCCTGTGATTGTAGGCCCAGGCGATGGCCGCGGTGGGGTCAGGCCTACTGGCGCTGTACCCAGTGGTCGATCAGGCTGCGGGCGATGGAAATGCGCGGCGGCAGCAGGATGCCTTCGCCATCATCGGCATGCTCGCGCTGCATCGCGGCGGTGACGTCGGCCAGGCTGAACCAGCGCGCGTCCTCCAGCTCGCCATCGACCGTGGGCGTGTCGTCCTGCGCGGTGGCCATGAAGCCGACCATCAGCGCGCCCGGGAACGGCCACGGCTGGGTGCCAAGGTAGCGGGCCTGCAGCACCCGCACCTTCGATTCCTCGAACACCTCGCGCGCCACGGTCTGCTCGAAACTCTCGCCCGGCTCGACGAAACCGGCCAGCACCGAGTACCGGCGCGGTGCCCAGTTGGGCTGGCGGCCCAGCAGCAGCCGGCCCTGGTTCTCCACCGCCACGATCACCGCCGGGTCCACGCGCGGGTAATGCTCGGTGCCGCATTGGTCGCAATGACCGATGAAACCTGCGCGGCCAAAGCGGATGGCGGCACCGCACACACCGCAGTAGCGGTTGCGCGAATGCCAGTACGACATGCCACGGGCATAACTGAAGATGTCCGCCGCCTCGGCCGGCCAGTTGGCGGCGGCCTGGCGCAGGTCGATGCGCTGCGGTGCCTGCACGGTGAGGCTGGCGGCCTCGGCCACGAACCACGGCGCGCCATTGGCGTCACGCCCCAGGAAGATCGCCGCGCCCGGCCCGGCCCCCAGCTGCTGGCCCGTGGCCACGAAGGGCTGCCCGTGATCGTCGGCGAACGCGGTGCCATCGGCATCAAGCACCAGCACCTTGGCCTCGGGCCACAACGTGGCCAGCGCCTCGGCATCGCCTCGCAGCGCGTCGGCACGGTCCAGCGGTGCCCCCGCGAAGGCGTAACCGGCGAAGGAAGAATCAGATGTCAGCATCGTTCAGAGCCTGCCGCCAAAGCGTGGCGGCCGCAAGCCACGCGGTATGCACCGCGTGCCGGATCAGACCGTGAAGCTGCTGCCGCAGCCGCAGGTAGTGCGGGCGTTGGGGTTGCGGATCACGAACTGCGCGCCGGTCAGGCTCTCGCTGTAATCCACCTCAGCGCCCATCAGGTACTGCAGGCTCAGCGGATCGACCAGCAGGGTCACCCCTTCGGTGACCACCGCCAGATCGTCGTCGGCACGGTTCTCGTCGAACTCGAAACCGTACTGGAAGCCCGAGCAGCCGCCCCCCTGGATGTAGACACGCAGGGCCAGGGCATCGTTGCCTTCGCCCTGGATCAACTCACGCACCTTGGCCGCCGCAGCCGGCGTGAAGTTCAGCGGGCGGTCCAGGGACTGGTAAGCAGGCGCAGGCTGGGCGCCCGGCAGGGAAACTAGCGTACTCATGCGCCCAGCATGGGGGCCGCCGGTTACGGTTTCAAGCGCTGGCCGCTTTCACGTGCTGCAACACAGCGGGTGATTTTCCGTCCGGTGCCGGCAGCGCGGCCACCGCCGCGGCATGCACCAGACGGCCGTTGAGCTGCGCACCCGCGCTCATCTCCACCACCTGGTAATGCACGTTGCCGGTGACGCGGGCGGTCGGGGTCAGCTCGATGCGCTCGCTGGCGTGCACGTCGCCTTCCAGGCGGCCGCTGAGCACCACCACGGTGGCACGCACCTCGCCTTCGATCTGGCCCTGCTCGGCCACGGTCAGGGTGCCGCTGGCGCCCTCTTCGACCACGACCTTGCCCAGCACCTTCCCCTCCAGGTACAGGCCGCCACTGAACACCACGTCGCCACGGATCTCCACCTGCGGCCCGATCAACGCGTCCACGACCAGTTGGCTGTCGCGGTTGGATTTGCTTCCGAACATCTTCATTCCCCTCTGCCGTTGCCGGCGAGTTTCCAGTCAAAGGTCTGGTTGGCGCTCCCCCCCGGGCCAGACAGTGAGACTCGCACACGTTGCGGTGTGAAGTCCTTGGGTAACATCACGCTACCATCCAGCTGCTGGAAGTAGCGGAACGAGTAATCCTTGCCCGGCTCGGCCTTGCGCTGGTGCAGATCATCCCAGCTCAGGGTGGCGAGCTTGCCGTCCTTCACCCCCTCCACGGAAAAGCGCATCTGCCCCTGGCTGATGGCCCCGCGGTTGAGGTTCTGGGTGAGCACCACGTTGTAATGCCAGCTGCCGGCGGCTTCAGCTGCGAATTCCACCGAATGCGCGTTCAGCCCCTTGCGCTGGCTGGTGGCACCCACCAGCCGCTCATAGAAGGCCACGTCCGCCCGCAGGCCTGCGATTTCCTCGTCACGTTCAGCCAGGGAGGCCTGTACCTCTGTATTTGCGGCACGGCTGATCTTGTCTGAAGCCTCCAATGTCGCCTGCCGCTGGCGCAGCTCCTCAATCTGCTTCAGCTGTGCCTGTACCTGCTGCTCGGTCTGGCGCAGCTGCTGGCGCTGGCCACCGCCATCGGGCGAGGCATAGCGCGCGGACAGCCAGCCCACCAGCAGCAGCGACACCAGCCAGGCGCCGGCCAGCACGGCCAGCGGCAGCCAGCGCGGACGTCCACCACCGCTGCTGCCACGCGGCGTGATCTGGAATCGGGAAGAAGGTCGCGGTGTCATGGCAGGCTTGGGCGGCTCCCGGGCAGGACGTCCGCCGATGCTCCGTCTGGGTCAGCGGGCCAGTGTAAACGACTGCACCCGCCTGAATGCTGCGCGGCGGCATCTGGCAATCATCGCGGGCTTACCCGATAGTTGCGATCCTGCTCACAGTTCCCTTGCCGGATCCACTCCAATGACCGAAGCCCATGTGTTCGTCATCGGCATCCTGCTGGCCTGGCTGGCTGGCATCCGTGTCTACCTGACCGTGTTCGGCGTCGGCCTGGCCGGTGTGATGGGCTGGGTGGACCTGCCCCCCGCGCTGCAGGCCACCGAATCCTGGTGGGTGCTGGGCACGTCGGGTGCGCTGGCCATCACCGAATTCTTCGCCGACAAGATTCCCGGCGTGGATTCGATCTGGGACCTGTTCCAGACATTGGCGCGCGTGCCGGCTGGTGCATTCCTCGCCGCGGCCACGCTGTCGCCCGATGGCGAACTGAGTACCGGCGTGCTTGCCGCAGGTGCCGGCGTCGCGCTGGCCAGCCACGGGCTGAAGGCCGGCACCCGCGCCCTGCTCAACACCTCGCCGGAACCGGCCAGCAACTGGATCGCCTCCACCGCCGAGGACGGCGTGGTCATCGGCGGCTTGGCACTGGCACTGGCGCATCCGTGGCTGGCACTGGCCTTCGTGCTGGGTGCCAGCATCATCGGCGCGCTGGTGGTGTGGCTGGTCTGGCGCATGCTGTGGCGTGGCATCAAGCGCCTGTTCGGTGCGCCAGCCGCAGCGGATGCATCTGTCACCGGCAGCGGCGATCATTCGCTGCCACCGCCTCATTGACCGCATAATCCCCGGTCTACCGGGAGTGAAGATGGCCAGCACCGACACCCTAATCCAGAGCGGCCGCCCTGTTCGTGCCGAACCCCCGCCCGCCGATTACTGGCAGCGCTGGAGTGTGCGCAACGCGCCGCCGGCCGAGGTCGTGCAGGCGCAGCTGAAAGCAACCGGCGCCGCCGCGCTGGCACCCAGTGCCGCCGCCGCGGGCGACGACACCCCGTACCGGGTGCTCATCGTCGAAGACAACCGTTCGCAGGCCCTGTTCGCGCAGAGCGTGCTGCACGGCGCCGGCATGCAGGCCTTCGTGCAGATGGATGTCGATGGCGTGCAGCAGGCCATCACCGAACACCGCCCCGACCTGATCCTGATGGACCTGCACATGCCTGGCCTGGACGGCATGCGCCTGACCGCGATGATCCGCCAGCAGCCGCACCAGCAGCTGCTGCCCATCGTGTTCCTGACCGGCGAGGCCGACCCGGACCGTCAGTTCGAGGTACTCGACTGCGGCGCCGACGACGTACTGGTCAAGCCCATCCGCCCGCGCCATCTGGTGGCGGCGGTGGCCAACCGCATCCGCCGCAACCGCCAGCAGGCACAGGGCCGCGGCGATGCCGGCCCGCTGTTGAACAACCCGGAAACCGGCCTGCCCACCCGTCACAACGTGATGCAGCAGCTGGAGACCGCACTGGCCGACAAGCAGCCCGGCGGACTGATGTTCGTCGAGATCGCCAGCGCGCTCGGCCTGCGCGAACGCTACGGCTATGCCAGCTTCGAGCGCCTGATGGTGCAGGCCGGCCAGCGTCTGTCCAAGGCACTGCAGCCGCACCTGCTGGCACGTCTGAATGACAACAGTTTCCTGCTGCTGGCGCGCGGGCTGGATGAAGCCGGCGTGGCCGCACTCGCGTCGCAGGTCCGCGATGCGCTGTCCGCGCAGCCGTTTGCCGTGCGCGATGACGAATCGGTGTTCCTGCGCTGCGCGGTGGGCTACGCCAACCTGTCGCAGGGCTTCGCCGATGCCGACGCCGGGCTGGAGGCCGTCGAGCGCACCGCGCTGCAGGCGCGCCTGGCCAACAACGGTGTCGCCGCCTTCGTCAACGAAGACGTCACCCAGAACAAGGAACACCTGGCCCTGCTCGAAGGCCAGCTGGAGCTGGCCTACCAGCCCATCGTGGCCGTGGCCGGCAGCGACACCGCGCAGTACCAGGTGCTGCTGCGCCTGCGCCAGAGCAACGGCACACTGCTGTCGGCCGGGCAGGTCATTCCTGCCGCCGAAGCCGCGGGTCGCATCGCCGACCTTGACCAGCAGGTGATCGAGCACGCACTCGGCCTGCTGCACCGCTACCAGTTCGCCACGCCGCCGATGCGCCTGTTCGTCTCGCAGTCGCTGCGGACGCTCGCGCGCTCGGCCTACGCCGACTGGCTGCTGGCCGCGCTGAAGGATCGCCAGATTCCCGGCAATGGTCTGGTCATCGACGTGCGTCTGTCCGACGCGCTGGTGCATGCGGTCAGCCTGCAGCAGTTCTGCGCGCGGCTGATGCCGGTCGGCGTGCAGTTCTGCCTGAGCCAGTTCGAGCCGGGCGACGAAGCCGAAGCCCTGCTCACCCAGCTGCCGCTGGGCTTCGTGCGCGTGGCCTCGCGCTATGCCGGCAGCCACGCCAACCAGAAGCTGCGCGACGAACTGCGCGGCATCATCGACAAGGCCCACCGCGCCAACCTGCAGATCATCGGCCAGCAGATCGAAGACCCGCAGGCCGCCGCCGCCATGTGGATGGGGGGCGTGGATTTCATCCAGGGCAACGTGGTGCAGCGCGCCGGCAACGAACTCAACTTCGACTTCCAGAACGCGGTGCTCTGAAGTGACAGCGCCGCAGGGGGCAGCGCGCAACTGGGCCTGGGTTGCGGCCGGTTGTGCCGCGGTTTCCGTTGGCTGCGCGTTTCTGCCGCAGCTGCCCCCCTTCACCGCGCCGGCAACCGCCGGCGCCGCCGCACTGGCCGCCCTGCTGGCGGCCATCCATGGCGGCAGCCAGTACCGTCAGGCGAGCACGCTGCAGCGGCAGCACGAAGAACTGCAGCTGGAAGCCAAGCGCCTGCGCCAGGCCGAACAGCGCCACGGCAAGCTGGAGCAGGAGCTCCTGCAGGCCAAGCAGGCCGCCGAAGCCGCCACCCTGGCCAAGGGCGAATTCCTGGCCACCATGAGCCACGAAATCCGCACGCCGCTCAACGGCATCCTGCCGATGCTGGAAATGATCGCGCAGGGGCCGCTGGATGTTGAACAGCGCAGCATGCTGGGCACCGCCACCGACAGCTCGCGCCAGCTGTTCCGCATCGTCGATGACATCCTGGATTACTCCAAGCTCGAAGCGAACAAGCTGGAGCTGGAAGTCACCACCTTCAACCTGCGCGAAACCCTGGAAGGCATGCTGCAGCTGATGAGCCGCGCGGCCGAGCACAAGGGCCTGCGGTTGGCGCTGCATATCGATCCGGCCGTGCGCCTGTCGGTGCGCGGCGATCCCGTGCGGCTGCGCCAGGTGCTGGGCAACCTGCTGGTCAATGCCATCAAGTTCACCGAGCGCGGCAGCGTGGAAGTGCGCGTCACGCGGCTGGGCGAAACACCGGCCCAGCATCAGCTGCGGTTTGAGGTGCGCGACACCGGTATCGGTCTGGATGACGCCCAGCAGCAGCGCCTGTTCAACGCCTTCACCCAGGCCGACGCCTCCACCACGCGCCTGTACGGCGGCACGGGCCTGGGCCTGGCCATCTGCAAACGCATCGTCGAGCTGATGCGCGGCAACATCGGTGTGAAGTCGCGGCCGGGCCAGGGTGCCACCTTCTGGTTCGAGATTCCGCTGCTCAAGGTCATCGGTGACCTGCACCAACCCGAACACCTGCGCCGCGCGCGGCAGGTGCTGCTGGTCAGCGATGAGGCGCGCCTGCGCCAGCGCCTGCAGCGCACGCTGCCCACCTGGGGCTACCAGCTCAACACGTCCACCAACCTGCAGGAAGCGCTGGATTACCTGCGCGGCCCCGACAGCCATCGCCTGTACGCCGTCATTGGTGACCTGCCCTCACTGCAGCAGGGTGCGCCCGCACTGCAGCGCGCCGTCGAGCGCATCGGCAGCACCGCGCCGCGTCTGCTGTGGCTGTGCAACGACGGTCCGGTCAACGACGCCCTGCGCGAGCGTGCCACGCTGCTGTCACGGCAATCGAGCGACGCGGAACTGCGCGACGCCCTAGCCGATCGTCCGCTCAATACCTCAGCCGAGGAAACGGCAGCAGCACCGTTCATCGTCACCACACCGGAACCTGCCGCCAGGCCCGTGCAGGCTCCGCCGGTCGTCGTTACGGCTCCAGCCCCCGCCGCACCCGCCCCTGCAGCACAGGCCGCAGCCAGCAACGCGCAGGCAGAACTTGCCGGCATGCGCGTGCTGCTTGTCGAAGACAACCCGGTCAACCTGATGGTGGCGCAGAAGCTGCTCAAGGTACTGGGCTGCGAGATCGATACCGCCACCAATGGCGCCATCGCGCTGGAGAAGCTGCAGGCCGCCACATACGACGCGGTGCTGATGGACTGCCAGATGCCGGTGCTCGATGGCTACGCCGCCACCACACGCTGGCGCGAGCACGAAGCGGCCAACCACGCGCAGCGCCTGCCCATCATCGCGATGACCGCCAACGCCATGGCCGGCGACCGCGAACGCTGCCTGGACATCGGCATGGATGACTACCTGTCCAAGCCCATTTCACGCCAGCAACTGCAAGCGTGCCTGCAGTCTCATCGGCGCTTGCCGCCGTCCGCTATCATCCAGCCCACCATGCAAGCCTCCGATTCCAACACCAACGATACCCCGTCCACCGCCACACAGGCCGAGAGCATCACGCTGCCGGTACTGGACCAGACGGTACTCGACGATCTGTTCGAGATTGCCGGCGAAGAAACCGGCGCCATCATCGCGGTGTTCCTGGACGACGCCCCCGCGCAGGTCGCACAGCTGCAGGCAGCGGCTGCCGTCAGCGACGGCAACATCCTGCGCGAACAGGCCCACAGCCTGAAGTCCGCCAGCGCCAACCTGGGTGCACTGGCGCTTTCCGAAGCCGCGCGCCGGGTCGAACATGCCGCGCGCACCGGCACGCTGGAACGTCCGGCCGTGATGGTGGCCCTGGTGATCGCCGAGTTCGCCCGCGCACGCATCGCGCTGGCCGGCTACCAGTCGCGCCTGCAGGGCCGCTGAGTCACCCCACAAACAAAACGCCCTGCACGGCGCTTGCCATGCAGGGCGTTGTCGAAACGGAACGCGCGATCAGTCTTCGATCTTGGTGAGCAGGTAATTCGGCTCGCCGATGCGCTCGATCAGATCCAGCTGGGTTTCCAGCCAGTCGATGTGCTCTTCTTCCGAATCCAGAATCTTCACGAACAGCTCGCGGCTGACGTAGTCACCGATGGTTTCGGCGTAGGCCACCGCATCACGCAGCACCTTCACCGCTTCCATCTCCAGCGCCAGATCGCACTTGATGATCTCGGTCGGGTTCTCACCGATGCGCAGCTTGCCCAGCGCCTGGAAATTCGGCAGACCCTCAAGGAACAGGATGCGATCGGAGAGCGCATCGGCGTGCTTCATCTCGTCGATCGATTCCTTGTACTCGTGCTCGGCCAGTTCCTTCAGGCCCCAGTTCTTCAGCATCTTGGCGTGCAGGAAGTACTGGTTGATCGCGGTCAGCTCGTTGTAGAGGACCTTGTTGAGGAATTCGATGACTTTGGCGTCGCCCTTCATGGTGCGTGCTCCGACGGTGTTGACGGGCGCACTTTACCGCTTGCGGCATGACAATGAAGGAACGCGAATCGTGATCATTAGCCGCCAGTTCCGCTGACATGACAGCGGTGGGCAGGCGTCAGGCAGCGACCTGCAGCAGTGGCAACGGCAGCTCGCGGGTGCCGCGAGCCTCTTCCAGCAGGCCTGCAGCCATGTCCAGACACGAGCCGCAGTTGGAGCCGCACCCGGTACGCATCGTCAGCTCGGACACGCTGTCGCAGCCGGCAAGTGCGGCTTCACGGATCTGATGGTCGGTAACCCCGTTGCAGATGCAGACGTACACGGATGGATGCTCGCTGGGCAGCCTTGATTGGCTGTCAGCATTTCAGCGCAAACGGGAATGATTGTCAATTCCACCCGTTAATCGTTATTAATCTTTTTACGCCATGTTCCCGGACGGCGTTGGCGCTTGCGGGGACGGTCATGGCCGGCGGTGTTGCCGGGCAGCCAGGCGTTCTGTGCCGACACCGGCATCGCCTCCACCCCTGTCCCCGCGATGCCACGCGCCAACGGCGCCAGATGCCGCAGCGCGCGTGCGTAAACGCCGCGTTTGAAGATCACCACATGCTCCACCGGATACCAGAAATCCACCCAGCGCCAGTGGTCGAACTCCGGGCTGTCGGTGTGGTCCAGCTTCACATGCGCTTCGTCGCCGGTCAGGCGCAGCAGGAACCAGACCTGCTTCTGGCCGATGCAGACCTGGCGTTCGTTGCGGCGGATGGCCCGGCTGGGCAGACGGTAGCGCAGCCAGCCCGGCGTCGCCCCCAGCACTTCGACGTGCTCAGGCAACAGGCCAGTCTCTTCCTGCAGCTCGCGATACATGGCTTCGACCGGCGTCTCATCGGTATTCATGCCGCCCTGCGGGAACTGCCAGCCATCCCGGCGCACACGGCGCGCCCAGAACACCTGCCCATCCTCGCGCATCAGCACGATGCCGACATTCGGTCGATAGCCGTCCGGATCGATCACGATGCGGACTCCTAATATTTCTACTGCCTTGGACTCTGCCATGGCCCGCTGCAAGCCACAAGCGTGAAAGAAATCTATTGACAGGTCTGCCCAAGTTCCCCAAAATTGCGGGCTCCCTGAGGCTATGTAGCTCAGCCGGTTAGAGCACAGCACTCATAATGCTGGGGTCGGTGGTTCGAGTCCACCCATAGCCACCACGGTTCGCCAGCATTGGCATCCGTACAGGGAAATGCGATAATAATCGCCTACATTGCCCCGTCGCCAAGCGGTAAGGCACCTGACTCTGACTCAGGCATTCGGTGGTTCGAATCCATCCGGGGCAGCCAAACATGAAAGGCCCGATCGAAAGATCGGGCCTTTTCTTTTGACCGGAATTTCCAGCCTCCACGAACCCGTAGCCCGGGTAAGCGAAAGCGCACCCGGGATCACAGCCATCCGTCAGACGGCAGAAAATTTCCAAAGCGCCAACGACGCAAAATCCGCGCCCCCACGATTACCACAATCTTCCGGACATCCCGCATTCCCCGGGTGCGCTTCGCTTACCCGGGCTACGCAGGACATTCCGATCCCCAGAACGACAAAAGCCCGGCCGAAGCCGGGCTTTTGCTTTCCCAGTGGGATTCCAGAGAACCCCACCCCAAGGCGATTAACGCTTGGAGAACTGGGTGGCGCGACGTGCCTTGTGCAGGCCGACCTT
>DALZZG010000030.1:0-27049 GCA_031987665.1 Stenotrophomonas sp. | reverse complement strand
AGGTGTGGGTGTCCGGCCAGCAGTTGCAGATGCGCAAGGTCGAGCCGGGCGAAGAGCAGGGCGATGGCAGCAGCGCGCCGGCCTTCAAGCCGCGCTTCCAGAAGGGCCCCAAGCCGGCCGGTCGCCCGGGCGGCCCGCGTACCGGCGGCCCGCGCCGGGATGGTTTCAAGCCGCGCGGCCCGCGCAGTTTCTGAGCCCGCCCGCCATTCCGACCGTAAGACAGCCCCGTTTTCGGGGCTGTTTTGCGTTTGATGCCCCTGAAAAACCCTGAATGTGCGCGGAAAACAGCTGAACGCGCGGCATCTTCACATGATTCCGGTGGCGGGTTCTTGCGATAATCACACCGTTACGCGTGGGGAAACGCGATAGGGAAGTTGACGGTGGTTGCAGGGGGAGCGCCTGACAAGCGCATGGTTTCCGGCTGGATGAAGGCATGCCTGCTCTTCATGGTGATGGCGCTGTTGCTGCCAAGCTGGGCCGTGGCCGATGCTCCGGAGCCGGGGCGTGATCTGCTGCTGGTCGGCACCGCCACCAACCAGCAGGCCCCTGTTCGCCCCTGTACCCCTGAGCGCGAGCGCAACCTGCTGCCCGCCGTCGAGATTCCCGCGCCGCCGGGTGGCTGGCCGGGCGCACCGCAGGCGGTGGACGTGTTCAACATCTTCTCCGGCGAAGTGCTCATCAGCCACGGCGACCGCGAGGTCTGCGGGCACATGCAGGATGCACGCACGCGCGATTCGCGCTTCCGTGCTGGTATCGGCATGGTGGTGGTGCCGGAAGCAGGCGACGTTGAGCCCATCCGTGTGGCGTGGGAAGAGCCGCTGCAGGCGCGCTGGATTCCCACCGTGCGCCTCGGCGCGCCCAGCCCCGTGCAGCAGAACGACACGCTGCGGCTGGTGATCCGCACCGCCTGCATCGCCATCGCGCTGGCGCTGGGACTGTCGGCCGTCATCGGCTTCGTCACCACCCGTGGCCGCGAATTTCTCGGCTACATCGTGGCCTGCCTGCTGCTGGTGGTGTGGCAGGCGGTGCTCAGTGGCCTGAGCGGTTATCCCGAACCGTGGCTGCCGGTAGGTGCCGATGCGCCGGCATGGTTGACCGCGACGTCTGCGATGAATCTTGCGGTGATCAGCTGGATGCTGTGGTGGCTGTGCGGTGGCCGCGACCTGCTGTGGGGCTCGCGGCGCTGGCTGCTGGCGGCGGTGGCGCTGCTGTGCCTGCTGGCGGCGATGACGCCGCTTCTGCCACTCGCATGGCTGTCGCTGATGAGTACCGGGCTGGATCACGGTCTGGATGTGGTATGCGCGATCGCCGTGCTGCTGGCCATATGGTCGCTGCGGCGTGGCGACCGCCATGCGGTCGATGGGCTGGTGGCGGTGGTGCCGCTGCTGCTGCTGGTGATGCTGGACCTGGTGGGCTATCCGCTGCTGGTGCAGTACCGCGTGGAAGCCAACCAGCTGGCGGTGACCGGCTTCCTCATCATCGCCGCGTATCCGTTGAACCGCAGCGTCGGCCACCTGCGCCGCCAGCGCGATGAAATGCGCCGGCTGGCCGATACCGACATGCTCACCGGGCTGCCCAATCGCCGTGCCGGCCTGCGCCAGCTGGAACGCTATTTCGAGCAGGCCCGCGCCAGCGGCCAGCCGCTGTCGATCGGCTTCCTGGACATCGACCTGTTCAAGCAGATCAACGATCGCTACGGCCACGATGTCGGCGATGACGTGCTGGTATCGGTGGCGCGCACGCTGGAATCGGGCGTGCGCAGCCGCGAGGACGTGATCCGCATGGGCGGTGAGGAATTCCTGATCCTGCTGCCGGGCACCAGCATCGACCTGGCGCTGCCGCGTCTGGAACAGCTGCGCCAGCGCGTCACCCGTCAGGCACAGGAGCTGGAGCATGCGGGGCTGGTGGTGACCGTCAGCATCGGCCTGGCCGAACTGCAGGCCGATGACGCCGATACGCCCGAGCTGCTGCGCCGCGCCGACAACGCCATGTACCGGGCCAAGCGCGAGGGGCGTGACCGCGTGGTGGCGCCGGCCCAGGACATCGAAATCGCCTGAGTGCACGGTTGTGGTTCCTGCGCCGTGGGCGATGGCGGATAATCCGCCGATGACAAACCGACTCAACAAGCACATCGCCGAAACCGGCTTCTGTTCACGCCGCGAGGCCGACCGCCTGATCAGCGCCCGCCGCGTCACCGTCAACGGCATGCCCGCCGGCACCGGCGCGGTGGTGGGTGAAGGCGATGAGGTGCGCGTGGACGGGCAGCCGCTGCGTGCGCGCGCCGTGCAGAAAAGCACCGGCCGCAGGCATGTATACATCGCCCTGAACAAGCCGGTGGGCATCACCTGCACCACCGAAAGCGCCGTGAAGGGCAACATCGTGGATTTCGTGGGTCACGAGCAGCGCATCTTTCCGATCGGCCGGCTGGACAAGGAGTCCGAAGGCCTGATCCTGATGACCAGCAACGGCGACATCGTCAACCAGATCCTGCGCGCCGAGAACGGCCACCAGAAGGAGTACCTGGTGGCGGTCAACAAGCCGGTGACCGATGAGTTCCTGCGTGGCATGGCCCGTGGCGTACGCATCCATAACCAGATGACGCTGCCGTGCCGGGCCACCCGCATTGCCAAGTTCGGCTTCCGCATCATCCTGGAGCAGGGCCTGAACCGGCAGATCCGCCTGATGGCCGCCGAGTTCGGTTACCGCGTCACCCAGCTGCGCCGCGTGCGCATCGACAACATCAAGATTGGTGCGCTCAAGCCGGGCCAGTGGCGCAACCTCACCGAGCAGGAACTGCGCGGCCTGCTGCCACAGCAGCAGGAATGGTGAAGTGTGACGTGGCGGGCGCAGCATCTGCGGCGTGCGGCTAGACTCGGCTGCGTTAATGGTGCCAGCCACCGCCCACGACGGAAGCCATGATCAAACCACCGGTCCCTGCCAACGAAGCCCAACGCCTGGCTGCCTTGCAGCGGTATCGCATCCTCGATACACCGCGCGAGCAGGAGTTCGACGATCTGGTGGTCATCGCCCGCACGCTCTGCGGCACGGCGATGGGGGCGGTGACGCTGATCGACAGCGACCGCCAGTGGTTCAAGGCCCTACAGGGGCTTGAAGGCGTGCAGACCCCGCGTGAAGAAGCCTTCTGCGCGCATACCATCCTGCGCCCGCAGGAACTGACGGTGGTGCAGGACACGCACGAGGATGCACGCTTCAGCGGCAACCCGTCGGTGGTGGGTGAGCCGCATATCCGCTTCTATGCAGGCGCGCCGCTGCTGAGCAGTGACGGCCATGCGCTGGGCTCGCTGTGCGTGTTCGATTCGACGCCGGGGCATCTGGGGACGGATCAGGCGGCCGCCCTGTGCGCGCTGTCACGGCAGGTCAGCCGCATGCTGGAACTGCGCAACCTGCGCCGCGAGATCGACCATCACCAGAGCGAGCACCAGTGGTACGAGGACCGGCTGGCCGAGTATTACCAGCAGCTTGAGCAGGCCAATCTGGAGCTGTCCGAGCAGACCCGAACCGATCCGTTGACAGGCCTGCCGAACCGTCGTGCGCTGGCGGCCGCACTGAGCGAAGCCATCGTGCGCGCGGGTGACGTGCCGCCGGCCGTGGCCATCGTCGATGTGGACCACTTCAAGCAGGTCAACGACATCCACGGGCACGAAGAAGGCGACAAGGTGCTCAACGAACTGGCCGGCGTGCTGCGCGCGCAGTTCGCCGGGCGTGGCATGGCGGCGCGTTACGGTGGCGAGGAGTTCGTGATCCTGATGCCGGGCACGCCGCTGCAGCAGGCCGAGCTGCAATGCCAGTTCCTGCGCGAATCAGTGAGTCTGCTGCCGATCGGCCTGCCGATAACCATCAGCATTGGCCTGGTCGCACACTGTGCCGGCGAAACGCCACAGGACACCCTGCGCCGCGCCGATGCCGCGCTTTACCAAGCCAAGGCCGAAGGCCGCGACCGGGTGGTCGTGGCAGGCTGAATTTCATGGGTGTCGCGGGTGATGCGACACCGGGGAAGCATGCTGCGCTGATCCACGAGTCATGGAGACGCCGCGATGCTGCAGACCCTCGCCGTTGCCGGCTACCGATCACTGTTCGACCTCACCTTGCCGATGAGCCAGCTGAATCTGGTGACGGGCGACAACGGCAGCGGTAAATCCAATCTCTACCGTGCCCTGCGTTTGCTTGCCGCCACCGCACGCGACGGCGTGGGCAGCGCATTGGCGGAAGAGGGCGGGCTGGAATCGGCGCTGTGGGCCGGGCCGGAGCGGATCAGCCGGCGCATGATGACCGGCGAAGTGCCGCTGCAGGGCACGCTGCGCAGCACGCCGGTCTCGCTGCGCTTGGGCTTCGCCACCGATGCGTTCGGTTATGCGATCGATGTGGGCCTGCCGGTGCCCAGCCAGTCCTTGTTCGACCATGATCCGCAGATCAAATGCGAGAGTGTGTGGGCCGGGCCGTTCCGGCGCGACAGCACGGTGCTGCTGGATCGCCGCGCCGGCACGGTGCGCGTGCGGGCCGGGCGGGGCTGGGACGTGCTGGAGGAGAGGCTCGCGTCCTTCGACAGTGTTTTCAGCCAGTTGGCCGATCCGCAGCGGATGCCGGAGCTGTTCATGCTGCGGGAGTACGTCCGCCAATGGCGTTTCCACCATCAGTTCCGCTCCGATGCCGCCGCGCCCGCGCGGCAGCCCTGCATGGGCATCCGCACGCCGGTGCTGAGCGATGACGGACACGACCTGGCAGCGGCGTGGCAGACCATCATCGAGATCGGTGACGACGCGGGCTTGAAGGCCTCGCTGTGTGATGCCTTCCCCGGCGCGCATGTGCAGATCGATGCCAACGAAGGGCGGCTTTCGCTCCGCTTCCATCAGCCGGGGCTGCTGCGTCCCTTGGCCGCGGCGGAACTGTCCGATGGCACGCTGCGTTACCTGTTGCTGTTGGCCGCACTGCATACGCCACGGCCACCGCCGCTGCTGGTGCTCAACGAGCCGGAAACCAGCCTGCATCCCGACCTGCTGCCGGCGCTGGCACGGTTGATCATCGGCGCTTCCGCACGCAGCCAGCTGTGGGTGGTGTCGCATGCCTCGCGCCTGATCGCGGCGCTGAAGGAGCACCCGGGCTGCAACGTGCTGCCCTTGTACAAGGATTTCAGCCAGACCCGCGTGGAGGGCATGGGCAATCTGGAGGGTCCGCCGTGGTCCTGGCCGCAGCGTTGATCAATCCGGCAGTTTGCCTGCGGCCACGGCGGGCCGTACCCGGTTCAACAGCGGATGCAGGAACACACCGCCAAGAATGATGGCCACGCCCAGGTAGAACTGCAGCGTCAGCTCGTGCTGCTCGCCTAGGAACAGGATGGCCAGCACGATGGCATAGATCGGCTCCAGGTTGGTCACCAGCTGCACCGTGTAGGCGCTGAGGTGGCGCAGCGCGACCAGTGCCAGCGCGAAAGGCAGCAGCGTGCACAGGCCGGACAGGGCGAGCAGCAGCAGACCGTCATGCAGATCGGGCAGCACCCACAGCGGGCTGGACAGCGCCGGCAGCAGGAAGGGCAGCAGCGGTGCCAGCAGGGTCAGGGTCAGCACGCCGGCGCCCAGCTCCAGCGCGGTGACGGTTAGCGGATCGGCATGGCTGACCATGCGCTTGTTGAACGAGCCGAACACGGCCACCAGCAGTGCCGAGAATGCGCCCACCGCCACACCCAGGCGCATGCCATCGGGCACGCCGCCGACCACCAGCGCCACGCCGGGCAGCACCACGACCGCCAGTGCCAGCTCACGGGCCTGGAACGGACGCCGTGCGATCCACGGTTCGATGACCGCGGTGAATACCGGTGCCAACGCGATGCAGGTGGCCGCCACCGATGCGTTGGCCAGCTTCACCGAGCCGTAGAAGGTGAGCCAGTGCAGCGCCACCAGAGCGCCGATGCCGGCGTAGCCCAGCAACAGGCGCGGGCCCAGCGTCGCCAATCCGCGCCACACCCGTGGCAGCACGGCCAGCATGGCCACCACCAGCAGCATGCGCCACCACACCAGCGGCAACGCAGGCAGGGTGATGAGCTTGCCGAGGATGGCGGTCACGCCCCACAGCAGCACACAGAAATGGATTTGCAGCAGGGCTCTGCGGGTATCGGTCATCGGCATCGGCGTATTGTCGCCGAAGGCACGGGTGGTTGCTGCTGTACGCCGTCAGTTTGTGTCGATCAGGCGCTGAAGTTCGCGCGCCGCCGCCGGATTGCGGTGCTTGGCGGCGCTGATGAAGTAGAGGAAGACCTCGCGCGGGGCCTGCGGCGCGGGTGCCGTGCTCAGATGGGGCAGTTCCAGCGGGTCCTGGCCGTCACGCCACAGGCACGCCCGCGCCGCCCACTGCTGCAGCTCCGCCTGCGGGTAGCCGGTCTCGTGTGGGTCGCTGCTGCGCATCAGCCGGGCATAGGCGAAGTCACCGGCGAGGTCGGCCCCGTTGGGGTAGTCCGGTGAGTCGGTATAGACCAGCGCCATGCCGTGCTGCCGCGCCAGTGCCACCAGTCCGGCGTTGAAGAAGGCGGCGTCGCGCACTTCCAGCGCATGCCGCTGGCGGCGGCCATTGACCTGCCGTGGCAGCAGTTCCAAGAAGGCGGCGAAGTCTTCCGGGTCCAGGCTGCGCCCGGCATCGAACTGCCAGACCAGCGGGCCGAGACGGTCACCCAGATGGCTGATGCCATCGACGAAGTCCTCCACCTGCGTGCCGGTGCCGGCCAGCCTGCGCGCGGTGACGATACGTTTGGGCGCCTTGGCCGAGAACACGAACCCTTCCGGCGTGGCATCGCGCCAGCCGGCATAGATCGCCGGCTTCTGCGCACCGTAGTAGGTGCCGTTGATCTCGATGCTGGTCAGCTGCCGGCTGGCGTACTCCAGCTCGCGCCGCTGCACCAGCCCGGCAGGGTAGAACGTGCCGCCGCGCCACGGCACATAGGTCCAGCCGCCGATGCCGACGTGGAAGCCGGGTGCGTGGGTGGTGCTGGCGAACAGGTCGTTCAAGGCGGGTGTTCCAGAGGCCGGGAGCGGTCCAATGTAACCCCTGCCGCCTCAGGCGTGGCTGTTGTCGGCCCAGGGGTCGTAGGTGCCGAACCACCACACATGGCCCTCGAGGTCACGGCAGGCATAGCCACGGCCACCGTAATCCTGGTCGGCGATGTCCATGATCATTTCCGCGCCGCCTGCCTTGGCCTGGTCGTAATGGGCATCGGCATCGCTGACGATCACGCAGGCGCTCTGGGTTTCCATGCCACCCACTTCATCGGGCTGGATGATGTTGCTGCCCCATTCGCCCGGCTGCACCGAGCTGAGCATGATCATGCCGTTGCCGAACACCAGCTGTGCGTGGTGGACGATGTCACCGTCCTGGTAGACCGCATGGCGCTGGAAACCGAACGCACGGCACAGCCATTCGATGGCCGCCGGTGCATTGCGGTAGCGCAGGCAGGGGATGATGGTGGACGTGGTGCGGGCGGCGAGTTCCATGGCGGCTCCTGGGCGGTGCACGGATCTGGAAAAGCAAGGGTGGGCGCGGCCGCGTTACCATCACGAGAAGGCTGGCCGGCTCCTGGCCTGCAACGATAGCGAGGGTGACACATTGAACAAGTGGGTATGGGGTGGGCTGGTGCTTTCGGCAGGTGCGGTGACGATGGCCGCGGACGCGCAGGAGACCAACGCAAAGGATGCCGCGGTACCGGCCCAGCTGCAGCAGCTGGATGCCACGGTGGAGCGGGTGCGCCAGCAGTTCGATGTGCCGGGAGTGGCCGTGGCGGTGGTCAAGGACGGCAAGGTGGTGCTGGAGCGGGGCTGGGGCCTGCGTGAGCAGGGCAAGCCGGAGCCGGTGCAGGCCGACACCCTGTTCGCCATCGCGTCCAACACCAAGGCCTTCACTGCTACCTCGCTGAACCTGCTGGCCGAGGAAGGCAAGCTGAAGATGGACGACCGGGTGATCGACCACCTGCCGTCGTTCCGCATGTCCGACCCGTATGTCACCAACGAGATGCGCATCCGCGACCTGCTCTCGCACCGCAGCGGGCTGAGCCTTGGCGCGGGCGATCTGCTGTTCTGGCCGACCACCACCTACAGCAATGCCGACGTGGTGTCGCGGCTGGCGCATGTGCCGCTGAAGAACGGCTTCCGTGACCGCTATGCCTACGACAACATCCTGTATGCCGTGGCTCAGCAGGTGATCGAGAAGGTGTCCGGGCAGTCGTTCGATGCCTTCCTGCAGCAGCGCATCTTCGACAAGGTGGGCATGGCCGGTACGCGCTACAACGCCGACCACCTGAAGCCGGGCGACAAGGCTGCCATCGGCCACGCCAAATTCGACTTCAAGGACCTGCGCCCGGTGGCGCCGCTTACCTGGTCCAACAATGCCGGTGCCGGTGGCATCTATTCCAGCGTGCACGACCTGGCGCGGTGGATGAACGTGCAGCTGGCCGGCGGCAAGCTGGCCGATGGCACGCCGCTGTTCACCGAGAAGACCCAGCAGCAGATGTGGCAGATGCAGATTCCACAGGTGGTGCCCAAGGCATCGGTGCCCGAACTGGAGCCTGCGCGCCCCAACTTCGCCGGTTATGCCGAAGGCTGGAGCCTGAGCGATTACCGTGGGCAGAAGCTGGTGTGGCACACCGGTGGCTGGCCGGGGCAGGTGTCGCGCCTGACCCTGGTGCCGGAGCAGAAGCTGGGCGTGGTGGTGCTGACCAACCAGGAATCCGGCGCTGCGTTCAACGCCATCACCATGAGCGTGCTCGACGCCATGCTCGATGCGCCGTCGCATGATTGGGTGGCCGCCTACGCCGCCGGCGTGGCCAAGGCGCAGGGCAATGCCGATGAGGGCTGGGCCAAGCACCAGGCCGCGCGGGACGCGAAGTCCAAGCCGTCGCTGCCGCTGACCGGCTATGCCGGCAAGTACAGTGATGCCTGGTACGGCGATGTGTTCGTCGAACAGAAGGCCGGCAAGCTGCGCCTGCGCTTTGGTGCCACCGCCGATCTGGTCGGCACGATGGAGCACTGGCAGCACGACACCTTCATCGTCCGCTGGGACAACCGTTCGCTCAATGCCGACGCCTTCGTCAACTTCAGCCTCGACCCGGACGGCAAGGTGCGCGAAGTGCGGATGCAGCCGGTGTCCTCGCTCACCGATTTCAGCTTCGATTTCCAGGACCTGCTGCTGAAGCCGAACGCCGGGTAAGCACGCACCACCGCTGGACGCCTACACAGGCACGAACAGGCCGCGATGGCACAATCGCGGCCTGTTCTGTTTTCATCAGGCCACGGCCATGCTGCGCTGGTTCGAGTCGTTGATTCCCGTGTTCCCACCCGCAGAGGCCGCCACGCCGCCGCGCGGGGTGGTGCGCTTCTACCTGCACTACCTGTTGCCGGTGTGGCCGGTGCTGCTCGCCACGCTGGTCGCGGGGCTGCTGCTGGCGCTGGTGGAAGTGGCCATGTTTGATTTCCTCGGCCGCATCGTGGACATGCTGGCCGACGGCCCCGCGCAGGGCTTCTTCCAGCGTCATGCCGAGGAACTGCTGTGGATGGCAGGCATCACCCTGCTGGCGCGGCCGGTGCTGGTGGCGCTGCACAACCTGCTGGTCAACCAGTCCATCGTGCCGGGGCTGAGCAACCGCTCACGCTGGCTGATGCACAACTACGTGGTGCGGCAGAGCCTGACTTTCTTCCAGAACGACTTCGCCGGCAGCATCGCCAACCGGGTGATGCAGACGGGCACGTCGCTGCGCGAATCCGCCGTGCAGATGGTGGATTCACTCTGGTACATCGTGGTCTATACCGGCACCGCGCTGTACCTGTTCGCGCAGGCGGACTGGCGACTGATGCTGCCGCTGGCGGCGTGGCTGGTGGCCTATGTGGCCATCGGCGTCTACTTCGTGCCGCGCATGAAGCAGCGCGCATGGATCGCCTCGGATGCGCGTTCCAAGGCGATGGGCCGCATCGTCGATGGCTACACCAACATCGCCACGCTCAAGCTGTTCGCGCACAGCGGCCATGAGCAGGCCTATGTGGCCGACGCGATCCAGACGCTGGCGGAGAAGCACCGCGCGCAGACCCGCATCACTACCGGGCTGGAGATCGTGATCGCCATCCTCAACGGCTTTCTCATCGTCGGCACCTGTGCATTGGCGTTGTGGCTGTGGGGGCTGGATCTGATCAGCGTGGGCGCCATCACCCTGGCCACGGGTCTGGTGATCCGCATCCACAACATGTCCGGCTGGATCATGTGGACCATCAACGGCATCTTCGAGGACATCGGCACCGTGCAGGACGGCATGGAGACCATCGCCCAGCCGCTCACCGTGCAGGATCGCCCCGATGCGGTGCCGCTGGTGGTGACCGCCGGTGCGGTGGATTTCCAGAACGTGCACTTCCACTACGGCAAGCAGGGCGGTGTGATGGCGGGGCTCAATCTCGCAGTCAAACCAGGTGAGAAGATCGGGCTGGTCGGGCCGTCCGGCGCGGGCAAGTCCACGCTGGTGAACGTACTGCTGCGGCTGTACGACCTGGAGAGCGGGCGCATCCTGATCGATGGCCAGGACATCGCCAGCGTCACCCAGGACAGCCTGCGCGCGCAGATCGGCGTGGTGACGCAGGACACCTCACTGCTGCATCGCTCCATCCGCGACAACCTGCTCTATGGCCGCCCGGATGCCACCGACGCCCAGCTGCGTGCCGCCGTTGCCAAGGCGCGCGCCGAAGGCTTCATCGATGCACTGGTGGACGGGCAGGGCCGGCAGGGCTACGAGGCGCATGTGGGCGAACGCGGCGTGAAGCTGTCCGGTGGCCAGCGCCAGCGCATCGCCATCGCACGCGTGCTGCTGAAGGATGCGCCCATCCTGATTCTCGATGAAGCGACCTCGGCACTGGACTCAGAAGTGGAAGCAGCGATCCAGGACAGTCTGGATGAGCTGATGGGCCACAAGACGGTGATCGCCATCGCCCATCGTCTGTCCACCATCGCGCGGATGGACAGGCTGGTGGTGATGGATCAGGGGCGTATCGTCGAGACCGGCACCCACGCCGAGCTCATCGAGGCCGGTGGGCTGTATGCACGGTTGTGGGCGCGGCAGACGGGCGGCTTCGTGGCGGCGGAGGCGTGATGGGGCGGGGCGACTCAGCGGTCATCGACCGGTAGCTGCAACGCCCGGCGGATCACCCGTTCCATCATGGAGACATCCGTTGCACTCCGCTCCGCCCCCATGCGCACGAAGTACACGCCGACCACCGCAAGCGCCGGGCCGACCAGCGCGCCGAATGCCAGCATGGGATCTTCAACCCACGCCAGCACCAGTGCCACAGCGCTGAAAAGGACGCAGATGAGCATCCAGACGGCCATGAAAACCCGCGCGAACCATCGCACGCCGAATTCCCCCTCCAGTACGCTGCCTTCCGCCGTCGCGCTGAAACGCCCGACGAACTGCGGTGCCATCCCACTGCGCTCCAGTGGCGTATGAACGATCAGGCTGACATGGTCAGGCGTCACGGTTCCCTGCACCGTGCGTGAAAAGGTGCTGCACGGGAGTTGGATGGCTGCACCCAATGCGGCGACAGCGTCGGCCATCGGCAGGGTGGTGCGGAAGGTGGCAGGTCGTCGGGGAAAGAGTGTGAGCAAGATGGGCGTGGTGAAGTGCGTGCCTGTACAACGATAGCCGGGCCGCGTGCCTTCAGGAGTGAACGCGCGGCAGGGGACTCACTGCGCAGCCTTCTTCACCAGCGTCCTGATCTTCTTCTCCACCGCTTCGGTCAGCTCAACCAGCGCGAAGCTGGTGGGCCACATCGCACCGGCATCCAGTGCCGCGCCGTCGTTGAATCCCAGGGTGGAGTAACGCGCACCGAACTTGCTCGCATCCTGGAAGAACACCAGCACCTTGCCGTCCTTTGCATAGGCTGGCATGCCGTACCAGGTGCGTGGCGACAGGGCGGGGGCTGCCTTGCAGATGAGCGCGTGCAGGCGCGTGGCCATGTCGCGTTCGGCCGCCGGCATCCTGGCGATGCGTGCCAGCACATCGGCCTCGCCTTCGGCACGGCTCTTGGCGGCCTTGGCCTCGGCGGCCAGCTCGCGGGCGCGCTCCTTCATGGCGGCGCGTTCTTCGGCGGTGAAGCTGCTGGCCCTGCCCATGACGATGCCCTTCTGGTGGTTGCCGCGCTTATACCGCATCCATCGTTGGACCGGTGCGAACAGGGACGGCGGCTCTTACGATTGGCATCCGGACAGGCTGGATGCGCAACGGCAAGGCCGTGGATTTCGATTGCCGCGCGCGTCGGGTGTGCCGCATGCTGCGCGCCATGGATCTCACTGCCTTCTACCAGTCCGCCCTGTCCGTCGATGGTTTCATCGGGCATGCCAGTTACCTGCTGCTGATCCTGTCGATGCTGATGACGCGCATGTGGTTGCTGCGCATCTTCGCCATCGGTTCGGGCCTGCTCAGCATCAGCTACTCGGTGATGATCTCCGATTTCGTCAGCGCCACCTGGGAAGTCATCTTCGTGGCGGTCAACCTGGGGCAGTTGTTTCTGCAGGCCTACCGCAACCGCATGGCAAGGTTCACGCCGGAGGAGCGCCTGTTCCGTGAAACCGTCGTGCCGCTGCTGGAGCCGGTGCTGGTACGGCGCCTGCTCAATCTGGCCCACTGGCGTGAAGTGGAATCCGGTGTGACCCTCATCGAACATGGCGAACTGGCCAGCCACATGTTGTTCATCCTCGAAGGCGAGGTCACGGTGAGCGTGCATGCGGCGGTGGTGGGCAGCTGTGGTGCCGGTGCCCTGTCGGGAGAGATCAGTGTGCTGACCGGCATGCCTGCCACCGCGACCATCATCAGCAGCCGGCCCACGCGCTACCTCGCTTTCGAGCGTGAGGCGCTGCGAAGGCTGATGCGGCGTGAGCCCGAGATCGAGCATGCCATCGACCAATGCTTCCGCACCGACATGCGACAGAAGCTCGCTGCTGCCAATGTGGCGCTGGCCGATGCCGGCATCCGCATGCCGGGTACGGGCTTCGGTGGCCTGCCGTTGCCGCCGTAACGGCGAGGATCGCCGCAGTCAGTCCGCGTGGCCGATCCAGAGGCGGTTGCCGTCCGGGTCGTCGATGCGGAACTCGGTCATGCCGTAGAAGGTGACATCAATCGGCGGTACATCCAGCCCCTGGGCACGGGCATGGCGATGGAAGCCGATCAGGTCTTCAGGGTAGAGGTAGACCACCGCCGTGCGCGGGGCATCGGCGGGCTGGTTGATGGACTGGTCCAGCATCAGCTCACAGCTGCCACAACGCAGCATCGCCCATCCCCATGCGTCATTGCGTTCCACTACCTCGAAGCCGAGCTTCCGGTAGAACGCGATGCTGGCCGGCAGATGCTTCACGGGCTGTATCGGCACCAGACGCTTGAGCATGGCAGGGACTCCGCTTGCGGTGGATCGGGGCGTCAGGGAAGCAGCCCATTGGCCTGCTTGAAGGCATACACGCTGGCGGCCAACAGCACGGCGAGCACGATCAGGATGAAGAAGCCACGGCGCAGGTGGAATGGAATGGGCACTTCGCCCAGTTCACGCTCGGTGGCCTTGGTATCCAGTATCCAACCGTGGTTGCACTGCAGGCAGGCCAACTGGTAACGCTTGTCATAGGCGAAGCCGAACAGCATGTCAAAGCTGCCGTACTTGTAGCGCAGTTGCTTCTGGAACTGTGTGCGCTCGCCGCAGCGTGGGCAGTCGTGAGGTTCCGGCAACCCGAGGTCCACCACGCGCTCGCCCTGACCGATCAGGAACATCATGGGCAGACAGCTCCGTCGCCGTTCATGCGCGTGGCGGATGCACAGGGCGCAGCCATACGCTGAGCCAGCCCAGTGCCGCGCCGGCAAGGCCGCCCCAGCTCACGCCTTGAACCGGTTGCTGCGCGAGCATCCAACCCGCCACCGCGCCGACCGCCACGCCAACCAGCATGAAGATGGCAACCCGGCGCTTGTTGGCCAGGGCCTGACTTTCCCGTGCCCGCTTCTGTTCCAGTGCGCGGCGCGTTTCCTGCTGCGCCTGCGTTGCCGGCCCCATCAGGGCAGTGGCGATGGCGTCCGCTTCCGTTCTGTCCATGCATGTGTTCCGAAGTCAGTGAAGCCAGTGCCTGACAGGGCTGGCCGTTGGGCAAGTATCACCGCTGCGCAGTGTACAGGGAAGTGATGGTGGCAGCCTGCGGAGCGGCTCGAGTTTCCGTCCTCCGTACCAACCCGCGGCACCCGGCATGTGCCCTGCCAGCGCTAGGGCGAACCTTACATGCCATGTGAAATCGCCCTGATCCAGAGAGGGGTTGGCCTGATATTTCCCGGCAGGCGCGCTTCGCAGAATTCCAAGGGCTGGCTGACAAGTTTCCAAAACGGGCAGGGCGCCCGTGCTTCGCGGCCAGAGCCCGAGCCACTCACACAAGGTGCAAACCAGAATGAAGATGCTTCCCATCCTGCTGGCCGCCGCATTTCCGCTGTCAGCCGCCGCAATGCCCACGATCACGTTCAATGGTGAAGTGACCGCGCAGACCTGTCAGGTCAAGGTCAACGAGGAAGTAGACGGTGTGGTCTTCCTGCCCACCGTGAGTACCAAGGAGCTTTCCGCCGCAGGTGCCACTGCGGGCCAGACGCCTTTCACGATCAGCGTGAGCGGCTGCAAGGCCACTCAGGCCGATGTCGCCATCGCACTGAAGCTCCTGGGCCGTAATGTCACCGCGAACGGGAACCTTGGCAATACGGCCACAGCCAACGCGGCCGGCAATGTGGCGGTGACGTTGGGCGCAGCCGATGGCACCCGCATCGCCCTGCAGGGGCTGACCAATGTGCCGGGCCTGACACTGCCGGCAAACCAGACCAGTGCATCGATGCAGCTGACGGCGCAGTACACGGCTGAAGGGAAGGTCACGCCCGGCGTGGTTACCGCGGTTGCGGAATACACAGTGAGCTATCTGTAAGCCCTGCCGGCTGGCCACCGCCTCGTCGCGGTGGCCACTTCTCTTGCCATGGTCGCGGGTGTCTGCAGCCCGCGTGGAAGGTGTCCATGCGGTTCTCTCTTGTTAGATGCCTTGGTATCTGCTGCGCCCTGCTGGTCGTACTGGTCAGTGAGGGTGCCGCAGCCAGCGTTGTCATGAACACCACCCGCGTCATCTACGCAGGTGATGGTGACGGTGAAAGCCTTCAGTTCAGCAACGACTCCGGTCAGCCAAGCATCGTCCAGGTGTGGCTGGACAGTGGTGACCCCGCGTCCACACCGGCGACCGCCGATGCGCCGTTCATCGCCATTCCACAGATATTCCGCGTCGAGCCGGATGCGGGCCAGACCGTGCGTCTGAACTTCACCGGCAACCCGCCTGCATCCGATCGTGAGTCGCTCTACTACCTCAACTTCAGCCAGCTCCCGGCGATGAAGGACGGTGAGCAGGGCAGAAGCAGGCTCGTGATGATGTTCAACTCGCGGATGAAGGTGTTCTATCGCCCGAAAGGTTTGATGCCACCTCCCACCGATCCGGCAGCAGGGCTCCGCTTTCAACGGAACGGCACGCGGGTGAATGTCCAGAATCCAACCGCGTATCACGTCGTCGTGCGTCGGGCTGCCCTGCTCGGGCGTGGCGGTGAGTACGAGCTGACGGAGCCAACGGTGATCGTTCCCTTCTCCACATGCACTTGGGATCTGCCCGTAGTGGGGCCCGCCCTGCGGCTTGAACTGGTGAATGACTACGGTGCCGACATCGCCAGCATCGTGGAGCTGCCGTGAGCAGCGGGGCTGCATCCGCCGCCGCTCAGGGGCAACGTCCGGCTCTGCTGCTGGCACTCACCCTGGCCATGCACTGGGGTGCCATCGTCACCGACGTGGCGGCAGCTGAAACAGAGGAGATGGAACAGGGCATTGTTGACGGGGCGGGCCATCACTTCGATGTCAGCCTGTTTCGTGGTGCCAGTGTCAGCACGGAGGTCATCGCACGCATCGCGCGCGCCGAGGTGCCACCGGGCAAGTACACGGTGGATGTATATGTCAACGGACGATTTGTTGACAGCAGCGAGGTGTGGATCGCGCGGGATGAACGCTCAGGGGTACAGGCGTGTCTCGCATCACCCCTGGTCAAGCGTGCAGGGCTGGTGCTGACGCCGGAGGCGATGGGGCAGGCCACGGACAGTGCGCGCGCGTGTGTCCGGTTCGAGCATGCCATCACGGGCGGAGCGGCACGGTTCGACCTGTCCAGGCTGAGGTTGGATCTGGACGTGCCCAACGTCTCACTTGTCAGCGTGCCGCGAGGTCATGTCGATATCGAAGCGCTGGATGCGGGCATGACGCTGGCCTATGCCAACTATGGCGGCAGCTATTACCGTGTCTCGCATGGCACCCGTCATCAGGACTTCGGCTATCTGCTGCTGGACATGGGCTTCAATGCCGCCGGCTGGCAGCTGCGTCAGCAATCCAATGTTTCCCATGGCGGTGGCGGCACCGGATGGCGAACGCTGCGCCAGTATGTGCAGCGGCCCTTGCCGACGCTGGGTTCGCAGCTGGTGCTGGGTGAGACGTTCACCAACGGTCGCATCCTGTCCGGTCTGGCATATACCGGCATAAGCCTGTCCAGCGACGAACGGATGCTGCCGGATTCGATGCGAGGTTATGCGCCGACGGTGCGTGGCATTGCCATGACGCGTGCACGCGTCTCCATCCGCCAGCATGGGCATGAGATCCATCAGCTGACCGTGGCGCCGGGTCCCTTCGAGGTGAAGGATCTGTATCCGACCAGCTTCAATGGCGACCTCGAGGTCGAGGTGACCGAGGCTGATGGCAACACCTGGCGATTCACCGTTCCTTTCTCGGCGGTGCCGGAGTCGCTTCGGCCCGGCAGCAGCAGGTACAGCATGCTGTTTGGCCGCACCCGGGACATGGGGCAGGACAGCCTGTTCGTGGAAGGCAGCTATCGGCACGGCATCAGCAATCGCGTCACGGGTCTGGCTGCACTGCGTCTCTCCAGCGGCTATCAGACGGCGGCGTCGGGTGGCACGTTCACGTCCGGTCTCGGCACTCTCGGCTTGAACGTCGCTTATGCGCGAGCGGAGCTGCCGGAAATGCGGATCCGGAGCGGCTGGATGGCGCATGCCTCCTACAGCCGCACGTTTTCCCTGGCGGACACCACGCTCTCGCTCGCCAGCTACCGCTATTCGACAGAAGGCTACCTCGACCTCGCTGACGTACTTGGGCTGCGGGAAGCCACACGTCAGGGCTGGCAATGGACCTCGTCGGGATACAGTCAGCGGCAGCGCTTCGAGCTGATGCTGAATCAGCCGCTGGGGCGCTACGGCATGGTGTTCGGCAGCGGTTCGACGCAGCGCTACCGTGATGGCCGCAGCTGCGATTCGCAGTTCCAGCTCGGCTACGGGAATTCGTTCGCAAATGGACTGAGCCTCAATCTGGCGCTGGCGCGTCAACGCAGCCAGATGCGGGTGCCCTCACTGGATTGGCGAATGGACGGTGGCAGTGAGTTTCCCAGCGGCATCGGGTGGCATGCATCCGACAGGCGGGACACTACCGTTTCACTTTCCCTGTCCATTCCGCTGGGTCGGGCGATCCACTCCCGTGTTCCCTCGCTGACCACCTCGTATGTCCGCTCCGGTGCCGGGGATGATCAATACCAGACGTCATTGAGTGGCATGGCGGATGGCGCTCAGACATTGAGCTATTCACTGGGCGCGGCCCACTCCAGAAGTCCATCCAGAACGACGGTCAGCGGTAGCTTCAACAAACGGATGCCACGTCTGGCGCTGGGGATGAACGCTTCGCGCGGGGATGGCTACTGGCAGGCAGGCGCAAGTCTGCAGGGTGCCGTGGTGGCACACGCGGGCGGCATCACCTTCGGGCCGTACCTGGGCGACACCTTTGGACTGGTCGAGGCCAAGGGCGCGCAGGGGGCGCGTGTCACCGGCAATCACGGGCTGCACGTTGATCGTCGCGGCTATGCATTGCTTCCGGCGCTCACGCCCTATCGCTTCAACAGCATCTCGCTGGAGCCGCTGGGCCTTGATAAGCAGGTGGAACTACTGGATGGCACCCAGCGTGTGGCGCCTTATGCCGGTGCTGGCGCGAAGCTGGTCTTCCGTACCCGTGGCGGGCTGCCCTTGCTGATAGCGACAGGAAGCGAAGGCGTGACGCCTGTGCCGATGGGTGCCGAAGTGTTCGACGCAGCGGGCAGCGTGGTTGGCGTCACCGGGCAGGGGGGGCAGGTATATGCGCGTGTGCGGGAGCCCATGGGCGTTCTTGATGTGCGCTGGGGGCCAGACGCAGGGAAGGCGTGTCGTATCCGGTACGACGTGCGCGGGCATGGGGATGACGCGCTGGTGCGCCTCGATGCGGCATGTGCCGATAAGTGACGGAGGAGTTCCGATGAAACGTTTGTTCGTCCTGATCTGCTCCTTGGTGTTCTGGTGCGCCTTCATGCCGTGTGCCGCTGCCTTGTGTCGGCAGTCCAACGCAACGAATGTCGGTGACACGGCATCCGCCCAGATCCCGTTCGGGCGCATCAACCTTACCGACACCTATCTGCAGCCGGTCGGCAGCCTGCTGGCCAGTACGGAAGTACCGCCGACGGCCTTCACCGCTGGTGGTGCGAATGCCAGCACGGTGCTCTGGGAGTGCGATGAATCCGATCTCTCCAGCCTGTACTTTCTTGTGGCAACCAACGGCGATGACCGGGTGGGCGGGTACTGGGATATCGGCGCCATCGATGGGCTGCCGCATGTGTATGCCACTTGGTTTCCCTATGTGGGTCTGCGTCTGTCGATGGGCGATGTGGTCGTGACCCGGAACTGGAAGAAGGTGCCGCTGACCAGTTATGACCGCTCTGGCGGGCGGGTGCGGGTCCGTGTGCAGGACATACCGATGCTGCGGGCGGAGTTGTACCGGGTCAGCAGCATTCCCGCCGCATCCGGTGCGGTCACGAACCATTGCAGCAACATGGCGGTGGCAAGCAGCGCCGGCACGGTTTACACCTGCACGCAGCCGAACGCCTACATACAGCTGCACGGCTTTGGTCTCATCGACGATGAAGCAGGGACGGATTCATCGTGGAATTTCAGATTCTGGGTGGCCCGCAACGGGATCGGCTATGGCCTTCGCGACGCGGTCTCGTTGAGCAACAACGCCACCTGCGTCGCACGCATGGCGACCCCTCAGGTGATGCTGCCCACGATCAGCACTGCCCGGTTGTCCGCCGGGCAGGTCGCGCGCAAAAGGTTCAGCGTGCAGCTGGAGTGCAGCAATGCCGCCAGCTCCGGGGTGGGCGGTGGCCAGACCGCCATCGGTATCCAGACGTCACCCAGTGCATACGGTCACGCGCAGCGTCTTGGTCTGCTCAATGCAGCAGGCGGCGTGGAGGCGCTCGTTTCCGACAACTACGGTAAACCTGGCTACGCAGGAGGTGTGGGCATCCATCTGGAAGAGGCCAGCAGCGGCACGCCGATTCCCTTCGTTGGGCAGCCGGGAATGACCGGCAACGTACCAGTGCAGCATCCCTCAGGCAGGAACGCGGGCTGGTGGCCAGTGATGGAGGGCGCCACGCCCACCGGCAGCAGTGCCGCCGGATATCAGAACTACCAGCGCAACTACGACGCCGTACTGAAAGTACTACGGGGTCAGCAGCCGACGCCGGGCAGGGTGGAGGCGACAGCGTACGTGCTGGTGAAAGTGCAGTGAGATGGATGAAGAAGGCATCGCTGCTGGTGGCGGCGCTGCTCGTTGCACCCGTTGGACAGGCGGGTGTACTGCTGGGTGCCACCCGGCTGATACATGCGGCCGGTGACGCGGACGATGCCCTGATGCTTGCCAACACCAATCCCTATCCCGTGCTGGTGCAGGCATGGGTGGATGATGGCGGCGGCGACCCGGACCAGCGACATGCTCCTTATGTGGTGCTGCCCCCTGTGTTCCGGATGGAGCCGGGAGCAATCCGCGGAATTCGGCTGCTTCACGATGGCAGTGGCATGGCCGCTGATCGCGAAGCCGTGCATTGGCTCAATGTGCTGGAGGTGGCGCCAGACAGTGCCGGCGATGTTGACGGTGCGGCACGCATCCGCATCGCGCTCACCACACAGATCAAGGTCTTTCACCGGCCGCGTGGGTTGGTCCAAGGTCCCGCAGATCCTTCCGCAGGACTTTCATGGTCGCTGTCCTACGAGGACAGGCCATATCTGGTCTGCCACAACGCATCACCCTTCCACGTTTCGTTCACCCGTGTAGCGGTTGATGCGGATCGCACGATCGAAGTGGAGCAGATCCAGGACATGATGGTCGCGCCCTATTCAGACAGACGCTATGCGCTTATGGGTGATGTGCCTGCTTCCACAGGTGCGAAGGTGACCTTCGAGCGAGTGGATGATTCGGGGTACTCGCAGGAATTTACGATGCCGTTGGACTGATCCGGCATGAAGGTGTCTGCAGGTTTCGCCATCTGAATGCGCCTGAAGACTGTTCGTGAATGGCGCTGTGATCAGGCAATGCGCACCTGGTCATGTTTCGCATCACATGGATATTCGGTCTGCATGTCGCGTTGACAAAGCTGTCAATTGCTTCTGTTAGATTCGGGTCAGGGGATCTGGTTGCGCCTGTCGTTCGACGGGCGCATGACAAACTCTATGTGGGTCAGCATGGATAAGCTGAATAGCCTGATGACTACATTCGCTGCGCTGGATGGTGCGCAGCGGCAATACCAACTGGAATGTACTGTGTTCGGAAACGGGGTGGTCGAGCGCTGGTGGGGGCGCGACGCACTTTCCGATCACCTGCGCACCGACGTGGATGTGCTGTGCACCGACCAGAGCGTGATGCTGGAAGATCTGCTGGGTACGCGTGCCACGCTGTCAATGCGCATGGCCGACGGCAGTACGCAGCAGCGCAGCGGTCTGGTCGCACAGGCACGCTGCGTGGGCAGCGACGGCGGGTTGGTACGGTATCGGCTGGCCTTGCGTTCGTGGACGTGGTGGCTGCCGCAGGCGCGGTGCAGCCGTGTCTTCCAGGAAAAGAGCGTAAGACAGATCGTCGATGAGGTGCTGGAGGCGCATTCGGAGCTGGCCACCTGGCGCTGGGGCGAGGGCTGCGATGCGTTCCTTGGTGACCGGGTCCGCAGCTACTGCGTGCAGTACCGTGAGAGCGATCTGGAGTTCCTGCAGCGCCTGTTGGCGGAAGAAGGTCTGGGCTGGCGTCTGTACCGGGACGAGCAGTCCAGCTGTGGCAATGGCATGGAGATCTTCGCCGACAGCCTGACGCTGCCGGAGGACGCGGTGAGCGCGTCGGTGGGCGTGCGCTTCCACCGCAGCGATGCCACCGAGGCCAGCGACAGCATTCTTTCACTGGGTCGTCGCCGCACGCTGGCAAGCACGCGGTTGAGCCTGATCAGTGACGATTACCGGCAGGTGCGTGGCGTCAGCACGCAGTTGCCGATGGACGGCGGCGGGCAGTCCCTGCGCGAGGACTACGATCCCAGCGGTGCCTATTCCTTTGCCAACGCGGACAACGCGGATTGGTATGCACGCCTGCGGGCGCAGGCACGGGAGGCACATGCCTGCCTGTGGCTGGGCGAAGGGACGGTGCGCGGCTTCCAGTCCGGCAACTGGCTGCAGGTACGGCATGCACCGTTCGCCACCGAGCCCGAGCTGCTGCTGGTGGACGTTGAGCACGCGGGCATCAACAACCTGCCGACCGATATGCGGCGCAGCGTGGATGATGCGCTGGGCGTCATTCCGGCCAGTGGCGATGACGCGGCGTTATGGAAGCAGGCGGAAACGGTGGGTTACGCCAATCGCTTCAAGGCCGCCGAACGCCAACTGCCTTGGCGGCCAGCATTGGTGGACGGCACCGGGCACCGGCTCAACCCGCGCCCCACCGTGCCCGGCTATCAGACGGCATGGGTGGTGGCCGCGCATGAAGGAGGCGGTCAGGACGTTTACGCCGACAGCTTGGGTCGCATCCGCGTGCGTTTCCATTTCCAGGATGCACAAGGTGATACCACCTGGATGCGTGTGGCCCAGCGCTACGCGGGCCCCGGTGTTGGCTCGCAGTTCCTGCCGCGCATTGGCCAGGAAGTACTCGTCGGTTTTCTGGATGGCGACATCGACCGGCCCATCGTGCTGGGTGCGCTCTACAACGGGCGCGGCGAGGCAGGTACGGCGGCGACACCCGCAGGTGTGGCAGCCGATGATGACCGCAGTGCCTATGCGCAGGCAGGTGATGCGCGCGTCAGCGCGCAGGGCAACCTGAGTGGCGGCCATGCGCCGGCCTGGCACGCCGCGGGCGCGGGCGAAGACGCACATCGGAATGCGGGTGCCGTATGGGGCATCCGCTCGCGTGAGTGGGAAGGCGGGCAGGGCAGCAACCACCTGTTGTTCGACGACAGTGACCAGCAGCTGCGCGTGCAGCTGGCCAGCAGCCAACAGGCATCGCATCTGACGCTTGGCCACCTGCGGCATCAGGCCGACAACTTCCTTGGCAGCCTGCGTGGTACGGGCTTCGAGCTGCGCAGTGATGGCTGGGGGGCAGTACGTGCGACAGCGGGCAGCTGGTTCAGTGCTTACGCGCATGCGTCGGCCAGCCCAGCGGGCGAGGCGGTGCAGCCAGCCGCATTGCTCAACCAGCTGCACAGTCTGGGCGGGCGCTTCACCCAGGCGGCACGAACGCATCTCACCAGCCCATTGGCCTTCAAGGAGGGCGCGCGCGGCAAGGAGCGTTCAAGCATCGTGCGCGAGCAGTCCCCACTGGCGGGCATGTTGGCCAGCGCGAAGACGACGGTTGCGGGCGAGGAATTTGGACCTGCAGGCAGTGAAGCCGGGCAGCGTCAGGCGCAGGGTGGCGGCGGGCGCGTGCCGCACAGTGGTGATCCGTTGCTGGGCCTGGCCGCGCCGGCGGGCATCGCCCAGGTGGCAGGGCAGGCACTGCATTGGACGACCGGCGAAGGCCTGTTGCTGGCCAGCGGCATGGACAGCGATACCGTAGTGATGGGAGATGCCCGCCTGCATGCGGGGCAGGCCATCGGCATGCTGGCCGCTGCGGTGGAAGGCGGCCCCTCCGGCCACGATGCCTTAAGCGTGGTGACCGGCACCGGCGAGCTGGACGTGCAGGCCCAGCACGACGATGTGCGCGTGCAGTCGCGGCAGGCGCTGCGCATGGCAAGCGCGCAGGACGTGCTGGAGATGGCGGCCGGCAGGACCGTGCACATCGCCACCAGCGGTGGCGCCAGCGTGACGGTCGAAGGCGGGAACATCACCTTCAACTGCCCCGGCACCATCACTGTGCATGCGAGCAGGAAGAGCTTCATCGGGCCGACACACCTGTCCACTGAGATGAACGCGTGGCCCGAATCCCGGTTCGACGACCTCTATGTGGTGCGTCACCGTGCGACCGGCGAGCCCATGGCCAACATGCGCGTGGAGCTCACGCGCAGCGATGGGGGGCGCACGGAAGTTGTCACCGATGCAGAGGGCCGGTTGCCAAGGCAACGCGGGCAGGGCATCGACGAGGTGATCATCAAGGTTCTTGGGAAGGCGTAGGGCATGGAAGAGAAAGACGAAGTAGTGCTTTCCAGCGGAAGCCTGGATGAGGATGGCCGCCCGGTAGCGCGTGCACGCCTCACCCATGTGAAGGACAAGCGTGAGAAGGTGGTGGAAGCGGATACCGGCGCGGTCATCCCGGTGGTTTTCCTGCCCGGCATCATGGGAACCAACCTGAAGTCCAGGGCCACCGGCGATGTGGTCTGGCGCCCGCCGAACCTCGATGGCGTTGGCCCGATACTGGGTGCGCTGGGGCAGATGTTCGCGTACTTCTTCCGTGGCGCCGCGACGCGTCAGCGCCTTTTGAACCCAAAGGAAGTGGAGGTCGATGATCGCGGCGCAGTGGATGCCGAGAACATGATCTCCGAAGAGCTGGCGCGTGAGCGAGGCTGGGGGGCGTTGATGCGCTCGGCCTACAACCCGGTGATGGCCGAGATGCACCGCAAGCTCAACGACATCATGGCATCGGCCAAGCTGCAGCCATGGTGGAGCGAAGAGGGCGCACGCGCGCCCGCGGACTACGGCGAAGAAAAAGGCGGCAATGCGGCGCTGACCGCCGAGCAGTGCAAGCATGCCGCGCACTACCGCTTCGAGGTGTGGGGCGGTGGCTACAACTGGCTGAAGAGCAACCGGGATTCGGGCGCCGCCATCGTTGAGCGCATCGACAACGTGATCCTTCCGTATTACGCGGAAAGGGGCATCAAGGCACAGAAAGTGATTCTGGTGACCCATTCCATGGGCGGTCTGGTGGCGCGGGTCGTCTCCAAAGTGAACAACTACGACAAATTGCTTGGCATATCACATGGCGTCATGCCGGCAACGGGTGCGGCTGCCACCTACCATCACTGCAGGGCGGGTTATACGGGCGTTTCGAGCGTCATCCTGGGCCGCAATGCGGGCGAGGTGGTGGGCATTCTGGCGCATGCGCCCGGTGGTCTGGAGCTGCTTCCGGCCATGGATTACAACGAGGGAAACCCTTGGCTGGAGCTGGGCGACAACGGGCCACGGCTCCCCGCTTCGGGAAATCCCTATGGCGAGATTTACCTGAGCACGCAATGGTATGGCCTGGTTCCAGAAGGAAATACAGGACTACTCGATCCGGCAGGCGCAGTGGGAAAGAATCTGACCGAGCGTGAAAAGGAAGATGGGCCTGCGCCGACGCCGCGCACCGTTTTCGCGGACAACATCGGAGATGTCATGAAGTTCCATGCTGACATCGCGCAGAAATATCACGCCCCCAGCTTCGTGCATTATGGTGAGGACGCCCAGCGGCTCAGCTGGGGCTCGGTGACCTGGACGGGTGGAAATCTGAGCGATATCCAGACAGCACAGTCCGTGACCGACAACCACAACGGCAGGGTGCTCCTGCAGGGGGCCGGAGGCACGGCGCGGCTGGAGATCGCCGACGAGCTTGATCCCGGCGACGAGACGGTACCGGCCTGTTCAGGCAGCGCACCGAAAGCTTGGGTCACAGGTTGTTTCCGTCAGGGCAGCTTTGGCACCGGCCGGTATGCAGCGGAGGGCAAGAAGGGTTATGAGCATCAGAAGAGCTACAACGACGACCGCGCACGCTGGGCGACGCTCTATTCCGTGGTGCGGCTTTCGCAGGCGGCGGACTGGGCATGAAGCGCATGCTGCAAGACATTCAGGCATGCTGCGGGCACTGTTCGCAGGCGTGGTGTTGGCAATGGCGTTTGGAGCCGGCGCAGCGCCGCCCACGAAACGGGAAGCAGAAATGAAGACACTTTGCGTTGGCCGTTTTTTGATCGACGTTCCCGCCAACACCACGATCAGTCCTGGCTACGTCTATGCGAAGAAGGATGTGGAGACCACGACCGGCGTCTCCAGTGCCGCTTTTTCTCAAACCGTTTCGCGCCGCGAAGCCGAGCTGCGTGCTGCCAAACACAGTGTCGCCGGGAACTTGCTGGTGACGACGACGCGGATGGACGATGACGCGGTGCTGGTCACATCGTGGCGCGGTGAGAGCAGCAAGCTGATACACCAGCAGGATTTCTATGTTCTCGATCCCGAGCATCGTGTGCAGTACCACCTGACCAGCGAGACCGATGCCGCGCGGCTGCCGGAGGCGATCGAGAACTACCGCGCATTGCGCCCACGCATCAGCTATCGCGACCCATCGGCTATTCCTCGCACCGCGGGTTTCTGCATTGATTCGGGCTTCATCGCAGGTGACCGGATCAATACCGAGGAAATCACCATTGGCATGCGTCCGCGCACCTATCCGGGCGTGCGGATGACCTTGATGTCGTATGTCACCGGCAAGCCGGACCGTCCGCTGCTGCAGCGTGCATCCGATGTGCCGCCGGCCTATGCCGCAGCGGAGATGCGCATGCGCAAACTGCGCCGTGGCGAGCGTGACATCGGGCCGATCCAGGGGCAGGAGATTCTTGCCCATGCGAAGGAAGACGGGAAGCAGGCCTATGCTTTCCTGTGGGAGTCACAAGGACAGGCCGAATCACTGCAGTCACCCTTCCTGTCGTTCCAGTTGATGACGGAAGAAACGGAAGGCAAGGGCTTCAGCGATGACGCGCAGGCGCTGGGCCTGTGGGATCAGGTGCTCGGCAGCCTGCGGTTGCGGCCTGGCGCGATCTGAGCCTCTGCCCGGCGCAAAGGCATCTTCAATGACGAAACGGGCGCCTTGCGGCGCCCGTTTCGTTCTACATCAAGCTTCTTGATCGTAGCGTGCTGTCTCCGCACGCATTGATCAGTAGCGGTAGTGCTCCGGCTTGTACGGGCCTTCCACCGGCACGCCGAGGTAGTCGGCTTGTTCCTGGGTGAGGGTGGTCAGCTTCACGCCGATCTTTTCCAGGTGCAGGCGGGCCACTTCTTCGTCCAGCTTCTTCGGCAGACGGTACACGTCGGCCTCGTAGCTGTCCTTGTTGGCCCACAGGTCGATCTGCGCCAGCGTCTGGTTGGCGAAGCTGTTGGACATCACGAAGCTCGGGTGGCCGGTGGCGCAGCCCAGGTTCACCAGACGGCCTTCGGCCAGCAGGAAGATGGCGTTGCCGTTCGGGAACACGTACTTGTCCACCTGCGGCTTGATGTTCACATGCTGCACGCCCGGGAACTTGACCAGTGCTTCCACCTGGATCTCGTTGTCGAAGTGGCCGATGTTGCAGACGATGGCCTGGTCCTTCATCGCGCTCAGGTGCTCGATGCGGATGATGTCCTTGTTGCCGGTGGTGGTGACGTACAGGTCGGCACGGCCCAGGGTGGATTCGATGGTGTTGACCTCGAAGCCTTCCATCGCGGCCTGCAGGGCGCAGATCGGGTCGATCTCGGTGACCACGACGCGCGCACCGTAGGCACGCAGCGAGTGAGCCGAGCCCTTGCCCACGTCACCGTAGCCGCAGACCACGGCAACCTTGCCGGCCAGCATTACGTCCATGGCGCGCTTGAGGCCGTCGGCCAGCGATTCACGGCAGCCGTACAGGTTGTCGAACTTGCTCTTGGTGACCGAGTCGTTGACGTTGA
>DALZZG010000029.1:0-27072 GCA_031987665.1 Stenotrophomonas sp. | reverse complement strand
GCCTCGCTGGCACGCGCCCGCCTGCAGGCGCGCCTGCGTGGCGGCGAGTACCAGCCGAGCCCCGCAGCGCTCCTGTGGCGCAGCTGGTGGGCTGCGCGCGGCTGATGCTGGCGCGTAGAGCGGAGCCATGCTCCGCTGAGCTTTACCGGTAAGGCTTCTGCCGAGCATGGCTCGGCACTACGTCGTGCGTCTTCTGATGCGCTACTTTCCGCGCTCCAGCACAAGCAGCGGGTCGATACGTGTGTCGAACCAATTCATCCCCCAATGCAGATGCGGCCCGGTAGCCCTGCCGGTCGCGCCAACGGCGGCAATGGTCTGGCCCTGTTCGATGCGGTCGCCCACCTTCACGTCGATGCGTGACAGGTGCAGGAAGTTGGAGCTGATGCCGTAGCCGTGGTCGAGGACCAGCGTGCCGCCCGTGAGGTACAGGTCCGGGCCGGCGAAGGTCACTACGCCAGCTGCGGGTGCCTTGACCGGCGTGCCGGTGGGCACGGCGATGTCCATGCCTGAATGGCCGCTGCCCGGTTGGCCGTTGTAGACGCGCGCATTGCCGAAACGGCCACTGATGCGGCCCTGTACCGGCCAGATGAAGGTCTGGGTGAAGTCGGTGCGGTTGTCGTCGCGCTTGCGCGCCTCGGTGACCTGCGCCTGCTCGCGCGCGATGCGCTCGGCGATGGCGGGCGGCGGATTCACCGTCTTCGGCGGCACGCCGTTGACGCGCTCGGTGGGCCAGTCGCGTGGGGTCACGCTGATGCTGGCGGTCTCGCTGCCACCATCGGGGCGCTGCACCTGTACCTCCAGTGGGCCTTTCTCGTCGCGGCCAATACCGAACACCACGCTGCCGTAGCTGCTCACGCGCAGTTCGCGGCCTGCATGACGCACGGTGCTGCCCGCCGGCACCTTGCCGATGACCATGGCGCCCTGCGAGGCGCTGGCCGGGAACACCACACGGTTGTCGGCCAGCTGGCCGATGGCGTCCTGTGCGAGGGCAGGGTGGGGCAGCAGTGGCGTGGCGAGCAGCAGTGCGCCGAACAGACAGGCGGTACGCATCAGCGATCGAAGCTCAGGCGCTGGCCCACCGGCGTGCCGATCAGCTTGCTGCCATCCCACACCAGCTGGCCATTGACCCAGGTGGCGGCGATGCGTGACTGGAAGGTGGTGCCTTCAAACGGTGACCAGCCGCATTTGGACAGCACGTCCTCGCGCTTGACCGTGAACGGCACGTCTTCCACCAGCACAAGATCGGCGAAGTAGCCTTCGCGCAGGAAGCCGCGCTGCTCCACGTCGAACAGCTGCGCCGGCGCGTGCGCGAACTTCTGCACCACCTGTTCGCGGGTCAGCTTGCCTTCGTGCACGCGCTCCAGCGCGGCGACCAGCGCGTACTGCACCAGCGGCAGGCCGGACGGGGCCTGGGCGTAGGGCTTCTGCTTCTCTTCCCAGGTGTGCGGGGCGTGGTCGGTGGCGAGCACGTCGAGCACGTCATTGGCCAGCGCGGCGGTGATGGCCTCGCGGTCAGCCACTTCCTTGATCGCCGGGTTGCACTTGATCAGGTTGCCCTTGGTGGCGTAATCCGGGCGTGCGAAATGCAGGAAATGCACGCAGGTTTCGGCGGTGATCTGCTTGCGGCTGCCATCGGCGCGGATCAGCGGGCCCTGCTCGAACAGCGCCAGCTCGTCGGCAGTGGAGATGTGCAGTACATGCAGGCGGGTGCCGTGCTTGCGGGCCAGCGACAGCGCCAGTTCGGTCGACTTCCTGCATGCCTCGCGCGAACGGATGTCCGGGTGCATGTCAGGGGTGAGCGCATCGCCGTGCTTTTCCTGGAACGCCTTCATGTTGGCGTCGATCATCGGCGTGTCTTCGCAGTGCGTGATGATCGGGGTAGGAGCGTCGCGGAAGATCGCGTCCAGCGTTTCCGGGTTGTCCACCAGCATGTTGCCGGTGGAGGCGCCCATGAACACCTTGATGCCCGGCGCGTTCTTCGGGTCGAGTTTCTGGATGTGGGCCAGGTTGTCGTTGCTGGCGCCCATGTAGAAGCCGTAGTTGGCCCACGCGCGGCCCGCGGCGCTGTCGTACTTGGCCTGCAGGGCCTCGGCGTTGAGGGTGGGCGGGTTGGTGTTGGGCATGTCCATGAAGCTGGTCAGGCCGCCGGCCACGGCCGCCGCCGACTCGGTGGCGATGTCGCCCTTGTGGGTAAGGCCGGGCTCACGGAAATGCACCTGGTCGTCGATCATGCCCGGCAGCAGCCAGCGCCCGGCCGCGTCCACCACTTCCTCGCCGGCGCGCGGCTGAAGGCCGTTGCCGATCTGGGCGATGCGCCCGTTCTCGATGCGCAGGTCGCCGTCGAACGTGCGGCCTTCATTGACCATGCGGGCATTGGTGATGAGCGTGGAGGACATATCAGTGTTTTCCTGAGCAGCGGCAAGAGGGGGAATCGGGACGCTCCGGCACCGGGTCGAAACCACCGGGGTGGAACGGATGGCAGCGCCCCAGCCGGCGCGCGGCCAGCCAGCATCCACGCAGTGGCCCATGCACGCGGATGGCGTCCATCGCGTATTCAGAGCAACTGGGGACAAAACGGCAGCGCGGCCCGAGCAGGGGGCTGATGAAGCGCTTGTAGAAGCGCAGTACGGCAATGAGGAGGCGGCCGATCACGGTTGAATGATATGCCAGTTGGCAATGTCATTGGATTTGTCGCAGGATGCACGACGGCCCGGGCGAAATCCTCAGGGGTTTCCAGGGCCACCGGGAGCGGGTCGCTCCTGGTTACGTTCCGAACTGCGCAGAACGGTCCGGTGGCGTCACCGGACCTGGGCAGCATGGGTCGGGCATCCGTTCAGGCAACGGTGCCCGGCGCGGTTGCTGCTGCTGGTCGGGTAGGCTATAAAGGCCCGCTTTCCCGGGCCCCGGGGGAAACAAGGAAGAGCGTTTCGTGGCTGCTAAAAAACCTGCAAAGAAGGCCGTCAAGGTCGCCAAGAAAACCGCCAAACCCGTAGTCAAGAAGGCGGCGTCCAAGCCGGCAGCTGGCAAGCCAGCGGCCAAGGTTGCCAAGCCGGCAGCCAAGAAGGCGGCACCTGCCAAGAAGGTGGCTGCGAAGAAGGCTCCTGCAAAACCGGTGGCGCCGGCCAAGAAGGCTGCTGCCAAACCGGTGGTTGCCAAGAAGACCGTCGCCAAGAAGGCAGCACCCGCAAAGAAGGTGGTTGCCAAGAAGGTTGCGACCAAGCCGGTTGCAGCACCTGCCGTGAAGAAGGCCGCCAAGCCGGCAGCCAAACCCGTGGCAAAGAAAGTGGCAACGCCGGTGGCCAAGCCGGTCGCCAAGCCCGCCAAGACGCCTGCCGCCAAGCCCGTGGCCAAGTCCGTACCGAAGCCGGCCAGCAAGCCGGTGACGGCCAAGTCTGTCCCGGCCGAAGTCGCCAAGAAGGCAGCAGCACCGGCACCTGTGCCGGCCGCCAAGCCGACGCCCGCGTCCAAGGCCCCGCAATCCAAGAATCCCGTGCCTGTTTCGAAATCCCCCGCAAAAACCCCCGCAAAAGTTCCCGTCAAATCCGCAGCACCGGTCGCTGTTCGCCCGGTGGGCAAGGTTGCCGTTGCCGTGACCGCCCGTTCGGCTGCCCCGGCACCGCGCAGCAAGGTCAAGGTGGTCGAATACCAGACCGACGAGGCAACCGGTCGTCCGATCGTTCCCGCCGGCTACAAGCCCGCCGCGGACGAGGAGTACATGAGCGCGCTGCAGCAGGAATATTTCCGTCAGCGTCTGATGCAGTGGCGCGCCGACCTGGTCGAGGAATCGAAGCAGACCATCGAGAACCTGCGCGACGAAGTGCGTGACATCGGCGACGAAGCCGAGCGTGCCACCCGTGAGACCGAGAACTCGCTGGAACTGCGTACCCGCGACCGCTACCGCAAGCTGATCGGCAAGATCGACAGCACGCTCAAGCGTCTGGAAGCAGGTGACTACGGCTACTGCGTGGACACCGGCGAGGAAATCGGCCTGGACCGTCTGGAAGCCCGCCTCACCGCGGAGCGCACCATCGACGCCCAGGAACGCTGGGAGCACCTGCAGAAGCAGCAGGGCGACTGATCGCCCCGTTGCTGCAAGCTGCAGACAGACAAAACCCCGCTTCGGCGGGGTTTTGTGTTTCCAGTGCCGGAACTGGGCCCGGCTCAGCTCGACTCAACGCAGGATGCTGCCCGCCTTCTCGCGCAGGTCCAGCCATGCCACCAGCAGGAAGCCCCCCACCAGCCCCAGATGTTCAAAGAACGCGTTGGCGGCGAAGAAGCGTTCCTGACCGGGCGGCAGTTCCCAGAAGCGCAGCGCCAGCAGGGTGGCCGCCAGCGTGAAGACGGCCAAGGCGAGTGCGGCCAGCCAGCGCCAGCGGCCCACCACGATCAGCACCGAGGCGATCGGTTCCAGCGCGATCACCAGCACTGCGAACAACGGTGCCGGTGAGAGGCCGAAATGTGTCATTTCGGCGATGGCGCCGGGGAAGTCCGTGAGCTTGACCAGCCCGCCCTGCAGATAGGCGGCGCACAGGCCGAGATAGGCGAGCAGGCGCATGGCCTTGCCGCCGAAGATCGGGGCTGCGAACCGGGCCAGCCGTGCGTCCATCGATGCGTTGTCGGTCATGGAAGTGTCCTTGGTTGATGCGGCAGGCAGCCGCCACCGTGCAGGCAGGGACCGGTACGGTGACCGGGCCTGCCTGCAACGGCATGCAGTTGTGGGAAGGAGGGGCTTAGATGGCCCAGCAGGAACAGCCGAGCGCGCCGAAGAAGCTCTTCAGATCGGACACGGGATTGCGTGACGCCCAGGCGCTGGCGTGGTCATGCCCGTGCAGGCCGCAGGCGCTGGCGCAACCACAGGAGGCGATGGCCTGCGCACGCAGCGGTGCGAGCGAGTTGCGGCCTGCGTTCTCCGGATCACCCCACGCGCCATAGCCCTTGTAGGTGCGGGTGGGCGACCAGTCCGGCATGGCCGGCGGCAGCGGGTTGTCGTCCAGCGGGGCGAACTCGCCGGCACCGTAGACCACCTTGCCGCCGACCATGGTCAGGTCGGAGGTCAGGAAGGAGATCTCATCCTCGGCCACGGCGAAGAAGTCCTTGCTCGGCACGATCAGGTCCGCGAACTGGCCGGCCTGGATGCGGCCACGCTTGCCCACTTCGTTGGAGAACCAGGCCACCTTCTCGGTCCACATGCGCAGCGCGGTCTCGCGGTCCAGACAGTTGGCGCGCGGGTACATCTGCACGCCACCGACGGTGCGGCCGGTGATCATCCACGACAGGGACACCCACGGGTTGTACGAGGCCACGCGGGTGGCATCGGTGCCTGCGGAGGTGGCGACACCGCTTTCGAGAATGCGCTTGATCGGCGGCGTGGCCTCGGCGGCGGCAGCGCCGTAGCGCTCCATGAAATATTCGCCCTGGTAAGCCATGCGGTGCTGCACCGCGATGCCGCCGCCGAGCGCGGCGATGCGGTCGATGGACTTCTGCGAGATGGTTTCGGCGTGGTCGAAGAACCAGTTCAGACCTTCCAGCGGAATGTCCTTGTTGACCTTCTCGAACACATCCAGCGCACGGCTGATGGTTTCGTCATAGGTCGCGTGGAGGCGCCACGGCCAACGGTTTTCCGCAAGGATGCGGACCACGTCTTCCAGCTCACCTTCCATCTCCGCCGGCATGTCCGGGCGTTCGACGCGGAAGTCCTCGAAGTCCGCGGCCGAGTACACCAGCATCTCGCCGGCACCGTTGTGGCGGAAGTAATCGTCACCCTGCTTGTAGGTGACCGACTTGGTCCAGTTCAGGAAATCTTCCTTCTCCTGCTTGGGCTTCTGCGTGAAAAGATTGTAGGCAAGGCGCACGGTGATCTGGCCGTCGTCGGCCAGCTTCTGGATCACTTCGTAGTCGTCGGGGTAGTTCTGGAAGCCACCGCCGGCATCGATCACGCCGGTCACGCCGAGCCGGTTGAGCTCACGCATGAAGTGGCGCGTGGAGTTGACCTGGTACTCGAACGGAAGCTTCGGTCCCTTGGCCAACGTGGCGTAGAGAATGGTGGCGTTGGGCTTGGCCAGCAGCAGGCCGGTGGGATTGCCCTGGCTGTCGCGCACGATCTCGCCACCCGGCGGCTCGGGCGTATCGCGCGTGTAGCCCACCGCACGCAGCGCGGCACCGTTGAGCAGGGCGCGGTCATACAGATGCAGCAGGAACACCGGCGTGTCCGGTGCGATGGCATTGATCTCGTCGATGGTGGGCAGGCGCTTCTCAACGAACTGCTGTTCGGTGAAGCCGCCCACCACGCGTACCCACTGCGGTGCAGGTGTGACTGCCACCTGACGCTTGAGCATGTCCATCGCATCGGCCAGCGAACGGACACCGTCCCAGCGCAGCTCCATGTTGTAGTTCAGGCCGCCGCGCACCACATGCGTGTGGTTGTCGAACAGGCCGGGCAGGGCGCTGCGGCCCTTGATGTCGATGCTGCGGGTGTTGCTGCCTGCCATCGCAAGGATGGTCTGGTTGTCGCCAACGGCCTGGAACAGACCGTCCTTGATCGCCACCGCCTCTGCGATCGGTTTGCGGGTATCCAACGTGGTGAAGCGGCCGTTGTGCAGGATGACATCGGGTGTCTGGGATGTGCTGCTCATGATTGCTTCTCGGGTGGGGTGTCATTGCGTGCCTCCGTTTCGGCACCGGGCAGCTGGCCCAGAACATGGTCGGTGGCGCGTGTCTTTTCGCAGGCGACGCTGAAGCTGGTGCCGCCAAGCAGCTGCTTGCCGACGGGAATGATCTGCTCGCCGAGCACGATGCCGAGCAGACCCACCAGGGCGATCAGAGGTGGTGCGGGCGAGCGCACGTTGATCAGGTGGTAGATCACGCCGACCAGCAGGCCGGCAGCAAGCGAGAGGATGTAGAGCTTCATGGGGGACCTCGTTTGTATGCCGTGTGCGATGCGTGCGTGGCGGTGCGCTGATGCAGGCGTCGCGTGTGTGGCTGGCGCGCCAGCCGGTGCTGCATGTCTGCTGCGTGCCCGATTGGAACGTGGCGATGATGTGCGGGCTTTCCTTCCTGCGGAGTGAAAAGTTCACAACATCCAGATGACGGTTTGCTTCGTTCTGCTGAACAGGCGGGAAGGGGTGAAGGGATGAGCGGTGCTGATGCGACGGAATCAGTCTATGCAGACATTCCTATGCTTTGAATTGAAAGAATGGAATTTCATTCTTTCCATTTTGTTGGATTGCCAAGCGTGACCTGATGCCGCAGAAATAGCCGCACCTGCCAGCGCGGCACGGCATGTTGAATGGCCGGTTGCCGCGTTGGATGCATCCGACTGATGGAGATCACCGCAATGGCTGCTTCCCGCTACCGCTCGCATTCCACACCGTCAGGCCACCGCCGCGCTGTGCCAAGGCTGATGCGCGGTGGGTCTGTTTCCATCGTCGGCTGGTTGCTTCGCAAGATGTGTGGCCGGCTTGCTTTCGCTTGTGATCGCAACCGTGTCGAGTGCGGTGGTGTCTATCGCTCCGAGCCATGCGCATGAACGGAATGCTCCGTGGCACGGCGCTGCTGCTTGCCCTGCTGCCGGGCGCTGCACTGGCTGCCGACGGTGGCTGGCAGCATGACTTCGACAGCGGTGCCAGCCTGAGCCTCGGCGGCTCGGCGCGTGTGCGGACATTCAACTATGCGCCGGTGCGCTTTGGCATGGGCGGTACGGACGACGGCTTCACGCTCTACCGTGGCCAGCTTTCTGCGGACCTGCGCTGGGCGATGCACTGGCAGGCGTTCGCGGAGCTGGGGGTATACGACCAGACGGGGCGCAAGGGTGGCCCCGGTGGTGCGGACCGCAGTGGCCCTGATCTGCATCAGGCCTACCTGGCCTGGAACAGCGAGGGCCATGTGCTGCGCGCCGGTCGGCAGGAGATGCCGTTCGGCAGCAGCCGCGTGATCGGCGTGCGGGATGGACAGAACATCCGCCAGTCGTTCGATGGTGTGCGTGCGGCGCGCCTGCTGGGCGAGCGCGGCCGCATCGACGCGATTGCGGTGCGACCGGTGCAGACGCGTACCGGTGGCTTCGATGACAGGCCCGACCATGACATGGGTCTCTGGGGCATCTATGCCGCGCTCGCTCCGTCGAAGGGCGCGCCGCTGAAGCTTGACCTGTACTGGCTGGGCTACCAGCGCGAGGCGGGACGCTTCGCCGTCGGCACGGGTCGTGAGTATCGAAACTCGCTCGGCACGCGCATGCATGGCAAGGCCAATGGCTGGGATTGGAACAACGAACTGATCTGGCAGACAGGACGTTTCGGAAGCGGGGATGTACGCGCGTGGACGGTCTCCACCGACAACGGCTACACGTTCGCCGATGCAGCATGGACACCACGGCTGGGCCTGAAGGCCGATGTAGCCAGCGGCGACCGCGATCCGAACGATGGCCGTCTGGATACGTTCAACGCCATGTTTCCGCGCGCACCGTACTTCAGCGAATCATCACTGCTCGCACCGGCCAACTTGATCGACCTGCAGCCGGAACTCACCGTGAACCCGACCCTGGACACGCAGTGGACGCTGGGTTGGCAGTTCGCATGGAAACACCGCCGTGCCGATGGCATCTACACCACACCCACACCGCTGGTGCCGCTGGCGGGCACCGCAGGCACCTCACGTTGGATTGGCCATCAGCTCAAGCTGCAGGGTGCGTGGCAGATCAACCCGCAGTGGGAGGCGCGACTGGATATTGCGCACTTCGAGGCAGGCGCGGGTCTGCGACAGGCCGGTGGCCGCGATGTCGATTTCGTTTCCACGACGCTGGAGTTCACTTGGTGAACCCGCAGCAGCATGTCTCCCTTCAAACCTCACGAGCCCATCATGAAAGTTACCGTTCCGCAGCTGCTGACCTTCAATGGCGGCTATAGCGACACCGCCGGATTCCTTGCGTTGCATGGTCTGTTCACCGCACATGTCACCGGCAACTTCGTCACCTTCGGCGCAAGCCTGGTGCACGGCACCTCCGGCGCGGTGGCCAAGCTAATAGCATTGCCCATGTTCTGCCTGATCGTGATGCTCTCGCGCCTTTCCGGGGAGTACCTCACACGCAGGGGGCTGGCGCCGTTGCGTTCGTTGATCGGCGCGAAAGCCGTGCTGTTCGCGCTGGGTGCGGTGCTCGCCGTCGTATTCGGGCCATTCGGCAACGGTGACAGCTTCATGGCCATCGTCACCGGCATGGTGCTGGTCTCGGCCATGGCCATCCAGAACGCCGTGCACAAGCTGTACTTCCCCAAGGCACCGCCGACCACGCTGATGACCGGCAGCACCACGCAGGCGATGATCGACCTGGCCGACCTGATGCACGGCGGGCTGGACGAGGAAGCACGCAAGGCAGCGCGTGCGCGCTGCATCTCGCTGGTCACCAGCATCTGCATCTTCGCCATCGGCTGCGGCGCGGCGGCCATCGGCTACATGGAAGCCAGCATGTGGGTGTTCGTGCTGCCAGCGGTGATGGCTGTGGGCCTGTTCCTGTTCCCGCCGCGTCATGCGGCGGCGGCCGACTGATTGGAGATCACGCACATGGTTCAGCGCAGCACGATAGGGCAGTGGCGCGGCGTCACCTTCGAGGTGGCCGCATGGGATGGCGTGGGTGCCGATGTCGATGTGTCGGTGGCCTGCATGTTCGAGCGGGAGCTGGGCACGGAAGGGCTGCATGGCGGTCTGGCGCATCTGGATCAGGTGCTGGAGGGCCGGCTAACTGCATTGCGGCGCAGCGGCGGATTCAGTGCGGCGCCCATGACACTGCTGCATATCGATGCGCTACCGCCCGCAATGCAAGCGCGCTCCGTGCTGGTGGTGGGTGCAGGTGATCCTGCACGCTGGTCGCCACCGCATATGGCCGAGGTGGTGGGTCATGCCGCCCGCTGGGTACTCGACCATGGCGACGCCAGCGCGGCACTGGCGCCCAGCATGCTGGATTCAGGGCTGGCGCCCGAAGTGCTGGGGGATGTCTCCGAGCGGATGCTGCAGGCGGTGCTTGATGCGCTGGATGCGAAAGTGCTGAGCGCTCCCGGCGCGGTGAAGCTGCGCAGATGGGTGTTCGACGTGGGCGCTGCGCGCTTCGAGAGCGCCGTTGCCGGTTATCGCAGCAGCTTCGTGAAACTGCGGCCACAGGCGCCACCGTGATGCGGCGCAGGTGCGTGATTTCCCAACAAAGGAGCTGGACATGAGCATACCGGTCGATTCGGACACCCTCACCACCCGCGAGTTGAACATCACCGATGGCGAAGGCCGTACACGGCTGCAGCTGCTGGTCGATACCGATGGGCCGGCGCTGCGCCTGCTGCGTGAGGACGGAAGCGAAGGCGCGCGGGTCAGTCTGGATGCGGACGGACGGGGCGCTGTGTCGTTGAGCAATCCGGACGCCGCCGGCCCCACCTCACGGCTCGAGGTGGATGCCAAGGGCACGCATGTGAAGTTCGAGCGGCCTGGGGGTGCCACGGCCTATGTGTTCCTCAACAACGTGGGCACGTCGGGGCTGGTGCTGGTCGATGGCGAGGGCAGGCGCCGTATCGCCGCGACCGTGGCAGCCGATGGCAGCAGCCGCATCGAACACCATGACGCTGATGGCAACGCGCTGGAATAGAACCAACCCATGGCCCGGGTAAGCGCAGCGCACCCGGGAAGCTCACGGAACCTGCTACGCGGAAAGCCCCGGGTGCGCTGCGCTTGCCCGGGCTACGGGGTTGCCAAGGGCGGCTGTTACTGCAGGTCGCGCAGGTTCAGGCGTCGCAGCTGCGGGGCGCGCCATGCGGTGATGCCGGCCACGCCCAGCACCGCGCAGCCGCCGATGACCACGGCGGGCACCAGCCCCAGCAGGCGCGCCATGGTGCCGGCATAGAACGCGCCCAGCTCGTTGGACGAGCTGATGAAGATGCCGTTGATCGACGACACGCGCCCGCGCATGTCATCCGGCGTCGCCAGCTGCAGGATGGTCGAGCGCACCACCACGGACACGCCGTCACATGCGCCATAGAACAGCAGGATGGCTGCCGACAGCCAGAAATGGTGCGACAGGCCGAACGCCACCACGCTCAGGCCGAAGCCGGCGACGGCGAACAACAGCACGCGACCCGCATTGCGATGCAGCGGGTGGCGCGCCAGCCACACGCCGACGCAGATGGAGCCCAGCGCCGGTGCCGCACGCAGGATGCCCAGGCCTTCAGGGCCGTAGTGCAGGATGTCCTGGATGAAAGCGGGCAGCATCGCCACCACGCCGCCCAGCAGTACCGAGAACATGTCCAGCGCCATCGCGCCGAGCATGATCTGGTTGGACAGCACGAAGCGTGCGCCTTCGGCGATGCTGGCGAAGATCGGTGCGCGGGTCTGTGGCGGTGGCGGCTCGCTGACCTTCAGCATCGCCAATGCGGCCAGGGCAAGGCAGGCCATGCCCGCGGCGACGGTATAGGACAGCCCCTTGCCGCCCCAGCCGACCAGCACGCCGCCCAGCGCGGGGCCGATCACCATGCCCGCCTGGAACACCACGCTGCCGATGCCCGCGCCGCGCGCGAACTGCCCGCGTGCCAGTACCCGCGCGAACAAGGCGTTGTAGATGGGAGAGAGGAACGCACGCACCATGCCGGTCAGCGCGATGGCCAGATAGATCGGCCACACGCCCTTGAACGGCAGCCAGCCCTGCGCGACGCAGGTAAGCACCGCCGCGGTGACGATCAGGCCGAAGCTGGCAACCATGCCCAGCTTGCGCCGCGGCAGGTGGTCCACCAGATAGCCGGCGAACGGTGCCACGCAGAAGAACGGCAACACCTCGGCCAGACCGATCAGTCCGAGCGAGAACGGATTGCCGGTGATCTGGTAGATGTGCCAACCCACGGTGACCGCGACGATCTGGTAGGACAGCATCGCCGCGATACGGTACAGCAGCAGCTGCACGAAACCGGGTTGGCGCAGCAGCGCGCCGACGGTATTGCCGTCGTGCGCGTCAGTCACTGCTGCTGGGCTTTGGCGGTATCGCGGATGAAGGCCAGCATCGCCGCCATGCCGTTGCTGCGGGTAGGCGAGAGGTGCTTGGCCAGGCCGATGGCGCTGACGTAGTCCGGCTCGGTGGCCAGGATTTCAGCGGCCGAGCGGCCCGAGTACACGCGCAGGGCGAGGTAGATCAGGCCGGAAACGATGGCCGAATCGCTGATGGCATGGAACACCAGTTTGTCGGCGTTGCCTTCGGGCACGATCCAGACCATCGACTGGCAACCGAGCAGGCGGTGCTCTTCGGTCTTCCATTCTTCGGGGAAGGCGGGCAGCTTGCGGCCCAGGTCGATCAGGTACTGGTAACGCTCTGACCAGTCGCCGAAGAAGGAGAACTCCTCGGCGATGGCGGCCTGTGCCTCGGCGGTGGTGGGTTCGAGCGGGAAGGGGGAGTTGGTCATGGGGTCCTGTCTTGTTGCGTGAGTCTCTCGGTCCCTCCTCAACCCCGACGCATTTCCGGGGAGAGGGGCGAAGGACTCGCTGGATTCCAATCAGCCGCGCTTCCAGCGCACGCCCTGCGGCGTGTCTTCCAGCACGATGTTCTCGGCAGCGAGCTGGTCGCGGATGGCATCGGCACGGGCGAAATCGCGGGCCTGCTTGGCGGCGATGCGCTCGTCGATCAACGCCTGGATGCGTGCGTCGTCACCGTCGCCGGCACCGCGCCCGAACCATGCCGACGGCGCCTGCTGCAGCAGGCCCAGGGCCAGGCCGGCGCCGAGCAGTTCGGTCTTCAACCGCGCCTTGTCCTGGGCGTTGTCGGCCTTGCGCGCGTCGCTGGCGATGCGGGCCAGCTCGGCCAGCGCCAGCGGGGTGTTGAGGTCGTCGTCCAGCGCGGCTTCCACAGTAGCGGGAATGGCCGCGGTGGCCTCCACGTCGGCCAGGTCACGCAGCGTGCCGTACAGGCGGTCCAGCGTGCGCACGGATTGCTCGATCAGCGCATCGGACCAGTCCAGCGGCTGGCGGTAGTGGGCCGACAGCAGGGCATAGCGCAGCGCTTCCGGCGGGTGCTGCTGCACCAGGTCGTGTACGCGCTCGATGTTGCCCAGCGACTTGCTCATCTTGGCGCCGCCGAAGTTGAGCATGCCGTTGTGCAGCCAGAAGCGGGCGAAGGTCTTGCCGCCATGGGCGCACTCGCTCTGGGCGATCTCGTTCTCATGGTGCGGGAACTGCAGGTCCACGCCGCCGGCGTGGATGTCGATGGTCGGGCCCAGATGGGCGGCGGCCATCGCTGAGCATTCGATGTGCCAGCCGGGGCGGCCACGGCCCCACGGCGACTCCCAGCCCGGCAGGTCGTCGCTGGACGGCTTCCACAGCACGAAGTCACCGGCATCGCGCTTGTACGGCGCCACTTCCACGCGCGCACCGGCCAGCATTTCCTCCGGATCGCGGCGGGAGAGCTTGCCGTAGCCGTCGAAGCTGGACACCGAGAACAGCACATGGCCCTCGGCCGCATAGGCGTGGCCGCTGGCGATCAGGTCCTCGATCATGGCGATGATCTGGGGGATGTGCGCGGTGGCTTCAGGCTCGATGTCCGGCGGCACCACGCCCAGCGCGGCCATGTCATCACGGTAGGCGGCGGCGAAACGGTCGGTGATGGCCGAGATCGGCACGCCCTGTTCCTTGGCGGCGGCGTTGATCTTGTCGTCCACGTCGGTGATGTTGCGGGCGTAGCGCAGGGCGCCATGACGCCGCCGCAGCAGGTCGGCCAGCACCCCGAAGACCACCGGGCCGCGGGCATTGCCGATATGGACGTAGTTGTAGACCGTGGGGCCGCAGACGTACATGGTGGGGGCGGCGGGGTCGAGCGGAGCGAACGGCTCCAGCTGCCGCGTCAGATTGTTGTGCAGGCGCAGGGTCATGGTCATCCGGGGGACAAGCGAACCCGTCAATTCTAGCGGGCCGGGGCGGGAGGGGCACCCCGGGGGTGGGCAATACGCTTGCGGATGGGTAAGGTTCAGGACGGCGGCTGTGTGGCTGCCTACACTATTGCTGACAATCAACCCGGCTCCGACCGACCTTCTTGATGAAACCCGCTTCATTCCTGCTGGCCCTCAACCTGATTGCTGTTGTCTCCGGGGCTGCCTTGGCGCAGGACGGTGAGCAGCGCAATCGGGTGGTCATCGTGGAAAACGTGCGCTACGACTATGCGCAGGTGCTCAATGTGGAGCCGGTTTTCCAGACCCTGCGGGCCACCCGTACCGAGGAACACTGCGAGCCGGTATCCACGCTGACGCTGGCGCCGGTGCAGGTGAAGGGCGAGGAAGAGAAGGGGGGGCTGCGCCGCTTCTGGGATTCGGTGCGCGGCATCTTCACCCGTGAAGGGGGTGAGGAGGAGCAGGCCGCCGCCCCGGCGGGACAGCAGCGTGTCAGCGGCAACGGCGCCATGCTGACCCCCGAATGCAAGGTGGTCGAGGTGGGCCGGGAATTCCGCCGACCCATCGCCTATGACGTGGACTACGTCTACAAGGGCATCAAATTCCGCTCGCGGCTGCCGGAAGACCCCGGCAACCGGCTCAAGCTGCGGGTGTCCATCACCCCGGACATCGGCCAGGCGCAGCCGTCCCAGAACAGCCAGAACCCCGTGCCCTGATGGTGCGCTGCGGCACTTGCGTGCCGCCCGGTCGCGTGCGACCATGCAACGCTATGAAGGCGAACAGCTTCCAGCACGAAACCAGCACCGCGCGGATGGCCTCCGGCATGACGTCGCGTGCCCGCCGACCGGAACCCCACAACCTCGCTGGGTAACCGGAGCTTCGTGCTGTCTGTTCGGAAAACCCAGCCCAGGCTGGGTTTTTTCGTTTCTGCATTACCGAAAAGTTTCAACCGCAATGAGTCGCGCCTCGGCGCCCACGTCCATCGGCAACGGTGGTTCAACGCAGCAAAGGATGATCGATGTCTCTGAAGCATTTCTTGAACACGCAGGACTGGAGCCGGGCAGATCTGGACGCACTGTTGGCCCAGGCCACGCGTTTCAAGCAGGACAAGCTGGGTGACGCGCTCAAGGGCAAGTCCATCGCGCTGGTGTTCTTCAACCCGTCCATGCGTACCCGCACCAGCTTCGAGCTGGGTGCCTTCCAGCTGGGTGGCCACGCGGTGGTGCTGCAGCCGGGCAAGGATGCGTGGCCCATCGAGTTCAACCTGGGCACGGTGATGGACGGTGACACCGAGGAGCACATCGCCGAAGTGGCCAAGGTGCTGGGCCGCTATGTGGACCTGATCGGCGTGCGTGCCTTCCCGAAGTTCGTGGATTGGGAATACGACCGCCAGGACATCGTGCTCAAGAGCTTCGCCAGGTATTCGCCGGTGCCGGTCATCAACATGGAGACCATCACCCATCCGTGCCAGGAGCTGGCCCACATCCTGGCGCTGCAGGAGCACTTCGGCACCACCGACCTGCGTGGCAAGAAGTACGTGCTGACCTGGACCTACCACCCCAAGCCGCTGAACACCGCCGTGGCCAACTCGGCGCTGACCATCGCCACCCGCATGGGCATGGACGTGACCCTGCTGTGCCCGACACCGGATTACATCCTCGATGATCGCTACATGGGCTGGGCCGAGCAGAACGTGGCCGAGAGCGGCGGTTCGCTGCAGGTCAGCCATGACATCCAGAGCGCCTACGCTGGCGCTGATGTGGTCTATGCCAAGAGCTGGGGCGCGCTGCCGTTCTTCGGCAACTGGGAGCCGGAAAAGCCGATCCGTGACCAGTACAAGCACTTCATGGTTGACGAAGCCAAGATGGCGCTGACCAACAATGGTGTGTTCAGCCACTGCTTGCCGCTGCGCCGCAACGTGAAGGCCACCGACGGTGTGATGGACTCGCCGCAGTGCATCGCCATCAACGAGGCGGAGAACCGCCTGCATGTGCAGAAGGCCATCATGGCCGCGCTGGCCGGCAAGTAATGCATGCTGCCCTTCTTCCGCAGGGAGAGGGGCCGGGGTGAGGGCAGGGCCTTCGCTCCATGCGCAACACCAGACGCTTTCCCCTCCCCAACCCCTCCCGTGTGAAGGGGGAGGGGCTCAAAGACAAAACCCAGAGACTTTCCCCCATGAGCAAAGACATCGTCCTCGCCTTCTCCGGCGGCCTCGACACCAGCTTCTGCGTGCCTTACCTGCAGGAGCAGGGCTACAACGTGCATACCGTGTTCGCCGATACCGGCGGGGTGGATGCCGATGAGCGTGACTTCATTGAAAAGCGTGCCGCTGAGCTGGGCGTCGCCAGCCATGTCACCGTCGATGGTGGCCCGGCAATCTGGGAAGGCTTCGTCAAGCCGTTCGTGTGGGCCGGCGAGGGCTACCAGAGCCAGTACCCGCTGCTGGTGTCCGACCGTTACCTGATCGTGGACGCCGCGCTCAAGCGGGCCGCCGAGCTGGGCACCAACATCATCGCCCACGGCTGCACCGGCATGGGCAACGACCAGGTGCGTTTCGACCTGGCAGTGAAGGCCCAGGGCGACTACCAGATCGTCGCGCCGATCCGTGAAATCCAGAAGGAACACACCCAGACCCGCGCCTACGAGCAGAAGTATCTGGAAGCGCGTGGTTTCGGCGTGCGTGCCAAGCAGCAGGCCTACACCATCAACGAGAACCTGCTGGGTCTGACCATGTCCGGCGGCGAGATCGACAAGTGGGAAGCCCCGGGCGAAGGCGCACGCGGCTGGTGCGCACCGCGCAGCGCGTGGCCGATCGAACCGCTGACCGTCACCCTGAAATTCGTCGAAGGCGAAGCCGTGGCGCTGGATGGCAAGGCGCTGCCGGGTGAGCAGATTCTGGCCAAGCTCAACAAGCTGTTCGCTCCCTACGGCGTTGGCCGTGGCGTGTACACCGGCGACACCGTGATCGGCCTGAAGGGCCGCATCGTGTTCGAGGCGCCGGGTCTGGTGTCGCTGCTGGCTGCACACCGTGCGCTGGAAGATGCGGTGCTGACCAAGCAGCAGAACCGCTTCAAGCCGGAAGTGGCGCGCAAGTGGGTGGAGCTGGTGTACGAAGGCTTCTACCACGACCCGCTGAAGTCGGACATCGAGGCGTTCCTGAAGTCCTCGCAGGCCAAGGTGACCGGTGAGGTGGTGCTGGAAACCCGTGGTGGCCGCGTCGATGCGGTGGCCGTGCGTTCGGAGCACATCCTCAACGCCAAGGGCGCCACCTACGCACAGTCGGCCGACTGGGGCGTGGAGGAAGCGGAAGGCTTCATCAAGCTGTTCGGCATGAGCTCCACGCTGTACGCGCAGGTGAACCGCTGAGTTGCTGAGGCGCCTCTGCCTTGAGCCCCTCTCCCTATGCGGGAGAGGGGTGAGGATGAGGCGCTCCCCTCCGGCTACCTTCCCCGCATGCGGGAGAAGGGATGCCTTCGATCATTGAATCCGCAACGTGCCGCTACCTGACATGACCGACCTGCTCCAATCCACCCTGCAGCACCTTGAAGCGCTGGTGTCCTTCGACACCCGCAATCCTCCGCGTGCGATCACCACGGGTGGCATCTTCGATTACCTGCGCGCCAACCTGCCGGGCTTCAACGTGGAGGTCATCGACCACGGTGCCGGTGCGGTGAGCCTGTATGCGGTGCGGGGTACGCCGAAGTTTCTGTTCAACGTGCATCTGGACACCGTGCCGGATTCTCCGCACTGGAGTGCCGACCCGCATGTGATGCGCCGGCTCGACGACCACGTGGTGGGCCTGGGTGTGTGCGACATCAAGGGTGCTGCCGCGGCGCTGGTGGCGGCGGCCAACGTCACCGAGGGTGATGCCGCATTCCTGTTCTCCAGTGATGAAGAAGCCAACGATCCGCGCTGCATCGCCGCGTTCCTGGCCCGTGGCATCCCCTACGAGGCGGTGCTCGTGGCCGAGCCGACCATGAGCGAGGCGGTGCTGGCGCACCGTGGCATCAGCTCGGTGCTGATGAAGTTCCAGGGCCGGGCAGGGCATGCCTCGGGCAAGCAGGACCCGTCGGCGAGCGCGCTGCACCAGGCCATGCGCTGGGGCGGCAAGGCGCTGGACCATGTGCAGTCGCTGGAACATGCGCGTTTTGGCGGCCTCACCGGCCTGCGCTTCAACATTGGCCGCATCGAAGGCGGCATCAAGGCCAACATGATCGCGCCCGCGGCGGAGCTGCGCTTCGGCTTCCGCCCGCTGCCGTCGATGGATATCGACCAGCTGCTGGCCACCTTCGCCGGTTTCGCCGAGCCGCAGGCCGCGCATTTCGAGGAAACCTTCCGTGGCCCGAGCCTGCCGTCGGGTGACATCGCCCGTGCCGAGGAGCGCCGGCTGGCCGCGCGTGACATCGCCGACGAGCTGGGCCTGCCCATCGGCAACGCGGTTGATTTCTGGACCGAGGCGTCGCTGTTCTCGGCCGCCGGCTACACCACCATGGTGTACGGCCCGGGCGATATCGCCCAGGCACACACCGCCGACGAGTTCGTCACGCTGGAGCAGCTGCAGCGTTACGTCGAATCGGTGCAGCGTATTTTGCAACGCGGCGCCTGAGCCGCAGTGGCCCGGTGGCGTGCCGCCGGCTTCCTCCCCGCGACCCTCTGCGGTCGCCTTGTAGACGCAAGCAATGTCCCCAGCCATCCAGCCCCACCGCCAGACCCGCCAGACCCGCCAGACCATTGTCCGCCTGCTTTCAAGCATGGCCAGTGCGAAGGAGATCAGCCAGTACCTCAAGCGGTTCTCGCAGCTTGATGCCAAGCGCTTTGCCGTGGTGAAGGTGGGCGGCGCGGTGCTGCGCGACGATCTCGAGGCGCTGACCTCCTCGCTGTCTTTCCTGCAGGAAGTGGGCCTGACCCCGATCGTGCTGCACGGCGCTGGCCCGCAGCTGGACGCGGAGCTGTCCGCCGCCGGCATCGAGAAGACCACGGTCAACGGTCTGCGCGTGACCACGCCGCAGGCGCTGGCCATCGTGCGCCGCGTGTTCCAGGAGGCCAACCTCAAGCTGGTGGAAGCGCTGCAGCACAACGGTGCACGTGCGACCTCCATCACCGGCGGCGTGTTCGAGGCCGAGTACCTGGGCCAGGACACCTATGGTCTGGTGGGCGAAGTGAAGCGTGTGAACCTGGCGCCGATCGAAGCCAGCCTGCGCGCCGGCTCCATCCCGGTGATCACCAGCCTGGGTGAAACGCCGAGCGGCCAGATCCTCAACATCAATGCCGATTTCGCCGCCAACGAACTGGTGCAGGAACTGCAGCCGTACAAGATCATCTTCCTCACCGGCACCGGTGGCCTGCTGGACGAAGAGGGCAAGGTGATCGATTCGATCAACCTCTCCACCGAGTACGACCAGCTGATGGCGCAGCCCTGGATCCACGGCGGCATGCGGGTGAAGATCGAGCAGATCAAGGACCTGCTGGACAAGCTGCCGGAGGAATCCTCGGTGTCGATCACGCGCCCGGCGGATCTGGCCAAGGAACTGTTCACGCACAAGGGTTCGGGCACGCTGGTGCGCCGTGGTGAAAAGGTGCTCAAGGCCACCTCGTGGGAGCAGCTGGACACCGCACGTCTGAAGACGCTGATCGAATCCAGCTTCGGCCGCACTCTGGTGCCGGACTACTTCGAGAAGACCAAGCTGCTGCGTGCCTACGTCAGCGAGAACTACCGCACTGCGGTGATCCTCACCGACGAGGCCGAAGGCGTGTATCTGGACAAGTTCGCCGTGCTCGATGACGCGCAGGGTGAGGGTCTGGGGCGTGCCGTATGGAACGTGATGCTGGAAGATACGCCGCAGCTGTTCTGGCGCTCGCGCAACGGCAACCCGGTCAACCATTTCTACTATTCCGAATCCGACGGCTGCTACAAGCTGGATCACTGGAAGGTGTTCTGGTTCGGTGCCACCGATTTCGACAGCATCAAGGGCTATGTGAAGCACTGTGGTGAACGCAAGCCGAGCTTGATGGGCTGAGTGATGAGCGTGCCTGCCGCCAACGCCGAGTGGAGCAGCGTGCCGCGCCTGCAGGGCAGGCACGTGCGGCTGGAACCGCTGCAGCCGGCGCATGTGTCGGCGCTGCGCGCCGCGCTCGGCGATGGGGCACTCTCGCGCTGCTGGTATACCAATGTGCCGGCACCGGAGAACGTGGAAGCCTATGTGGCATCCGCGCTGGACAGGCAGGCGCAGGGCAGCATGCTTCCCTTCGTGGTGCTCGATGCCCATGGCGAGGTGGTCGGCAGTACGCGCTTCTACGCACTGGAAGCAGATGTGCCCCGCCTCAACATCGGCTACACCTGGTACCACCCGCGCGTGCAGCGCACCGGGCTGAACACCGAGGCCAAGCTGTTGCTGCTGCGGCATGCGTTCGAGGTGTTGGGCTGCATCAGCGTCGGCTTCGAGACCAGCTGGTTCAACCAAGCATCGCGCCGCGCCATCGCACGGCTTGGCGCGAAGCAGGACGGCGTGCTGCGCAACCATAAACGCCATGCCGACGGCACCCGCCGCGACACCGTGGTGTTCTCCATCATCGATACGGAATGGCCGGCGGTACGCAGCCACCTGCAGTTCCTTCTGGATTCGCACTCATGACTGACAAGAAATTCTCGCTGGGTATCGTTGGTGCCCGTGGCTATACCGGCACTGAGCTGATCCGGCTGGTTGCCGCGCACCCGCACATCGAACTGGCGTTCGTGTCCTCACGCGAACTGGCCGGGCAGCGCGTGGCCGATCACAACGATGCCTATGCCGGTGAGCTGCGTTACGAGAACCTCGACGCGGACGCGGTGGCGGCCAAAGGCGTGGACGCGGTGGTGCTGGCACTGCCCAACGGCAAGGCCGAGCCCTATGTGGCGGCGCTGGATGCAGCGAAGCCGGACACGGTGATCGTTGATCTGTCCGCCGATTACCGGTTCGACAACACCTGGTACTACGGTCTGCCTGAGCTGACCCGTTCGCGTTACGAGGGGCAGAGGCGCATCAGCAACCCCGGCTGCTATGCCACTGCGATGCAGCTGGCCATCGCGCCGCTGCTGAGCCAGCTTGCCGGCCCACCCACGTGCTTCGGCGTCTCCGGCTGGTCCGGCGCAGGCACCACGCCCTCGGACAAGAACAACCCCGAGCTGCTGCGCGACAACCTGATGCCGTATGCGCTCACCAACCATGTGCACGAGCGCGAGGTGTCCACCCAGCTGGGTGTGCCCGTGGAGTTCATGCCGCATGTGGCGCCGCATTTCCGTGGCATCACCATGACCGTCAACCTGTGGCTGCAGCAGCCGGTCAAGCGCGAGGACGTGATGGCGCTGTACCAGCAGCGTTACGCGGACGAGCCGCTGGTCGAGGTGGTGGATGAGGCACCGTGGGTCAGCCGCATCGCCGGCCAGCATGGCGTGCAGATCGGCGGCTTCACCATGGCGCCGGGCAACAAGCGCGTGGTGGTGGTGGCGACCATCGACAACCTGCTCAAGGGCGCGGCCACCCAGGCATTGCAGAACCTCAACCGGGCGTTGGGGCTGGAAGAACTGATGGCGGTTCCGTACTGATTCTGGTGGGCAGCGGCGGCTGGGAGGTTGTCCGCTTCGCGGCTTGCGCCGCGCCTACATGGCTGCATTGAGAGAGATCGACATGACAAATTTGCTTTGGCAGAAGCCCGGCGTTGCCGTTGACGCGAAGATCCAGACCTTCCTGGCCGGTGACGACGTCATCCTGGACCGTGAGTTCTTCCTGCACGACATCCAGGCCAGCACCGCACACGCCGAGGGCCTGCAGCACATCGGCATCCTCAGTGCCGACGAGTTGGCCGCGCTCAAGCGCGAGCTGGCCATCCTGGCCGAGGATTTCCGCAGTGGCAGCTTCGTGCTGGACGAGCAGTACGAGGATTGCCATTCGGCCATCGAGGCACGCCTGACCGAGCGTCTTGGCGATGCCGGCCGCAAGATCCATACCGGCCGCAGCCGCAACGATCAGATCCTGGTCGCCACGCGTCTGTGGCTGAAGGACAAGCTGGAGCGTGTGGCGCAGATCAGCGCCGAAGTCGCCAAGGTTGCCCTGGATCGCGCTGCGGCCGAAACGCTGCAGCCGCTGCCGGGCTATACGCATATCCAGCGCGCCGTGGTGTCCTCGGCGGGCATGTGGTGGGCCGGCTGGGCCGAGGCCTTCATCGACAATGCCATCCGCGCCCGCGACACCCGTGCGCTGATCGATACCAACCCGTTGGGGACAGCGGCCGGTTACGGCGTCAACCTGCCGCTGGACCGCGAGCACACCACCAAGGCGCTGGCATTCTCGCGCTTGCAGATCAGCCCGATCTACGCGCAGCTTTCGCGCGGCAAGTTCGAGCTGGCCGCATTGGAAGCCTTGGGCGGCGCCACCCTGGACCTGCGTCGTATCGCCTGGGACCTGTCGCTGTTCACCACCGGTGAGTTCGCCTTCGTGGCGCTGCCGGCGCAGTACACCACCGGCAGCTCGATCATGCCGAACAAGCGCAACCCGGACGTGATCGAACTGATGCGTGCCACCCACGCCAGTGTCGCCGCCGCGCGCACCGAGATCGAGCAGCTGCTGTCGCTGCCGTCCGGCTACCAGCGTGACCTGCAGAACTCCAAGGGTGCCATCGTGCACGGCTTCGGCCGTGGTCTGGCAGCGCTGGAGCTGCTTCCGGCGCTGCTGTCGAATCTGGACTGGCGCGACGACAACATCCGCGCCGCCATCGACTCGGGCATGTATGCCACCGACGTGGCGGTGGAAGCTGCCGTGGCCGGCGTACCGTTCCGCGATGCGTACAAGGCCGCGGCGGAAGCATCGGACAGCGCAGGGCAGGGGCGCACGCCCGAAGGCAGCCTGGCCGCGCGCGTGTCGCCCGGTGCAGCCGCCGACCTGCGGCTGGAAGAACTCAACGCACGCTGGGCGGCGGTGAACGATTGATGTGGAACACGCGGGCGCCCTTGGCGCCCGTGTTGTGTCAGGGCGACGCGTTGAGCGGCGCATCAAGTTCCACCTGCAAGCAAACGCGACAAGGACGGCACTGGCGTGATGTCATGGGCATCAAAGGAGATGCGATGAAGATGTATCTGGTGATGGCGATGCGCAGACCGGCGTTCAACGCGGATGCGGTGGCACCGCACAAGGCTTTTCTTGACGGGCTCGCAGCTGAGGGAAGACTGCACCTGACCGGCGGCTTCAGCGATGGCAGCGGTGGTGCCTATGTGCTGAAGAACGTGGCAGACGTGGACGAGGCGAAGGCCATCGTCGCGCGCGATCCACTGGTGCTGATGGACAGCTCCGAACTCACCGTCCACGAATGGAACACGCGCTGATTCCATGAGCACCTCGATGCACGCATCACCCTTCACCGAACAGGCGCTGCCGCAATGGAAGCGCGGGGTACTGAAGGTGGGCAGCAGTCTGCTCGCCGCCGACGGTGGCGGCCTCACACCGCGCTTCGCGCTCGGGCTGGCGCAGTTCGTCTCGACCAATGTGCAGGCGGGGCGCGAGGTGGTCATCGTCTCTTCGGGCGCCGTGGCCGCAGGCCGCGCCATCGTGCCCAAGGCGGCCGAGGCCGGTGCGGCGATGGCGGCACGGCAGGCACTGGCCGCGCTGGGGCAGGCGCAGTTGATCGCGCTGTGGCAGCGCTTCTTCGAGCGCCCGGTCGCGCAGGTGCTGCTCACGCACGACGACCTGCGCAATCGCCGCCGTTACCTCAACGCCCGCGCCACGCTCAACGCATTGTTGGCGCTGGGCGCGCTGCCGGTGGTGAACGAGAACGACACGGTGTCAGTGGACGAGCTGAAGCTCGGCGACAACGACAATCTTGCCGCCATCGTGGCCGCGCTGGTCGATGCCGATGCACTGTTCATCGCCACCGACATCGATGGTCTGTATACCGCCGACCCGCGCAGCAACCCGCAGGCGCAACCGATCAACGAGGTCACCGCGCTGACGCCGGAGGTACTGGCGATGGCAGGTGGCAGCGGCAGCGCGGTCGGAACCGGCGGCATGCACACCAAGCTGCAGGCGGCCGCGAAAGCCGGCGCCGCAGGCATCGACACCTATCTGTTCAATGGCCGCGATGGTGACGTGGTGCGCGGCCTTGCGCAGGGCCGCCTGCGTGGCACACGCCTGCACGCAGGCCAGTCGCGCATCGCCGCACGCAAGTACTGGCTGCGGCATGCGCCGGTGGAGCCTGGGGCGATTCTGGTCGATGCCGGCGCGGCGCGCGCCCTGCGCGAGAAGGGCGCGTCGCTGCTGCCAGGTGGCGTGCTTGGTGCGGAAGGTGACTTCCGCCGTGGCGACATGGTTGAGGTGCGCCTGTTCGATGGGCAGGGCCAGCAGTGCATCGCGCATGGCGTGAGTCAATATTCGGCGTTGGACATCCGCCGCATCAGCCAGCACCACACGCGCGAGATCGAAAGCATCCTCGGCTACAACTATGGCGACAACGTGGTGCACCGCGATGACATGGTGCTGCTGTGAGTGCTTCTTCCGGAATCTTGAGTGGGGCCGATCATGAGTGATATCCGCACGCTGGCACTGCAGTGCCGCGACGCCGCGCAGCAGCTGGGGCGGCTTTCCACGCAGGCGCGCAGCGCGCTGCTGATGGCGATGGCCGATGCGCTGGACGCGGATGCAGCCAACATTCTCGCCGCCAACGACAAGGACCTGCAGGCCGCACGCGACAAGGGTGTGGGCACGGCGATGCTGGATCGCCTCGCGCTGAATCCAGCACGTCTGGCCGGTGTCGCCAATGCACTGCGCGAAGTGGCCGCTCTGCCGGATCCGGTGGGCGAGGTCACACGCGACTACGTGCGCCCGAATGGCATCCGCGTGCAGAAGGTGCGCGTGCCGCTGGGTGTGATCGCGATGATCTACGAAGCGCGGCCAAACGTGACCGCCGATGCCGCCGCGTTGTGCATCAAAGCAGGCAACGGCGTGATCCTGCGTGGCGGCTCCGAGGCCATCCATTCCAATACGGCCATCGCGGCAAGCCTCAAGCGCGCACTGCGCGAAGCGGGCCTGCCGGACGCGGCGCTCACGCTCGTGGAAGACCTGCGCCGCGAAACCATGCTGGAGCTGCTGCAGCTCAACGACATCATCGATCTGGCCATTCCCCGTGGCGGCGAGGGGCTGATCCGCTTCGTCGCCGAACATGCGCGGGTGCCGGTCATCAAGCACTACAAGGGCGTGTGTCACCTGTACGTGGACGACAGCGCCGACATCGAACTGGCGCTGGGCTTGCTGGTCGATGGCAAGGTCTCCCGGCCTGCGGCCTGCAATTCGCTGGAGACGCTGCTGGTGCATGAAGCCATCGCGCCGCGATTCCTGCCCTTGGCGGCAGCCGCGTTGCGCGAACGCGGTGTGGAGCTGCGTGGCGATGCAGCCACGCAGGCGCTGGTGCAGGATGTGCTGCCCGCCACCGACGACGACTATGCCGCCGAGTACCTGGACCTGATCCTTGCCATCGGCGTGGTGCCGGATATGGATGCGGCCATCGCCCACATCCAGCGGCATACCTCCGATCACACCGAAGTCATCGCCACGAACAACACCGAACATGCCGAGGCTTTCGTGCATGCACTGCGCTCGGCGGTGGTGATGGTCAATGCCTCGTCGCGCTTTTCCGATGGCGGCGAGCTGGGGCTGGGTGCGGAGATCGGCATCTCCACAACACGCCTGCATTCCTATGGCCCGATGGGGCTGGAAGCGCTCACGGTGGAGCGCTTCGTGGTGCGGGGCGAAGGCCAGGTCCGCCACTAGCGGCCAGCACGCGGGAACGGTGCGGGGCCGCACCTTCCCGCAGCGCCGTCACTTGTTCCAGACGTCTTCCAGCTGCTGCTGCTTGCAGGCGAACCAGGCGCCCGTGGTGAGCACCAGCGAGCAGAAGGCGAGGAAGCCGAATGACAGGCCCCAGCCGCCACTCAGGCCGTGCAGCCAGCCGAACAGCAGCGGGCCGAGGCTGGCCAAGCTGTAGCCGACGCCCTGCATGAAGCCGCTCAATGCCGCCGAGCCGCCTTGGGTGCGCGTGCGCAGGTTGATCAGGGTCAGGCCCAGCGGGAAGGTGGATGGGCCAAGGCCCGCGATCACCGCCCACAGCAGCGGAGCCTTCATCGGCGCCCACAGCAGGCCGGCGAAAGCGATCAGGTTCAATACAAGCACCATCAGCGCGATGGGGAAGGGGTTGCGCATGCGCACCGCCAGCGCGGGCACCAGCAGCGACGGCAGCAGGCCGATGGCCGAGTAGACGGCCACCATCACGCCGCCGAAGGTTTCCGTGGCGCCGGCTTCGACCATCACTTTGGGCAGCCAGGTGAACAGCGAGTAGGTGCCCAGCGAGGTCATGCCGAACATCAGCGCCATGCCCCAGCCCAGCGAGGTCTTCCAGACCCGGCCTGCGGCATGCGCGGTCGCCACCCCGGCCTCGGGGCGCGGCGTCTGTCTGGCCAGCAGCAGCCACGGCAGCATGGCCGCCAGTGACAGCAGCGACCACATGCCCAGCGAGATGCGCCAGTCATAGGCATCGGCCACGGGCACGGCCAGCAGCGCGGGAATCATGGTGCCGGCCTGCAGCACGGTGATGTAGATGGTGCTCAACGTGCCGACACGGTCAGCGAAGTAGCGCTTCACCAGTGGCGGCACCACGACGTTGCCGATGCCCATGCCGGCCAATGCGATGGCCGAGCCCAGCATCAGCATGCCGACGTTGCCGGAGAACGCGCGCAGCAGCAGGCCGATGGTGGCCAGAGCCATGGTCAGCACGGCGGTGCGTTCCAGACCGATGGCGCGCGTGATGCGCGGCGTGGCCAGCCCGAACAGGGCGAAGGCGGCGGTCGGCATCATGCCCAGCACGCCGGTCATGGTGCTGCCGAAGTCGAAGACGTGGCCCAGGCGGTCCAGCAGCGGGGTCAGCGATGTGACGGCGCTGCGCAGGTTGGCCGCGACCAGCACGATGGCGGCAAAGGCGAGCAGACGCCCCCGCAGCAGGGGCGAGGCGACCGGGGAAGATGAAGGCGAAGACATGGCGACTCCAGCAATGCGGGTCGCGGTGTACTGCAGGAACCCGCCTAAAACAAAAGCCGGCCCAAGGCCGGCTTCTGTTGAATTGGTCGGGGAGACAGGATTCGAACCTGCGACCTCTACGTCCCGAACGTAGC
>DALZZG010000028.1:0-27779 GCA_031987665.1 Stenotrophomonas sp. | reverse complement strand
CGTTGAAGATCTTGTGCCGGCAGTGCTCGGAATTGGCCTGCGCGAACATCATCAGTTCCACGTCCGACGGATCGCGGCCCAGTTCGCCGTAACGCTGGCGCAGGTAGTCGATCTCATCGTCGGCCAGCGCCAGGCCCAGGCGCTTGTTGGCCGCTTCCAGGTCGGCCAGCGCGATGCGCTCCAGCTCGCCACGCGCCGGGCTGCTGAACAGCGCCTGCGCCTGGGCGATGTCGGCCAGCAGCGACTGGGTCATCGGGTCGTGCAGCAGCTTGGCCACGGCGGCCTGCTGTGCCGGATCGGTGGGCCAGCCGCTCAGGTCGATGCGGGTACCGCGCTCCACGCGCTGGATGGCCAGGCCGGCGCCACGCACCAGCTCGGTGGCCTTGCTCGACCATGGCGAGAGCGTGCCCAAGCGAGGCACCACAAAGCGCGACACCGCGCCCTCGGCACGTTCGCTCGCCTGCGGCTGGCCCTGCAGGATGCGGCCCAGCGTGGCCATATCGACAGCGGCGGCATCGGCGGCCTGGGTGAAGTAGACGTGCCAGGCACCGGTGATACGCAGATCGGCGGCGATGGACTGCAGGCGGGATTCAAGACGTTCGCGACGGAACGGCGAAAGGGCAGCTGCGCCCTCGAGGACGATCATGTCCGGGAGACCATGGTGGGAATCGGGCCCGCCATTGTACCGGAGTCGGCCGCCCGGACCGCTGCCGCCGGTTCAGCCGTAGCTATACCGCTCCCCTGTAGCCCGGGTAAGCGCAAGCGCACCCGGGTTCCCCGTAAGAGCCGCGGCGAGTGCATGGTGGCCGTCACACTTCAGTCCACGGGTGCGCTGCGCTTACCCGGGCTACGGATCACGGCCTCAAACAAAAACGCCCCTCCAGGGGGAGGGGCGCGCGTTCATGCCGTGGGCGCGGCGATCAGCGGCTGCCAGCGGCCCCGTCGATGCGCTCCAGCGCGGCCTTCAGCTGCGACGGCGGCACATAGCCACCCAGCTGGCTGCCATCGGCGGCGAAGATGGCCGGCGTGCCGTTGATGCCCAGCTGCTGGCCAACGTTGTACTGCATGTTCACCGGGTTGGTGCAGCTCTTGGCCGCGACTGGCTGGCCGGCCTTGGCGGCGGTCAGCGCGGCCTTGCGGTCGCTGGCGCACCAGACCGAGATCATGTCGGTGTGGTCCTTGCTGCCCAGGCCCATGCGCGGGAAGGCCACGTATTCCACCGCGATGCCATTGCGGTTCAGCTCGGCAATGTCCTGATGCAGCTTGCGGCAGTAACCGCACTCGATATCCGTGAACACGGTGATGGTGTGCTTGGCATTCGGCGGGGCGAACACGATGCGGTCCGAATGCGGCAGGGTCGCCAGCAGCGCGCGGCGGTGCGCCAGCAGGCCCGGGCTGGTGGCCATGGCACGCTTTTCGATGTCGTACGGCTGGGACTGCATCAGGTAACGGCCATCGTCGGTGACATACAGCACCTGGCCGGACACCACCACCTCACGGAACCCCGGGAACGGCGCGGCGCCGATGTAATCCGGCTTGAAGTTCGGGTCCAGCTGCTTGAGTGCCTCGCGCACCCGCTGCTCCACGGGGCCGTCCGCGACCGGTGCGGCAGCGGCGGTGGTGCCGGCGGCGGCGGTCGGCGCCTTCTGCTGCGCACAGGCAGTGAGGCTGATCGCGCCCAGCAGCGCGGCAATGGCAATTCGGTACATCGGCAACCCTGCGGTGAAAGGAACCGGGCGATTCTCGCATAGCGCCCTGTCCCGCGCTGTCCACACCGTGGCAGATGCCCGCGGCCGCAAGCACCGGCCATACCGGCCCGCCCCGGCCGGCTGGACAATTCTTCACCAGCACTTCAAGACGCAGGCACCGCAAGGGCCGCCGTCGCTTATCCACAGCTTGTGCCGGCAGCACCGCACATGCGCTGTGGAAAACCCGCCACCAGTCGGGCGCCTCAGCCGCGCGGGTGGTGCCTGCGGTGCAGCTTCTGCAGGTGCTCGCGCGCCACCAGCGTGTAGATCTGGGTGGTGGACAGGGAGCTGTGGCCCAGCAGCATCTGCAGCGCGCGCAGGTCGGCGCCGTGGTTGAGCAGGTGGGTGGCGAAACTGTGCCGCAGGCCGTGCGGGCTGATCTTGCCGGGGTCGATGCCGGCCACCGCCGCGCAGGCTTTCACCAGCGACCAGAACTGCTGGCGGGTCAACGGCTTGCGCTCGATGGTGAGGAACAACGGCACCTGCCCGTCCGGCGTCGCAGCCACCGGCTTGCCGCCGCTCAGCTGGGGCCTGGCCTGCGCCAGGTAGCGCTCCAGCCAGTGCTGCGATTCCTCGCCCAGCGGCACCAGCCGCTCCTTGCTGCCCTTGCCGGTCACCCGCAGCACGCCCTGGCGCAGGTTCACCGCATTGGCCGGCAGGTTCACCAGCTCGCTCACGCGCAGGCCGGCGGCGTACATCAGCTCCAGCATGGCGCGGTCACGCAGGCCTTCGGCATTGTCCGTGTCAGGCGCGGCCAGCAGCGCTTCGATCTGGCTTTCGGCAAGCGCCTTGGGCAGCGAGCGCGGCAGCTTGGGCGGCTCCAGCAGCGCCGAGGGATCGTCGCGGCGTTCGCCACGCTTGAGTGCCTGGCCGAAGAACGCACGCAGCGCGGACAACAGCCGCGCATTGCTGCGTGCGGTCCAACCATGGCGCGTGCGCCAGGCCAGGTAATCGAACAGGCCAGCGCGGTCGATACCCCCCAATCCGCCGCCCGCTCCATCACGCCAGCGCGCCAGGCCTTCGAGGTCACGGCGGTAGCTGTCCAGCGAGGCGCGGGCCAGACCCTGTTCGGCCCATATCGCATCCAGAAAGCGCTGGATCAAGCGCCCATCGGCATCGCGCAGGGGCGGCAGCTGCTGCACCAGCTGGCGGCGTTCGGCGGCGGTCAAGGTCGCGGACATCCACGCAAGGATACGGCGTGCCCATGCACGGTGCCTGCCTGTACCCGTATGCTCGGCGCATGAGCACCGCCACCGAACACGCCAGCCCGCTCCCGTCCGCCCTTCTCCCGCGGCGTCTTGCGGCGCTGTTCTACGACTTCTGGCCGGTGCTGGCGCTGTGGATGCTGCTCTCGCTGCTGTTCACCGTGGGCTACACGCTCTCCGGCCACGCCGCGCGCGAGAACATCCACCCCTTCAGCGGCCTGCAGTGGCTGCTGTGGCTGTGTTGCTGGGTGGTGGCCGGCCTGTACGCCACCGTCAGCTGGAAGCGCGGCGGCCAGACCCTGGGCATGCGCCCGTGGCACCTGCATCTGCGTTCGATCAACAGCACACCGGTCACCAACGCCATGCTGTGGAAGCGCTATGCGGTGGGCACGCTGTCACTGCTCTGCGGCGGCCTCGGCTTCTGGTGGGCGCTGATCGACCGCGACCGCCTCACCCTGCACGACCGCCTCAGCGGCACGCGGCTGGTGAAGCTGCCGCGGGTTTCGTGAGCGGCGCGACACACATCACATCCAACGGACGGACAGGCATGCCACTGGGAGACCTTGCAGGTGAAGCACTGGGCGGCGTGCTCCGGGGGGTCGGCCGCTTCCTGTTTGAAATCATCGTCGAGGTGCTGCTGCAAGGCACCGGCCTCGTTGTGATCCGGCTGGTCAGGCCCCGATCCGAGCCGGGTGAGTTGGCCTGCACCATCGTCGGCCTGTTGTTCTGGGCATGCGTGGGCACGGCCGGCTTCCTGCTCTACCGCGCCCTGGCCACCTGAGCCACGCCCCTGTAGCCACCTCCCTGTAGCCCGGGTAAGCGCAGCGCACCCGGGGCTTTCCGCATCATGCCGAAGACTCCACGCGATGGTTGGATCGCGTGCTTCCCGGGTGCGCTGCGCTTACCCGGGCTACGTTGCTGCGTGGCTACGTCATTGCGAGGCGGTTACCCCGCCCGTCATGGTCAACGTGCTTACATGGCCCTGTCCCATCGCACGGAGAAAACGCATGGCACTCGATGACAACGACTTCGCCAAACTGATGGAAATGCAGCGGCTCTGCCATCAGGTGGAAGCCGACAACCAACAGCTGCGACAGCTGGCCGAACTGCTGGAATCCTCGCGCAACGCCAGCCTCGCCCTGCAGGAACTCTACGAGAACGACTGGCTGCGCATCACCCAGTCCGACGAACCAAGCGAGGCGCAGAACCGCGAGCTGCAGGCGCAGCCCGACCAGCCCAGATATTCGGTGCTGTCCGAGGACGGCATCTGGAACACGCTGACCGAGCAGTACCAGCTGCGCCTGACCATCCTCAAGCGTGCCGCAAACACGATCTAGCCGCTGACGACACCACAGCCCCGGCACGCGCAGGCACGGCCCGTCAAACAACGCGATATACGGCAAAGAAAAACCCGGATGCGCCTACGCGCACCCGGGTTCTGATACACATGTGTATTGCCGAACCTGCCGCTACCCCACCCGTCGTCGTGACAGCCAGGCCGAGATGGCCAGCATCAGGATCGGCGGCAGTGCATAGGCGATGCGGTAGTCGAACTTGAGCGCACCGGCCATGCGGCCGAAGAACATCTGCAGCAGCAGGAAACCCAGTGCGAACAGCATGCCCAGGAACAGGCGCTTGCCCATGCCACCACTGCGCAGCGAGCCGAAGGCGAACGGCACCGCCGCCAGACACAGCGCCAGCACGTTCAGCGGGTAGAACCAGCGGCTCCAGTAGGTGTCTTCGTAGTCGCGCGCGTCCAGCCCGTTGCGCTTGCGGTAGTCGATGCTGGTCTTCAGCTCGGCGGCACTGAGGCTGCGCGGCTTGGCCAGCCCCGATGCCAGCGCAGCGGCGTCCAGCTTGGAATCCCACGGCTCGCTTTCCACCGTCTGGCGGGTCACCGAACGCTCGCCGAAGCTGTCGCGGCGCACCTTCTCCAGCGTCCAGCGGCCATCGCTGTGGCGGGCACTGGCGGCGTAGGTCAGCGTCGCCAGCCGGCCTTCGGCGTCCAGCGTGTACAGACGCACGTCATGCAGCACCAGATGGCTGCCGCCAGTCTTCTCGTCCAGCTGCTCCTCGCCGCTCTGCGCGTTGAGGAAGGTATCGCCCTCGCGCGCCCACAGGCCGGAGTAGCGGGCCATGGTCATGTCGGCTTCGTACTTGGCGCTGGTCTTGAGCAGGTCGGCGCGGTTCTGCGCCCACGGCGACAGGGTTTCACCGTTGACCACCATCAGCACCGTCAGCAGCGACAGGGCGATGGCCACCGAACCGGCGATGCGCCGCCGCGACACGCCCACCGCACGCAGTGCGGTCAGCTCCGAGGTGGCCGCCAGCTGGCCCAGGCCCATCAGCGCGCCGATCACCGCCGCCATCGGGAACAGCGTGTAGGCACGGCGTGGCAGGGTGTAGGCGGTCCAGGCCACGGCGTGGCCGAAGGTATAGCTGCCGGTACCAATGTTCTTGGCCTCGCCGGACAGCGCCAGGATGGCGTCCAGGCCCAGCAGCACCAGCCACACCAGCAGCACCGTGGCCAGCACGGTGCGGCCCACGTAAAGATCATGGATGCGCGGCGTCAGTCTCATGCCTTCGCTCCTGCAGCAGCGCGCGGCCGTCCAAGGCGGCCATCACGGAAATACAGCCAGATCGCCAGCGCCAGCAGCGGAAGGCTCAGCCACCACATGCCGGCAGCGGCCGGCAGCGCGCCCTCGGCCAGCCACTGGCGGCCGAGCACGGTGAGGTTCACGCCCACCATGTAGGCCAAGAAGGCCAGCATGATGCGGCCGTAGCGCTGCTGGCGCGGCGCGCTGCGGGCCAGCGGCAGGGTCAGCAGGGCGAAGGCCAGCGCCATCAGCGGCGGGGTGATGCGCCAGTGCAGCTGGGCCTTGGCCGCCGGCCGGTCGTCGCTGAGCAGCGCGCTGGTGGGCAGCAGCTCGGGGTCGTTCTCGTCGCGCTTCTCGTCGCGGTCGGGCAGCGCCATTTCGTTGCTGGCATAACGCATCAGGCGATAGTCCAGCGCGCCGCTCTCCGGCCCCTCGATGCGGTAGCCGTCCTCCAGCCGCAGGTAACGCTGGCGCTCGCCTTCGAAGAACATCGAGCCCTGCTTGGCCGAGACCACGTCGATGCGGCCATCCTTGCTGCGCTGCATGAACACCTTGCCCATCTTGGTGCCGTCCTCGCTCAGCGAGGACAGGTAGACGATGCCGCCACCGGAAAGCTGGGTGAACTTGCCCGGCTCCAGCCCGGCCACCACCACGCTGCGGCTGGCGTCCTCGATCATCCGCTCGGCGGTGCGGTCGGCCCACGGGCCCAGCCACAGCGAGCACAGGGCCACCAGCCCCACCACCGGCAGCACCAGCATCAGGATCGGCTTGAGCAGGCGCCGGGGGCCCACGCCCACGCCGGTCAGCACGGCCATTTCCGAATCCCGGTACAGCCGGGCGATGGCCAGCGCCAGGCCCAGCATCAGCGCCAGCGGCACGATGATGGGCAGGTAGACGATGAACTGCAGGCCCAGCTGGGACAGCAACAGGCCTGCTGGCAGGCGGCCATCGGCGATGCGGCCGAGGATATCGACCAGCACGCCGCCCACGCTTACCACCAGCAGGACGGTCAAAGTGGCCAGAAAACTCTGGATGAAGTCACTCAGCAGGTAGCGGTCAAGCTTCGCCATAGGGTCGGTGGTTTAAACTCTCGGTTTCGTCCGCGGCACGCCAGCCCCTCGGGAACCTGCGTATAAGCCTGCGATTGTACGGATTTGGCAACGGAATCTGATCAATGTCTCTGGAATTCACCCTGAACCACGCCGCGCCGGCCACCGCCGGTTTCGACTGCATCGTCGTCGGCGCCTACTCTGACAAGTCGCTGAGCCCCGCCGCACAGGCGCTTGACGCCGTTTCCGGTGGCCGCATCGCGGCGCTGGTGGAGCGCGGCGACGTTGGCGGCAAGACCGGCAACACCAGCATGTTGCACGATCTGGCTGGCATTTCGGCCCCGCGCGTGCTGGTCATCGGCCTCGGTGAGCCGGCCAAGTTCGGCGTGGCGCAGTACATCAAGGCCGTGGGCGACGCCGCCCGTGCGCTGAAGACCGGCGCTACCCGCAGCGCCCTGCTGACCCTGTCCGAACTGGACGTGAAGGACCGTGACGCGGCGTGGAACATCCGCCAGGCAGTCATCACCACCAACCACGCCAGCTACCGCTACACCGCCACCCTGGGCAAGAAGAAGCCCGAGGCGCCGGGTCTGGAAGCACTGGCCATCTTCGGCACGGACGAAACCGCGCTGGTCCAGGGCCAGGCCATCGCCGCCGGCGTGGAGTACGCGCGCGAGCTGGGCAACCTGCCGCCGAACCTCTGCACCCCGGCCTATCTGGCCGACAGCTCGGTCAAGTTCGCCGCCGAACACGACGGTGCCGAAGCCGAGATCCTGGACGAAGCGCAGATGGAAGCGCTGGGCATGGGTTCGCTGCTGGCCGTGGCCCGTGGCTCGGCCAACCGCCCCAGGCTGGTGGTCCTGAAGTGGAACAACGGCGGTGACGCCAAGCCCTACGTGCTGGTCGGCAAGGGCATCACCTTCGACACCGGTGGCGTCAACCTGAAGACCCAGGGCGGCATCGAGGAAATGAAGTACGACATGTGCGGTGGCGCCAACGTCATCGGCACCTTCGTGGCCACGGTAAAAGCCAAGCTGCCGGTGAACCTGGTGGTGGTCGTGCCGGCGGTGGAGAACGCCATCGACGGCAATGCCTACCGCCCGTCCGACGTGATCACTTCCATGTCCGGCAAGACCATCGAAGTGGGCAACACCGACGCCGAAGGCCGCCTGATCCTGTGCGACGCGCTGACCTACGCGCAGCGCTTCGAGCCGGCCGCGCTGATCGACGTCGCCACCCTCACCGGCGCCTGCATGGTGGCCCTGGGCCACCAGACCGCCGGCCTGATGAGCAAGCACGATGACTTGGCCAACGAGCTGATCGCCGCCGGCGAAAGCGTGTTCGACCGCGCCTGGCGCCTGCCGCTGTGGGACGAATACCAGGGCATGCTGGATTCGACCTTCGCCGACGTCTACAACATCGGTGGCCGCTGGGCCGGCGCCATCACCGCGGGCTGCTTCCTGTCGCGCTTCACTGAAGGCCAGCGCTGGGCGCACCTGGACATCGCCGGCGTCGCCAGCGACGAAGGCAAGCGCGGCATGGCCACCGGCCGCCCGGTTGGTCTGCTGATGCAGTGGCTGCTGGACCGGGCCGCCTGAGCAGCGCCGGAACAGGGAGGCGGGAACAGGGAATGAAAGTCCACTGATCCGCCTCCCCACCCCGTGACACCGTTTCATTCACCACCCGCTTTCCCGCCCTCAACCCGGTTCCCCGCCTTGACCATCCGCGCCGACTTCTACCTGATCGCCAAACCGCGCTTCCTCACCGAGCCGCTGAAGCTGGTGTGCGAACTGGCGCGCAAGGCCAATGATGGTGGCATGTACACGCTGGTGCTGGCGCGCGACCAGGCCCAGGCCGAGGAGCTGGACGAGCTGCTGTGGTCCTTCGACCCGGACGCCTACATCCCGCACCAGATCATCGGCGAGGATGTGGACGAGGAAGAAGCCGTCGTGCTGATCGCCGTGCCGGGCAGCGATGCACCGGAGCGGCCGCTGGTCATCAACCTGCGTGATGAGCCGTGGATGGGCGCCTGCCAGCGGGTGCTGGAAGTCGTGCCGGCTGATCCGGCCGCACGCGAACCCCTGCGCGAGCGCTGGCGCCAGTACAAGGCCGCCGGTTACGCGCTCACCAAACATGACATGTGACACCTGCCGGGAAACGGGAGCCGGGACCGGGCAGACATGCCCCGCACACCGTCCCTACCCCCATTCCCCGTCCCCCCATTCCGATTTACTGCCATGAACCAACTCGCCTCCAGCTACGACCCGAAATCCTTTGAAACCGCGCTCTACGAGGCGTGGGAGAAGGCCGGCCATTTCAAGCCGTCCGGCAAGGGCGAGCCCTACACCATCCTGCTGCCGCCGCCCAACGTGACCGGCACGCTGCACATGGGCCACGCCTTCCAGCAGACGCTGATGGACGCACTGATCCGCTACCACCGCATGCGTGGCTACGACACGCTGTGGCAGGTCGGCACCGACCACGCCGGCATCGCCACCGAAATGGTGGTCAGCCGCAATCTGGCACTGGAAGGCAAGGGTGAAACCCGCGACTCGCTGGGCCGCGAAGGCTTCATCAGCAAGGTGTGGGAGTGGAAGGCGCATTCGGGCAACGTGATCGAAGGCCAGATGCGCCGCCTCGGCACCTCCGCCGACTGGTCGCGCAGCACCTTCACCATGGACCCGGGCCCGAGCGAGGCGGTGATCGAATCGTTCGTGCGCTGGCACGAGCAGGGCCTGATCTACCGTGGCCAGCGCCTGGTCAACTGGGACCCTGTGCTGAAGACCGCCATTTCCGATCTGGAAGTGGACAGCGTGGAGGAAGACGGCTTCCTGTGGTCGATCGCCTATGCCCTCAACGACGGTGCCAGCTACGAGCACGTCGAAGTGGATGCCGACGGCAACGAGACCCTGCGCGAGACCCGCAACTATCTGGTCGTGGCCACCACCCGCCCGGAAACGCTGCTGGGCGACACCGCGGTGATGGTGCATCCGGAAGACCCGCGCTACGCGCACCTCATCGGCAAGAGCGTGACCCTGCCGCTGACCGGCCGCAGCGTGCCGGTGATCGGCGACGACTACGTGGACAAGGCCTTCGGCACCGGCGTGGTCAAGGTGACCCCGGCGCACGACTTCAACGACTACCAGGTGGGCGTGCGTCACAGCCTGCCGATGATCAACCTGTTCACCACCACCGCCACCCTCAACGAGAACGCCCCGGAGAAATACCGTGGCCTGGACCGCTACGAGGCGCGCAAGCTGATCCTGGCCGAGCTGGAAGACCTGGGCATCCTGGTCGAGACCAAGGCGCACAAGCTGCAGGTGCCGCGTGGCGACCGCACCGGCCAGGTGATCGAGCCCTATCTGACCGACCAGTGGTTCGTGAAGATGGACGGGCTGGCCAAGCGCGGCCTGGAATTGGTTGAGAACGGCAGCATCAAGTTCGTGCCGGGCAACTGGATCAACACCTACCGCCACTGGATGGAGAACATCCAGGATTGGTGCATCAGCCGCCAGCTGTGGTGGGGCCACCGCATTCCGGCGTGGTTCGACGAAGCCGGCAACTGCTATGTGGGCCGCAACGAGGCCGACGCCCGCGCCAAGGCCGGGCTGGGCGCCGACGTGGTGCTCACCCAGGACAGCGACGTGCTGGAGACCTGGTTCTCCTCGCAGCTGTGGCCGTTCTCCACCCTGGGCTGGCCGAATGAAGCGGCGATGGCCGAGCGCGGCTTTGAGCGCTACCTGCCGTCGAACGTGCTGATCACCGGCTTCGACATCATCTTCTTCTGGGTGGCGCGCATGATCATGGCCACCGACAGCTTCACCGGCCAGATCCCGTTCAAGGACGTCTACATCACCGGCCTGATCCGTGATGGCCAGGGCCAGAAGATGTCCAAGTCCAAGGGCAACGTGCTGGACCCGCTGGACATCATCGACGGCATCAGCATCGACGACCTGGTGGCCAAGCGCACCCATGGCCTGATGCAGCCGAAGATGGCCGAGAAGATCGAGAAGGCCACGCGCAAGGAGTTCCCGGACGGCATCATCGCCCACGGTGCCGATGCGCTGCGCTTCACCATTGCCGCGCTGGCCACCCACGGCCGCGACATCAAGTTCGACATGAGCCGCGCCGAGGGCTACAAGAACTTCTGCAACAAGCTGTGGAACGCCAGCCGCTTCACCCTGATGAACACCGAAGGCTTCGTACTCCCCTCTCCCACCGGGAGAGGGGCTGGGGGTGAGGGTATGCCCGCCGCCAAGACCGATGCCGAGAAATGGATCCTCGCGCGCCTGGCCAAGGTCTCGGCCGAAGCGCAGCAGCACTTCGCCGACTACCGCTTCGACCTGTTGTCGCAGGCGCTGTACGAGTTTGTCTGGAACGAATTCTGCGATTGGTTCCTGGAACTGACCAAGCCGGCGCTCAACGGCGACAACGCCGAAGACGCCGCCAGCACCCGCCACACCCTGCTGTACGTGCTGGAAGCGGTGCTGCGCCTGCTGCACCCGCTGATCCCGTTCGTCACCGAGCAGCTGTGGCTGCAGGTGGCACCGCGTCTGGGCGTCACCGCGCAGACGCTGTCGCTGCGCCCCTACCCCACCGCCGACGAGTTCGCCGGTGACTACGCGCAGGCCGAGGCCGACGTGGAGTGGTTCAAGGGCATGGTCAGCGCCCTGCGCCGCGTGCGCAGCGAACTGAACGTGCCGCCGTCCAAGCAGGTGCGCCTGCTGCTGCAGGGCGGCGGCGACGCCGACCAGGCACGCGTGCAGCGCTTCACCTCGCAGCTGCGCTTCCTGCTCAAGCTGGAGAGCATCGACTGGCTGGCCGCCGACGCGCAGACGCCACCCGCTGCCACCGCCATCGTCGGCGAACTCAAGCTGCTGGTGCCGCTGGAAGGTCTGGTGGACATGGATGCTGAGCGCGCGCGTCTGGACAAGGAAATCGCCCGCGTCAGCGCCGAGAAGGAAAAGAGCGAGGCCAAGCTGGCCAAGTTCACCGACAAGGTGCCGGCCGCCGTGGTCGAACAGGAGCGCGTGCGTCTGGCCGACTGGAACAGCCAGCTCGCCGGCCTGCAGGCGCAGCGCGGCAAGCTGTAAGCCGCGCGACAGCGCCATGCACGAACGCCGCCCGAGGGCGGCGTTCGTGTTTCAGGCGATTGCGAAGCTCAGCGCGGCTGCAGGCGCAGCAGCAGATTGCGCAGTGGCGTGAGCGCAGTGAGCATGCCCACGACCACACCGGTGGTATTGGCCAGCGCATCCATCGGGTCCGCCATGCGGTCGGCGGTCAGCGCGCCCTGCGCGAATTCAATGCCCACGCCCAGCAGCACCAGGCCCACACCGGCCAGCATCAGCGCACGGCGCGTGGCGAACAGCTGCACCGCGCTGCCCGCAAGCAGGAAATAGGCAAGAAAATGCTCCACCTTGTCGCTGTTCTGCGGCAGGCCCAGCTGCGGCTGCGGTATCAGGCAGACCACGATCACCGCGATGATCGCCGCACACCACAGCAACAGCCAGAAGCGCGCGTGGCGCAGCGGCTTGAGTGCGCTCACAGGCGCCACGTCAGGTCGCCCATCAGGAAAGACGCACCCATCTCCACATCACGGCTGAAGGCCATCACCTGGAAGCGCTCACCCATCTCGGTGGGCAGCGTGAGCCGCTTGAGCTGCTCGCGCAGGCGCATGCGCCCCACTTCGTCGGTGCGTTCCTCGGCGGCTTCCAGCAGCGTGGTGATGCCGTTGCCGAGCAGGAAACTGGCTTGGCTGCAGTAGCCCGCCAGATCGAACCCGGCATTGGTGCCCGCCTCGGCCAGCGCGGTGAAATCCACCGACGCGGTGATGTCCTGCAAGCCCGGCCACAGATAGACATCGTTGTGCACACGGTGGCGGTAGAACGCACGGATGGTGCCGTCGTCGCGGTCGTACTGGTAGAACTCGGCGCGCGGGTAGCCGTAGTCGATGAACAGCAGCGCGCCACGCTGCAGGCCACCGGCCACCGCCTGCACCCAGTACGGCAGCTGCGGCAGCACTTCGGAACGGAAGTCCTGCGGGAACGGCCGCTCCAGATAATTCTCGATATGCCGCACCGAGGCGGTCATCAGCGCATCGGCCGGCTTGGCACCCCGCACGAAGCGACCCTCGCCATCCAGCTCAACGGTTTCCTCGTACACCTCGCCTTCGCTGATGACGAAACGCGGCGTGGGCAGCGCGTCGATCACCTCGTTGGCGAACAGCACGCCGTCCCAGTCGTCATCGAACGGGCCATCCAGCCACTCCACCAGCGCGAACACCGGCGGGATCAGCGCGCGCTCCAGACGCTCGCGCTGGCGCTCGCGCAGGTCGGCGCTGGGCTCCAGGATCGCGTAACGCTCGGGCAGCGCGTCCAGTTCCAGCAGCCGCTTGAGCATGATCTCGGCGAAGGCACCGCTGCCACCGCCCAGTTCCAGCATCCGCGCCTGCGGCCCCAGCTGCTGCAGCACCGGCGCGACCGCGTTGGCGGTGGTGGCGGCGAACAGCGGACCCAGCTCGGGCGAGGTGACGAAATCACCCGCCGCGCCGAACTTGCTGGCACCGGCGCTGTAATAGCCCCAGCCGGGGGCGTACAGCGCCAGCTCCATGAAGCGCGAGAACGGCACCGCGCCGCCTTGGGCGCAGATGTCCGCACGCAGGTGCGCCGCCAGCTGGTCGCTGTGGGCGAGCGCGTCGGAATCGGGCGTTGGCAGGTCGGAATGCATGGCGGGGCGGTTTGCGGAGACAATGCACAGGATAGCCGAGTGAGGAAACCGCAGATGACAGATTTGCAACGGGTGGCCCTGGTCACCGGCAGCGCCCGCCGCATCGGCGCGGCCATCGCGCGCCACCTGCACGCCCATGGCTACCGCATCGCCCTGCACGCGCACCTCTCCAGCGAGGAGCTGCATTCGCTGGCCTTCGACCTGGAAAGCGAGCGCCCCGGCAGCGTGCTGACGGTGGAAGCGGACCTGCGCGATCCAGAGTCATTGCCCGATCTGATCGGACAGGTGGTCAGCCACTTTGGCCAGTTGGACGCGCTGGTCAACAACGCCTCCAATTTCTTCCCCACGCCGTTCGGTAGCGTGCAGGTGGAACAGTGGGACGAGCTGATGGCGGTGAATGCGCGCGCGCCGTTCTTTCTGGCGCAGGCGGCAGCGCCGTATCTGGTGAAACAGCGCGGTGCCATCGTCAACCTGACCGACCTGCACGCCACCACGCCGCTGCGCGAGCACCCGGCCTACAGCACGGCCAAGGCCGCGCTGGAAATGGTCACGCGCACGCTGGCGCTGGAGATGGCGCCGCATGTGCGCGTCAACGCGGTCGCGCCGGGTGCCATCCTGTGGCCCGAGCAGGGCAAGAGCGAGGCGGCCAAGCAGAAGCTGATGGAACGCACACCATTGGACCGCATCGGCACCCCGCACGAAATCGCTTCAGCCGTGCGCTGGCTGCTGGACGACGCCAGCTACATCACCGGTCAGACGCTGCGGCTGGATGGCGGGCGGACGTTGACCTGAGGGCAGAGGCTTACCCCTCCCCAACCCTCCCCTTCGCTGCGCGAAAGGGAGGGGGCAAGGCGCGCGTGTTCCACCGCACCGCGACCTGTCCAGCCGCGCTCCGGCCCACTGGCCATACCTCCACTCGCCATGATCTGCTCCCTCTCCCCCTGCGGGAGCGCGCCATGATCAGCTCCCTCTCCCCTTGCGGGAGAGGGCTGGGGAGAGGGGGCGCGACGAAGGCAGCATCGCCCCACGCCTGCAATCAAACCGAAGCCAACCAGGCGCAGCGCACTCCAGGCACAGGGACTTCGAGAACCTCCCAAACAAGGCCCGCAGACCCACGCACAAAGTCAGCCTTCCAGCGCCACCGTCTCGAACGCATCCCCATGCTGCGGGTGCCGCTGCCACATCTGCTGCAGCGTCAGCCCGTTCACCGGGTCAACGAAATCCGGGGCGATGTCGGCCAGCGGCTTGAGCACGAAGGCGTGCTTCAGCTCGGGGCGCGGGATGCGCAGATGCTTCGGTCCTTCCAGCACCAGGTCGCCGTAATACACCACGTCGATATCCAGCGTGCGGTCGCTGAAGCGTGGGCCGGAGCGGTCGCGGCCATGGGCGTCTTCCACCGCGTGCAGCCAGTCGTCCAGCTCCAGCAGCGGCAGCGTGGTCTCCACCATCACCGCGTTGTTGAGGAAATCCGGGCCATCGAAACCCACCGCAGGGGTGAGGTAGGCCGGTGATACGCGGATGTCACCGAAGCGCTCGCGCAGGACGGTCACCGCCGATTGCAGGTGCCGACGGGGTTCCAGGTTGCTGCCCAAGCTCAGGAGCACGGTGGTCATGAAGTCGTCTTGCCTGCGGCTGGCCGCACCCCGGAATGGAGCATGCGACGGCCCCGCATCGTGGGGGACCGACATGATAGGGCAGCGCGGGCGCGTGGGTACACGCCCGCATCGCGGTCAACCGGTGCCCAGCACATCGGCCACTGCACGGAACACGCGCTGCATTTCCAGCGGCTTGCGCAGCACATGCACGTCGATGCCTTCCGGGCCCTTGCCGTCGGCGAAGACCGGCGCCTGCGCGTCCTCCAGCACGATGGCCGGCCCGCGGTAGCCCATGGCCTGCATTTCGGCCAGCAGCTGCGCGGCGGAGATCAGCGGAATGCCGCTGTCCACCAGCACCACGTCCGGCAGGCCATCTTCCTGCAGATGGCGCATGGCAACGGCGCCATCGTTGGCCAGCCGCATGCGGTAGCCCTGGCTGGAAAGCGCGTTGCCCAGCAGCGACAGCCGCGTGGCTTCCTCGTCCACCACCAGCAGGCGCTCGCCACGCCCCACGGGCAGGCTGGGCTGCGCATCGCGGCCTTCGTCCGCCGGTGCGTCGTGCAACGGCACCACCAGCTCGAAGGTGGTGCCCTGCCCCGGCCGGCTGTGTACCTCGATATGCCCACCGATGCCTTCGATGATGCGCTGGCACGACACCAGCCCCAGCCCCGTGCCGGAACTCTTGGTGGTGAAGAACGGGCTGAACAGGCGCGCCAGCGTGGCCTCGTCCATGCCCACGCCTTCATCGCTGACGCGGATGCGGCCCTGCCCCACTTCGGCCGTGCAGCGCTCGGCCACGAGTTGCAGACGGCCGCCTTCCGGCATGGCCTGGATGGCGTTGAGGCTGAGGTTGAGCAGTGCCTGCTGCAGTTCGGTGTAGTTGGCGTCCACCGCCATGCGCTCATCGCGCACGTCCAGCTGCAGGCTCACGTTGCGCGGCAGGTTGCTCTTGAGCAGCATGCCCAGCGCCTGGAACAGGCGCTGCAGTTCCACCCGCTCGCTGGGCTGGCGAGAGCCGCGCACGAAGGACAGCATCGACTCGACCATTTCATGGCCGCGCCGCCCGCACTCGGCGATGACATCGGCAAGGCGCGCGATCTTGGGGTCGTCGCTGCGGTCGCGGATCAGGTCCGGCACGATCAGCAGCGGCTGCAGGATGTTGCGCAGGTCATGGCTGAGGCCGGCCGCCAGCAGCGCCAGGCTTTCCAGCCGCTGCGCGCGCATCAGCTCATCGGCCACGCGCGCGCGCTCGTTCTCGCTGCGCGCCTCGCGGATGGCGCGTGCCACCGCCGAAGGCAGGCGGGCAGGCAGGTGTTTGATGATGTAGTCGTTGGCGCCCTCGTGGAGCGCCTCCACCGCGGTTTCCTCACCCATCGTGCCGGACACGAAGATGAAGGGCACGCGCGGGTGCATCTCCTGCAGGATGTGCAGTGCTTCATAGCCGGAAAAGCCGGGCATGCTCAGGTCCGAGAGCACGAGGTCCGGCGAGTAGCCGGACAGCACCCGGCGCATGTCCGGTTCGCTGTCCACGCGCTCGAAGGTGGCCTGCAGCCCAGCCTCGACCAGTTGATCGCTGATCAGCTCGGCGTCTTCGGGCGAATCCTCGACCAGCAGGATTCGTATCGGCCCCAGCGGTGCACCCTTGTTAGGCATGTCTACTCACTCTGTTTCCGGCGCTTGGTTGATCACTGCCCAGAACGTGCCGATCGCCTTGACCGCACTGAAGAACTGGTCGATGTCCACCGGCTTGACCACATAGGCGTTCACGCCCAGATCCCAGCTGCGTGCCAGGTCGCTCTCTTCGCGCGAGGACGAAAGAATCACCACCGGCAACCGCTTGAGGTCTTCTTCGGCGCGGATGCGCTGCAGCACTTCCAGCCCGTCCATGCGCGGCATCTTGATGTCCAGCAGCAGCACCGCAGGCAGGCCTTCCTCGCGGTTGGCGTAGGCACCACGGCGCAGCAGGAAATCCAGGGTTTCCACGCCGTCCTCGCAATGCACGATGGGGTTGGCCAGCCGTGCATCACGCAGGGCGTCGATGGCCATCTCCGCGTCGGCAGGGCTGTCTTCGGCGATCAGGATGGTGCGCAGCACGCTCATTGCATGGATTCCTTGTAATTGGCTTCGGAGACCGGGGGAACGATGAAACTGAAGGTGGCCCCCTTGTCCACCTGCGCATCGGCCCAGATACGGCCGCCGTGGCGCGTCAGCACGCGGCGCACGCTGGCCAGGCCGATGCCCGTGCCCGCGTATTCCGATGCCTTGTGCAGGCGCTGGAACACGCCGAACAGTTTGGAAGCGTACTGCATGTCGAAGCCAGCGCCGTTGTCCACGACCGTGAACTGCTGGCTGCCGTCGGGCAGCTGCTTGGCCGAGACATCGATCACCGCCTTCTCGCGCCCTGCGGTGTACTTGATCGCATTGCCCAGCAGGTTCAGCCAGACCTGGCGCATCATGTTCTCGTCGGCCACCAGCACCGGCAGCGGGCCGATATGCCACTCCACCTCGCGCGGCGTGCCCTCCGGCCCCGCCTCGGCGCGCAGGTTGGCATCGAGCATGGCGCGGGTGTCTGCCACCAGCGACTGCATGTCCACCGCCTGCATGCGCATGGCCCCGCGGCCCAGGCGTGAGTACACCAGCAGGTCGTCGATCAGCGCGGCCATGCGCTTGGCCGAATCGCCGATCACTTCCAGATAGTGGCGCGACTTCTCGTCCGCCTCGTCGCCCAGATGCCTGCGCAGCTTGTCCGAGAAGCCGGCCACATGCCGCAGCGGTGCGCGCAGGTCATGCGAGACCGAATAGCTGAAGGCTTCCAGCTCACGGTTGACGTCGGCCATCTGCTCGACCTTGCCTTCCAGCTGCCGGTTCAGCTCTTCCACACGCACCTGCACCGCCCGCTGCAGGGTGATGTCGCTGATGGTCATCAGCACCACTTCATCCTCGGCGTCGGGCAGCGACATGCGCCGTGCGTTGATCAGCATGGTGCGCGAGAGGCCATCGATACCCTGCTGCAGATGCTCGTAGTCCCAAAGCTCACGCCCACGCAGCAGCACGTCGGCCAGACGCTGGCGCACGATGGGATCGCTCCACGCGCCATCACCCACATCCTGGAGCGGGCGCTGGTTGATGTCCTCTTCCACGCCGTACAGCTCGGTGAAGGCCGCGTTGTACAGCAGGATGCGCAGCTTGTCGTCCAGCAGCACGATGGGTTCGCGCACGGTCTGCAGCACGGCGCTCGCGCGTGCACTGGCCTTGCTCAGCTGCTGCTCGGCCTCCAGCCGGCTGCCGATCTGCCGCTTCAGCAGCCACAGCACCAGCAGCAGCAACAGCAGCTGCACGAACAGCGCGGTCCAGGTCACCAGCGTGGACATGCGCTGCTGGCGCTTGGCCACCAGCGCGCGCTCCACCAGCAGCTCTTCTTCGTGGCGCTGCAGGGCTTCCACCAGATCGCGGATGGGGTACTGGAACGTCATTTCCTCGATCAGCTGGTCCTGCCGCACGAGGTCGGTACTGGAGGCGATTTCCTTGGCCAGGGCCATGCGCCGTTCCAGCATCGAATCCATCTTGCCGATGCGCATCAGCTGCTCGGGGCTGTCGCTGACCAGCTGCGAGAGCTCGTTGAGGTTCACCGAGATGCGGTCGGCCTGGCGCATGCGCTGGCGCAGGGCCGGCGTGTCGATCCCCTTGGACAGGGTGAGCGCCGCCGATTCCACGTCGCGGATGTCCGCCTGCAGGTTGTACAGGCGCGCACCCACGGCCTGGGTGTGTGCCACCCAGTTGGCCGAGGCCACGCTTTCGTTGGTCAGCCGCAGCAGGGTGAGCGCGGGAACCGTGATGATGAGCAATGCGGCCAAGGCCAGCCCGATCAGGCGCCAACGGTTCCAGTCCTCATCGGTGAATCGCAATGCCATCCTCTCCCTTGACAGTGAACGCGCCGGTACGTGCCGGCGCAGTTCACATGGTTGGCGGTATCCCCTGCAGGAAAAGGCGCATGCGCGTGGCATCCACCTGAATGGATGATCCGCAGTCCCCTCTGCCGGGCTGCAAGGATTGCATGAAACGCACGGCGAGTGAACGCCCTGCAGAACCTTCCTGCAGTGTGTCGCCGCGGTTCAGTTTCCGGCCGCTTTCACCGCATGCCCGCCGAATTCGTTGCGCATCGCCGCCAGCATGCGGTCGCTGAACGAATTGTCCTGGCGCGAACGCAGCCGCTCCAGCAGTGACAGTGTGATCACCGGCGCCGGCACGTCCAGCTCGATCGCCTCGCTCACCGTCCAGCGGCCCTCGCCGGAATCTTCCACATAGGGCGCGATGCCCTCCAGCGCCGGATTGCGCTGCAGCGCGTCGGCGCTGAGGTCCAGCAGCCACGAGCGCACCACGCTGCCGTGCCGCCACACCTCGGCCACCTGCGTCAGGTCCAGGCCCATCTCGGCCTTCTTCTCCATCAGCGCGAAGCCTTCGGCATAGGCCTGCATCATTCCGTACTCGATGCCGTTGTGGACCATCTTGCAGTAGTGCCCTGCCCCGACCGGCCCCACATGCGCCCAGCCCCGGTCAGGTGCCGGCGCCAGCGCCTGGAACAGCGGCGACAGGCGCTGCACCATCGCGTCCTCGCCACCGATCATCAGGCAATAGCCTTCCTGCAGCCCCCATACGCCACCGCTGGTGCCGCAGTCCACGAAGCCCACCTGCACCTGCGCGCAGCGCGCCGCACGCTGCTGCGACTGGCGGTACCAGGAGTTGCCACCGTCGATCACCACGTCGCCCGGCGAGAGCTGCGGCAGCAATTCATCCAGCGTGGCATCGACCACCTGCGACGGCACCATCAGCCACAGCACGCGCGGCGATGGCAGCGCCTGCAGCAGTGCGGACAACCCGTCCACCACTGCCACGCCTTTGCCGGCCAGCTGCGCGCGCGCCTGCTCACCCGGGTCGTAGCCGGTGACGCCGATACCGCCGCCGTGCAGCCGCAGCGCCATGTTGGCGCCCATGCGGCCCAGTCCGATCATGCCAAGTTCCATGTTTCACCTCAGGGTGTGGGGGAAGAAGAAGTAGAGGCTGCACAGGCGCGCAGGCGCGCACCGATCCAGCGCTGGTAGAGCGTGGTGTGCAGGTTGTGCAGGGTCAGGTCGATGCTGAAGGGCGTGCGCGGGTTGCGGTCCAGCAGCCGCACGATGTGATACCCGAGCGGGCGCACGCCTTTGGGATGCACATAGATCATCAGCTCGCGGTACACCGGGTCGGCCAGCAGCGCATCCAGCTGCCGCAACGTCACCTGGTGTTCCGGCGCCAGCTTCGCGCGCAATGCCGCATCGCGTTCATGCAGCAGCCGCTCGAAATAGCGCCAGCCGCTGCGCTCCATCTGCAGCTGCCGCGACATCTCCCACACGCGCAGGTTCTGCGCATCGTAGTAAGCGAAGCCACCGTGCTGCGCCAACGCCTGCGCTGCGGCATCGCTCAGGTCGGTGATGATGAAATTCTCGGCCTGGTTGTGGACATCATCCAGATATATCCGCTCATGGACGTGGGTGATGAATCCCGGCAGCCCCATGAAGGCCTGCCGTCCCATCGCCGCGGTGCGCACCGCCTTGCCATCGGCGGAGAACTCACCCGCGTTGCGGCCCAGCAGGATGCTGTCGGTGTCGTGCAGGGTCAGGAACGTGCCGATGGACAGTTCGCCCGGGCTGAACTCGGCATCGAACAAGGCATCGCCATACAGTTCGCGCAGCGTGGCGATCTGCGCGATCTGCCGGCCCACGCCGCATTCGGAACGCACCCTGCCCTCGTAGAAGGCGTCCACCGCGCGTGCATTGCCGCCTGCGGGCGCATAGCCACGGCCGAAGCTGCGGAACGATTCCCAGCCCTGGGCCTTCGCGCCCTGCAGGCCAAACGCGATCCAGCCTGTCTGCAGCGCCGAGAAGCGGTAGCCCGCGTTGCTTTCCAGCCGGTGCGCGGCGGTGCGCGCAGCGTCGCCAAGGCGGAACGCATACGCACAGATGCTCGCCGGCTGCTGCAGCAGTTCATGCGCAAGCTGCTCGCGCTGCGCCGTACTGAAGCCCTGCGGCAATGTCAGCCGAAGATCACCGTTGGCCTTCGCCTGCGCGATCGACCCGCGCTGGCACGGCGTGCCGCCATGCACCACCGGCTGCGCCTGTGTGCCCTCTTCCACCTGCCAGCCGAGATCGCGCAGCAGCGTCATCGCGCAGCCATCGCCCGCCTGCGCCAACGGCAGCCATGCACACAGCAACCCGCCCACGAACGCCCGCCATCGTCGTGCGGGCCGGCGCGCCGTCACTGTGCAGGCGTACCCGGTGCCGGCGTGCCGTTCAACTCGGTGGCGAACTGCTGCACACGGGCGAAGAAATTGCGGTAGAAGGCGGCATCCTGCACGGTGCTGCTGGCCACGCGCACCAGCGAATCGTCATTGCTGCCGAACGGCAGCGACACCGAACCCAGCGCGCCCACACCAACACTGGCCGAGGTGGGCGATTTCTTCAGCGCAAAGCGGTCCTGCACGGCACTGGCGAACACCTGCGCGCGGCCATCGCCACGCGGCGCGCACGAGACGCGCAGCACCAGCTGTTCGTGCACTTCTTCCTTGGGCTGGAAATTCTTGTTGCCTTCCACGCTGTTCGCATCGGCACGGGTGATGGCATAGCCCTGCCCCAGCAGCGCGCGCCGCGCGGCCTCGCAGGCCTGTGCGGGCGTGGCGTCGAGATCACGCGAATAGGTGTCGCCCGAATCGAAGGATTCGCGCAGCAGCGTGTTGTCAGCGGCCTTGCCGCCGCAGCCGACAAGGGCGACAACCATCAGCCCCGCCAGCGCATGGAACTGATGCCTGCGCATGGACGCTCCACGTTTCTCCGGAAGCCCAAAGCATAACGCCGCCAACGTGCATGGACGTTGACGGCGTTGTCGTTGCAGACAGCTTGCAGCGTGGCGTCAGGCCTCAGTCAGCCCAGCGCCCCGGGCCGGAAGACTGCGGCAGTACCTGCGCCGACAGCGGGCGGTCCTTCTCCAGCAGGTTCAACGCATCGGCCAGGATCGACGCCGACTCGCGCAGCAGCGGGTCAGGACGCTTCTCCGCCGCCTTCTCGCGCGCGGCGTCCTTGACGATGTCACGCTCGTTGCCGGTCAGGCCGTCATCGCTGCTGTCCTCGGCCAGCGGGTCCAGCGGCAGGCCCAATTCCCTGCGGATCTGCTGGCGCTGCTTGCGCTGGGTTTCCTGCTTGTCACGCTCGGCGCGGCGTTCGCCCTCGTTGAGCGAGACGTACTTCTTCGCCGCCTCGGTGCGGAACTGCTGCACGTCCTCTTCCCACCACTGGAACTCACGGTCGCTCTTGATGCGCTCGTTGTGGCGGCCATCCAGACGCGGCAGGATCGGCGCGAAGTTGCCGTACTGGGTGTGCGGCACGGCAGCGATGCGCGTCCACGGCAGCGCGTTGTCGTAGGTGCTTTCGCCAAACTCGCTGGCATCCACGCTGGCCGGGAAGGCCAGGTCCGGCACCACGCCCTTGTGCTGGGTGCTGGAACCGCTGACGCGGAAGAACTGGGCGATGGTCAGCTTCACCTGGCCGAAGCGCTCTTTCTCACCGGCAGGCCAACGGTCCAGCGGCACCACGTTCTGCACGGTGCCCTTGCCGAAGGTGGTCTCACCGATGACAAGGCCACGGCCGTAATCCTGAATCGCACCGGCGAAGATTTCCGACGCCGAAGCGGAACCACGGTTGATCAGCACGGCCAGCGGGCCATCCCACGCCACGGCCGGGTTGCGGTCGTTGTTGACGGTGACGCGGCCACCGGATTCACGCACCTGCACCACCGGGCCCTGCTCGATGAACAGACCGGTCAGCTCGATGGCTTCGTCCAGCGAACCACCGCCGTTGTTGCGCAGGTCCAGCACCACGCCATCGACCTTGTCGGCCTTGAAGCCGGCCAGCAGCTTGGCCACGTCACGGGTGGCCGACGCATAGTCGGCAGCGTTGCGGCGGCGGCCCTCGAAATCCTGGTAGAAGGTCGGCAGCTTGACGATGCCGATGCGGCGCTCGGCTTCGCCGGTCGCGCCCGGGATCGTCATGGTCTCGCCCTTGGCGGCCTGCTCGGACAGACGGATCTTCTGCCGGGTCAGGGTCACCGTGCGGTGCTTGCCATCCACGCCTTCGGCGGCGGGGATGTACTCCAGCCGCACCTGGGTGTCCTTGGCGCCACGGATCTTGGCCACCACATCGTCGATGCGCCAGCCGATCACGTCTTCCAGCGGACCCGACTTGCCCTGGCCGACGCCCACGATGCGGTCACCCGCCTTCAGCGTGCCATCCAGATCCACCGGGCCACCGGGCACCACCTCGCGGATCACCACCATGTCGTCCTGGCGCTGCAGCTGGGCACCAATGCCCTCCAGCGACAGCGACATGGCCTGGTTGAAGTTCTCGGCCGTGCGCGGGGTGAAGTAGTCGGTATGCGGGTCCACCGCGCTGGTGTAGGCGTTCATGAAGAACGAGAAGATGTCCTCGTTCTTGTACTCGTTGATGGTCTTGCCCATCGTCTCGTAGCGCTTGTCCAGCGTCTTGCGGATGTCCGCGGGCTGCTTGCCGGCCAGCTTCAACCGCAGCCAGTCGTTCTTGACCGACTTGCGCCACAGCTCGTCCAGCTCGGCATCGGTCGCCCACGGCACGTCCTTGCGGTCGTACTCGAAGCGCTCGTCCAAGGCGAAATCCGGCTCGCGCTTGAGCAGGCTGCGCGCGTAGGCCACACGCTCGGCCACGCGCTTGCGGTATACCGAGAACACCTGGAACGCGGGGTCCAGCTCACCGGCGCGGATCGCCTCGCCAGTGCGTGCAGCCAGCGGCGCGAAGCCATCCACGTCGGTCTTGGTGAAGAACTGCTTGCCGCCGTCCAGCGACTCCAGGTAACGCTTGAACACATCCTGGGACGTGGCCGCATCCAGCGGACGCGGACGGTAGGCATAGCGGCTGTCCGACAACAGGCCATAGACCAGCTTGGAGGTCGTGGCCTGGTCCACCGTCGCGGCCGACGGCAGGGCCGGGGAATCAGCGCGCGCCAGCAGCGCCGCGGGCGCGGTCAGCGCGAAGGCCAGCAGAAAGGCAGGAACTCGGTAAGTCATCAAAGTACTCGTGGCACCGGACGGTGGAAGTAGGCTGCGGAAAGCTCGGACACCCTGACAGTGCCGAAAGTTTCGGCACTTGTCACGTTGCCCATCGGCAGCCTAGCGGGCCTGCTGTAGCGGAATGTGAACCGGGGCGACACGGGCGCTCGTAAGCGCTGGCATTCCCGTGCTGGCGCAGGCGCCGGCACGGGTGCGACAGGCGGGGTTCAGACCGCGACGCCGGCACCGGCCGCCTGCTGGTCGGCATGGTAGGACGAACGCACCATCGGGCCGGAGGCCACATGGGTGAAGCCCAGTTCGTAGCCGTATACCTCGAACGCCTTGTATTCCTCCGGCGTCCAGTAACGCAGCACCGGGTGGTGGTGCGCGGTGGGCTGCAGGTACTGCCCGATGGTGACCATTTCCACATCGTGCGCGCGCAGGTCACGCAGGGTGGCCTGCACCTGCTCGAAAGTCTCGCCCAGGCCGAGCATGATGCCGGACTTGGTCGGCACGTTCGGATGCTGTGCCTTGAAGTTCTTCAACAGGGTCAGCGACCACTGGTAGTCCGCGCCCGGGCGTACGTTGCGGTACAGGTCCGGCACGGTTTCGATGTTGTGGTTGAACACGTCCGGCGGGTTCTGCGCCAGGATTTCCAGCGCGCGCTCCATGCGGCCCTTGCCACGGAAATCCGGGGTGAGGACTTCGATGCGGGTGCCGGGCGACTTCTCGCGGATGGCGCTGATGCAGTCAACGAAGTGCTGGGCACCGCCGTCGCGCAGGTCGTCGCGGTCAACGCTGGTGACCACCACGTACTTCAGGCCCATGTCGGCCACGGTCTGGCCAAGGCTGGCCGGCTCGTTGGCATCCGGCGGCTTCGGCCGGCCGTGGGCCACGTCGCAGAACGAGCAGCGGCGGGTACAGACTTCGCCCAGGATCATGAAGGTGGCGGTGCCGTGGCCGAAGCATTCGTGGATGTTCGGGCAGCTGGCTTCCTCGCACACCGTCACCAGACGGTTCTCGCGCAGCTTGGCCTTGAGGTTCTGCACGGCATTGCCGGAAGGAATGCGCACGCGGATCCACGACGGCTTGCGCAGCACCGGTGCATCGGCGAACTGCACCGGCGAGCGGCCGATCTTGTCGCCGCCGATCTGCTTGACGCCCGCCTGCAACGGCGCGGCCGGGGTATCGGCCTGGACGACCTGCAGGGGGATGGAGCGCGTGGTGGATTCAGTCATGGCAGTTCCAGCAGCCTCAGCGCTGCGCAGTCAGATCGGGCAGTTCGGGGTCCGGCCGCAGTGCCAGCCCGAACTGCTGGGCCAGATGGGACAGCAGCACCGGCTTGACGGCTTCGATGCCCGAAGGACCGCCCAAGTCTAGCACCGAGGTCACCTGCAGCCCTGCGTAACCGCACGGATTGATGCGGTGGAACGGCTCCAGATCCATCGAGATGTTGAACGCCAGCCCGTGGAAACTGCAGCCGCGGCGCACGCGGATGCCGAGCGCGGCGATCTTGGCCCCGCCCACGTAGACGCCGGGCGCACCTTCCAGCCGTTCGGCGCCGATGTTCCATTCGTCCAGCGTGTCGATGATGGCCTGCTCGATGCGGCACACGTAGTCGCGCACGCCGATGCCCAGGCGGCGCAGGTCCAGCAGCGGGTAGACCACGATCTGGCCGGGGCCGTGATACGTCACCTGCCCACCCCGGTCCACATGCAGCACCGGGATGTCACCGGGGGCGAGCACATGCTCGTCCTTGCCCGCCTGGCCCAAGGTGAACACCGGGTCGTGCTCGACCACCCACAGCTCGTCGGTGGTGTCATCGCCCCGGCTGTCGGTGAACTGCTGCATCGCGTGCCATACCGGCGCATAGGCCTGACGGCCCAGGTCGCGCACCAGCGCGGGGCGCTGGGTGGCCGGCGCCGAGGGCGCCGGACAGGCGTTCACAGCGTCCACTTCACTTCCGGGTGGTCACGCAGTGCGGCGTGCGCGGCGTCGTACTGCTCGCGGCTGTCGGCCTTGAAGGCGATGCGCACGGACACGTACTTGCCGTTGGAGGAATGCTTCCAGCTGATGCGCTCGTCGAGCACCTCGACGCCGGAGCGCTGCAGCAGCTCGGGCAGCTCGCGCTCCAGGCCAACATCTGCCGTGCCCATGGCGCTGAGCTCGAAGGTGCCGGGGAACTGGAAGCCGTGTTCAGGGTTGTCGGACTTGATTTCCATGCCGCCATTATCGGGGCGGCGGCCCGCAAACCCAAGGCCGGCGGTGGGTCAGAGCCTTCCATCCGGGCCCGGAAACGCGAAGGGCCGCTTGCGCGGCCCTTCGGCGGAGGTTCAGGACCTCAGCGCGACAGCTGCAGCAGGGTAGACGACACCCAGCCTCGGTTGCCCAGCTCGTCCTCGACTTCCCACATCACGCCTTCCTTGCTGCCGGTCGGGTACAGCATCATGCCCGGCTCCAGGGTGCGCACCGGCGCGCCGGTGCCCTTGGCGTTGGCCAGCAGGCGGCCGGCGCGGGTGACGGTGACGGCCTGCTGCGCGTTGGCAGCCGAGGCGTTCTCCGGCAGACCGCCCAGCTGGGCGATGATGTCGGTGTAGGCCTGCAGGTAGGCCATGGTGATCACCTGGCCGATTTCGGTGTTGGCGTAGCCGCCGACGCCGGCGGCACCGATGCCGCTGCCGCCGAACAGGCCGCCGCTGGCGCCGAAGCCCATGTCGCTCTTGCGGGCCGAGCCCTCGGCCATGGCCACCTGCTCGGAGGAGCGCACGTCGGTGACGGTCAGCACCACGTCGGCGGTCTTGCTGGTGAAGTTCAGGCCACCGACAACAGCGCCGGCGCGGCCACCGATCAGGCCACCCAGCAGACCGCTGATGGCGTTGCCACCGGCGTTGCTGTTCTGCGAGACCAGGTCGGGAATCATCACGTAGTCGGCGGCCTTGATCTGGCCTTTGCCGACGTTGGAACGGCCACGCAGCTCACCGCTGGCAGCCAGCTCGCGCTCGAACTGGCCAGCGGCCATGCCGGCGCCACGGTCCACCAGGGTGAAGCAGCGCGAACGGTTGACGAACACCTTGATCAGGCGGGTCGGTGCCGGCAGCTGCTGGCCGGTCCACCAATGCGTGGAGTCTTCCGGCTCGATCACCGAAATGCTGCCCAGCGGGCGTTGGCAGGTCGGAATCTGGGCCACGGCCGCCTTGCGCTGTTCCTGCGCCTGGGTGCCCTTGTTCTTGAAGGAGGCCTCAGCCGGCATGCTGGCAGCGGCAGCGGCGATACCCACGGTGAGAGCCGCTGCGGTGAGCGGTGAAAAGACGTTGCGCATGTTGTTTGAATTCCCCATTACCTGCACCTACCGAGGTGCGTTCCTTTGGTTTGCGACCGTGCGGCTGGATCCTGCTTCCCCACGGCACCTGCACGGGCAGGTACGGGCCGGTCTGCGCGCATGCTACCCCAGCAGGTAATACGCATTCCATCACCTGATTGTGAGGAAACTCCTCATAGGAGATGAGGAGTTCTCAGGATAATCCCCTCAGCAAGCCCGCCCAGCCCATTCAGGCAGCGGCTTCAACCGCGGCTGCGGGCACCCAGCCCTTGTTGCCCATTTCATCCTCCACCTCCAGCATGCTGCCCTCGGCGCTGCCGGTGGGGTACAGCAGCATGCCGCTCCTGAGCTCGGCCACGGCCGTGGCCTGGCTGCTGGCCGCCGACAGCAGGCGGGCCATGCGCCGCAGCACCAGCGTGCCGCTGCCGGCGAGC
>DALZZG010000027.1:0-28560 GCA_031987665.1 Stenotrophomonas sp. | reverse complement strand
GCGCCACCATCGAGACCGGCAGAGGGACAGGCCCTTTGAAGCCGGGGCAACCAGCAGACGCGCAAGCGCCTGTGTTTGGTGCCAAATCCTGCGGTGACCGTCAGCGTCTACCGAAAGATGGTTCGATCCGTGCCCCGCGCACGGCGAACACGGGCTCCGCGAAAGCTCGATGGCCGCTCCTTCAACGGATACCGCCATGAGTTTCGCAACCGCCATCGCCGCCCAGGATTTCCTCCCCGCTTCCAACGACAGCGCCATCACCGCCGTGCGCGGCGAGGTCGAGGTGCGTCTGGCGATGCGTCACGCAGGCCAGCGTGCGCTGCGCCTGCGCTACGAGCTGGTGGGCGTGGCCGGTGCGCCGGTGGTGCTGGTGGCCGGTGGCATTTCCGCGCACCGCCACATCGCCGCCAATGCGGGCTTCGGCGAAAAGGGCTGGGCGGAAGGTCTGGTGGGCGCTGGCCGCGCGCTGGACCCGCAGCACTGCCGTCTGCTGGGCTTTGATTTCGTCGGTGCCGATGGCGAGCTGGATGCGCCGATCGATACCGCCGACCAAGCGGACGCCATCGCCGCGCTGCTGGATGCATTGAAGATCGACCAGCTGCAGGGTTTCGTCGGCTATTCCTACGGCGCGCTGGTCGGCCTGCAGCTGGCCATCCGCCACCCTCGCCGGCTGGCCAAGCTGATCGCGGTCAGCGGCGCGCATCGCCCGCACCCCTATGCATCGGCATGGCGCGCGCTGCAGCGCCGTGCGGTAGCGCTGGGCCAGCTGCAGTGCGCCGAGACCCACGGTCTGGCGCTGGCACGCCAGTTCGCCATGCTCAGCTACCGCACACCGGAGGAATTCGGTGAGCGCTTCGACGCCGCGCCGGAAGTGGTCAATGGCCGCGTGCGCGTGGCTGCGGAGGACTACCTGGACGCAGCCGGCGCGCAGTACGTCGCCCGCACCCGCGTCAACGCTTACCTGCGCCTGTCCGAATCCATCGACCTGCACCGCGTGGACCCCGCGGCGGTCAGCGTGCCGACCCTGGTGGTGGCCGTCGAGGGTGACCGTCTCGTTCCGCTTTCGGATCTGGTCTCGCTGGTCGAAGGCCTGGGCCCGCGCGGCAGCCTGCGCGTGCTGCGCTCGCCCTACGGCCACGACGCCTTCCTGAAAGAAACCGATCGCATCGATGCGATCCTCGCCAACGCCCTTCGCCTTACCGGAGCAACCGCATGAGCCTGTCCAACACTTCCGATGTGTCCTGTAGCCGTGCCACCGCGGCGGTGCGTGCGGGCATTGACCGTGATACCGCCTTCGGCGCGGTGACCCCGCCGATCGTGCTGTCGTCCAACTTCAGCTTCGACGGCTTCGGCAACAAGCGCCAGTACGACTACACCCGCAGCGGCAACCCCACCCGCGACCTGCTGGGTGAGGCGCTGGCGGATCTGGAAGGCGGCGCAGGCGGCGTGATCACCGCGACCGGCATGGGCGCGATCAACCTGGTGCTCAACGCGCTGCTGCAGCCGGGTGACCGCCTGGTGGTGCCGCACGATGCCTACGGCGGCAGCTGGCGCCTGTTCAACGCGCTGGCCACCAAGGGTCACTTCGAGCTGATCACCGCCGACCTCACCGATCCGCGCTCGCTGGCCGACGCGCTGGCGCAGTCGCCTGCACTGGTGCTGATCGAAACCCCGTCCAACCCGCTGCTGCGCATCACCGACCTGCGCTTCGTGATCGATGCCGCGCACAAGGCCGGCGCCAAGGTGGTGGTGGACAACACCTTCCTGTCGCCGGCGCTGCAGACGCCCATCGCCTTCGGTGCCGACGTGGTGCTGCATTCGACCACCAAGTACGTCAACGGCCACAGCGATGTGGTGGGCGGTGCGGTGATCGCGCGCGATGCCGAGGTGCACCAGCAGCTGGTGTGGTGGGCCAACGCGCTGGGTCTGACCGGCTCGCCGTTCGATGCGTTCCTGACCCTGCGCGGCCTGCGCACGCTGGATGCCCGCCTGCGCGTGCACCAGGAGAACACGCAGGCGCTGGTGGACCTGCTGGGCAGCAGCGCGGCGGTGGCCAATGTCTACTACCCCGGGCTGGCCTCGCATCCGGGGCATGCGGTGGCTGCACGTCAGCAGAAGGGATTCGGCGCGATGCTCTCCTTCGAGCTGGGAGCCTGCGAAGGCGAGGACCCGCACGCTGCGGTGCGCGCCTTCCTCGACGGCCTGCGTTACTTCACCTTGGCCGAATCGCTGGGCGGCGTGGAAAGCCTGGTCGCGCACCCGGCCACCATGACCCATGCGGCCATGACGCCGGAAGCGCGTGCCAAGGCCGGCATCAGCGACGGCCTGCTGCGTCTGTCGGTGGGCATCGAATCCAGCGAGGACCTGCTGGCCGACCTGCGCGGCGGTCTGGAGCGCGCAGCGCAGGCCATCGCTGCTGCCAATGGCGGCGTGTGTAAGAAAACGGTGGATGCATGAGCGCGCAGCTGCGTCCCGTGGAATCCACCGCGCCGCGACTGGTGCTGCTGGGCACCGGCACAGTCGGCTCGGCCTTCGTCAGCCGCTACCAGGCGCTGCAGCAGAAGCAGCTGACCCTGCCCACGCTGCATGTGGTGGCCAATTCGCGCATCGCGCTGGCCTGTGACGATGCGCCGCACGAGGCGTTGTCGGCGGCGCGCAGTGCGCAGTCGGGCAAGGGTGAGCCGGTGCATCGCGATGAAGTGGGCCGGCTGCGTGCCGGTGACATCGTGGTCGATGCGACGGCCAGCGAGGACGTGGCGGCCGAGCATGCGCACTGGCTGGCGCAGGGCATCCATGTGGTCACCGCCAACAAGCTGGGCAACGGCACGGCCCTGTCGCGCGCGCACGGCATCAGCGCGGCATCGGCAGCGGGTGGCACGCACTACGGTGACGCGGCAACGGTGGGCGCGGGCCTGCCGCTGCTGCGCAGCATCCGCGCACTGGTGGCTGGTGGCGACCATGTGCATGCGATCGAGGGCGTGCTGTCCGGTTCGCTGGCGTGGCTGTTCGACAATTTCGACGGCAGCCGTCCGTTCTCCGCCTGCGTGCGGGATGCGGCGGCGGCGGGTTATACCGAGCCGGACCCACGCATCGATCTGTCCGGTGAGGATGTGCGCCGCAAGGTGCTGATCTTGGCGCGCGCGGCAGGCGTGGCGCTGGAGGCGGTACAGGTGCAGGTGGAATCGCTGGTGCCGGCGGCGCTGGCGGCGTTGCCGGCGGAGCAGGTGGATGCCGCGCTGGAACAGTTGGATGCGTCGTTGCAGGCAGCGCTGGAACAGGCGCGTGCGCAGGGGCTGAAGCTGTGCGTGGTGGGCCGCGTCGATGCGCATGGCGCCAGCGTCGGCCTGCGCGCCTTGCCGCTGGATCACCCGCTTGCCGGTGGTCGCGGCACCGACAACCGCGTGGCGATTCACAGTGATCGCTACAACACGCAGCCGCTGCTGATCCAGGGGCCGGGTGCCGGTGCGGAAGTGACCGCTGCGGCGCTGCTGGATGATGTGTTGGCGATTGTGAGGTAAGTGTGGGGCGGGGAGGTGGGAGTCGGGAACGGGGAGATGTGTTCTCCGTGATCCGGTTTCAGGCCGCACTCGCCTGCTGTTGTAGCCCGGGTAAGCGAAGCGCACCCGGGGGCGCGGGATACATGACGCGATGCGCAGTGTGGTCGTCATTTGAAAGTGGTGCGAGGTCCCGGGTGCGCTGGCGCTTACCCGGGCTACGTTCTGTCCGCTAATTCGCTTCGGACGGCTCACAGTGATCGTTACAACACGCAGCCACTGCTGATCCAGGGGCCGGGTGCGGGTGCAGAAGTAACCGCTGCGGCGCTGCTGGATGATGTGCTGGCGATTGTGAGGTAAGTGTGGGGCGGGGAACGGGAGTCGGGAACGGGGAGATGTGTGCTCCGTGATCTGGTTTCTCGCCGCGTTCGCATGCTGTTGTAGCCCGGGTAAGCGAAGCGCACCCGGGGAGCAGGACAGATGACGCGATGCGCGGTCACCGCCATCTGCAGATGATGCGAGGTCCCGGGTGCGCTTCGCTTACCCGGGCTACGGGAATTGCTGTTCCCCGTTCCCCGTTCCCGGACTTACTCCGCTTCGGGCGGCAATGTCGGGTCGGGTTCGGGCTGCGGGCGTCCGGAGTGCAGCAGCACCAGGTCGTTGCGGGCGATCAGCAGGCGCGGTGAGGCGTCGCGCGCGGGTTTGATGTCGGGCGATACGGGTTGGTAGATCGCCCAGCTGTCGCGGCCGGCGCGCTTGGCGCCATACATGGCCATGTCGGCCAGCCACAGGCTCTGCTCCCAGTTCCAGACCTCCGGTGCGTTGGCGAATACCGGCACTTCGGCCATGCCGACGGAAATGGTGATCGGCCGTGGCTTGCCGTCGATCACGAAGGGCTCGTTGCGGATGCTTTCCATCAGGCGGTTGGCGATGGCCGCGTGGCGGCCACGGGAGTGCCCGCGCAGGACCGCCAGGAACTCCTCGCCACCCCAACGTGCGATGTAGTCGCCCGAGCGCATCTGCGCCGACAGACGGCGGGCCACCTCGACCAGTACCTTGTCGCCGCTGTCATGCCCGTGGCGATCGTTGACGGACTTGAAATGGTCGATGTCGATCAGCGCGAACAACGTGCAGCTGCCCGCGTTCTGGCGCGTGGCAGGCAACGCGGCCAGATCGCGCGGAATCTGCTCGGTGACGTGGCGGCGGTTGTACAGCCCGGTGAGTTCATCGGTGCGGCTGATCGAATCCAGCTCGCGGTTGGCATCGTTCAATGCCGTGGTGCGGTCAAACACCAGCTGCTCCAGCGCGACGCTGCGCCGCCTGCGCCAGCGGGCGACCAGCGTGGCCAGCAGTGCGCCGAGCAGCAGCAGGCCCAATATCAGCAGCAGTTTGAACGCGATGGTTTCATGGAAGTAGGGCTTGATCTCGAAGGACTGGCGGGTGCTCGATTCCGGGGGGCGTCCATCCCATGAGCCCACCACCTCGAAGGTGTAGAAGCCCGGCGGCAGGTTGGTGTAGTGCACGGCGCGGGTACTGGTGGCGTCGGCCTCCTTCCACTCCGCGTCGTAGCCCACCAGACGATAGCGGGCACGCACCATGTGCAGCGGGTTGAAGCCGAGCACGTTGAAGTCGATGCGCAGGTCGCGCGCCTTGGCGGGCAGTACCCAGTCCTGACCATCCACGGTACGCCACTGGTCACCCGCGCGTACCCGTTCGATCACCGTGCTGGGCGGAACCGGCACGTTGGTGTCGAGGGTGGTGGTGATGCGGTAAAGCCCATCGCTCGCCGGCAGCCACAGCATGCCCTTGTCCATGAGGGCGCGGCCAAGGCCGCCGCCATTGCAGCATCTGGCCCCCTGGCCGGGACGGATGCGGTTGTTCTGGCTGAGCAGCACCTGCGAACGGATCACCTCCGAAGGATCACGCGCGGCTTCCAGCAGGTCGTTCTCCTTGACCCGGTACAGCCCCTGGTAGCCGCTGACCAGCACATTGCCCTGACCGTCATCGATGATGGCGTAGGGAATATGGTGCGCAGGCAGTCCCTGCGTGCTGCCTACGTTGCTCCAGCGGTTGTTGGCCAGCACGCTCATGCCTTCCTGCGAGCGGGTGCCGACGAGCAGTTCACCGGATGCCAGTTCATGCAGCGCGAGCACGGTGGGGTCATGCACCGGCATCGGCAGGCGCTGGAGCGTATCGCCCTCGATGCGGTACAGGCCGCTTTCGCCGCCGGCCAGCAGCTGGCCATCGTGGCGCAGCAGCAACACCCGCATCGTGGTGTCGTCGATATCTGGGGGCAGGGGCAGCCGCTGCAGGGTGTTGTTGCGGTCCAGCCGGTAGAGGCCGCTGTTGGCCGTGATCCACAGGTTGCCGTCGGGGGTGCGCAGCAGGCCGGTGATGCGGGTGTCCTGCAGGGGCGCCAGCATCGGCATCGGCACCCGCACTTTGTTGCGGTACAGGGACAGGCCGGCAGTGCTGCCGGCCCACATCTGGTCGCCTTCAACCAGCATCGTATAGACGGTGCCGATCTGCGCGTCGCGCAGGTAGGGCTGCAGCATGCCGCCCTCGGCCACGCTCAGGCCCTGGGCACCACCGGAAAGGATGCGCCCGTCCGGCAGACGCGCGACGGTCCAGACCAGCGGCGAGGCTGGCGGGTCCTTCAGCGGGTAATGCCAGGCCACGCCCTGCCACAGGCGCATGACGCCGGCATTGGCGCTGGTCAGCCAGAGGTTGCCGTCGCGATCGACGAGCGCTTCGGCCGCGTGCTGGAACTCGGGGGCCAGCATGATGTCCTCGGCCACCACGCCCTTCTCGAGCCGCAGCAGGCGCGAGGATTCGATGACCCACAGCGTGTCGTGCTCACCCTTGAACGTGCGCCGGTAGCGCAGGCCGCTCAGGCGTGGATCGTTCTGCGCCTGCCATTGCGCGCCGTCCAGCCGGTACAGCCCCAGTTGGGTGGCGGCCCACAGCTGGCCACCGACGGAGGTGAGCGATACCAGCTGTTGCCCGACAGCAGGCGGCAAGGGATGGCGGGTAAGGCTTTCCCCGTCCAGCCGGTATACGTTGTCGCGCCCGCCGGCCCAGATGCTGCCTTCATGCACGGTGATGGCCGACACCGCGCCGATGTCGGCGAGCCTGCGGATGCCCTTGCCGTCTTCGTGGATGAACAGACCCTTGGCATTGCCGATCAGCAGGCGGTTTTCGCTGTCCAGCGCCAATGCCAGCACGCTGGTGACCTGATTGGTGGCCACCTTGTCCTGCGCGGCGGGGACGGAGAAACCACTGCGTTCATGCAGGGCCAGCCCCTTCGAGGTGCCGATCCACAGCCGGCCCTTGTTGTCCGGCAGCAGCGCGACGATCTGCGCCGAGGGCAGTACGGGCGTGTTGGACGGGTAGTAATTGCGGAAGCTGCCGCCGTCGAAACGGCTCAGGCCGCTGAGGCTGCCGAACCATAGGTAGCCATCGCGATCCTGCGCGACGGCGTTGCTGCCCTGCTGCGGCAGGCCGTCCATGACCGACCACGTATCGCGCGCGTACTGGCTCAGTGGTTTGGATGGCGTGGACTGATCGGCGGCACCGCTGCTCCAGGCCAGCGCCGCGGATGGCACCACAGCCAGCAGCAGCGCCAACGCGCCTGACCAGAAAAAACGTCCCACCCTGTGAATGGCCGGCAAGCGGGTCCCCGAAATGTCCGTACTCCGAAGGCAGTATTGCCGAAGCCATGCACGCTGTCATGCTCCGTTTTCCGCAGGCATCGGTCGCTTGCGTGGTGTGGCGCGGCGTTATCATGCGGCGGCGCATCAACTCTGGTGCTGCCTGATGCCTTTTTTTTCTCGCGTTGCCCTGATGGGCGCGCGCTTTTCTCTTCATCGTTCCGGGTAAGCGTTCCGTGTCCAAGGGTGTCCTGGTTTCACTGGCTGCATCACTGCTGTTTGGCCTCATGTACTACGGCAGCCCGCACCTGACCCCGTTGCAGGGCGCGGACATCTTCGGCTGGCGGGTGATGTTCGCAGTGCCGCTGGTGGCGTTGATGCTGCATGTCGGTGGCGAGCGCACGTTGATCCGCGACACGTTGCGGCGCATCCGCAGCGACCGCCGCCTGTGGCTGGCGCTGCCGGCGTGTACGGCAATGGTGGGCGTGCAGCTGTGGCTGTTCCTGTGGGCGCCGCTGCATGGGCGCGCGCTGCAGGTGTCGATGGGCTATTTTCTGCTGCCGCTGGTGATGGTGCTGGTGGGGCGTCTGTTCTTCGGTGAACGCCTGTCGCCGCTGCAGGCGCTGGCGGTGACCAGTGCCGCCATCGGCGTAGGCTGGGCGCTGCTGCGCAACCATGGCTTGTCGTGGGAGATGCTGCTGGTGGCACTGGGCTACCCGGCCTATTTTCTGGTGCGGCGGCACCTGGGGGTCGCGCATCTGGGCGGCTTCTGGGTGGAACTGGTGCTGCTGCTGCCGGTGGCCTGGTGGGCGTCCATCGGTGATGGCAGGGCGCTGACGACGATGCTGACGCAGCGGCCGGCCCTGTACGGGCTGATTCCGCTGCTGGGCCTGGTCAGCGCGGTGGCGCTGATGTGCTACGTGCAGGCGGCGAAGATGCTGAGCTTCAGTCTGTTCGGCCTGCTGACCTATGTGGAACCTGTGCTGCTGATGCTGGCGGCGCTCGCGCTTGGCGAAAGCGTGGGCCACGGGCAGTGGCCCACCTATATCGCCATCTGGATCGCGGTGGCGCTGCTGGCGCTGGAAGGCGTGCTGAAACTGCGGCGGCGCCGCTGAACCCTGCGGCTCAGCGGCGGGCGCTGCGGGCGGCCAGGTACTGCATCACCGCGTCACGGTCCATGCGCGCGCCGTTGCCATCGACCACGTTGAAGCGCACGCCGTTGTCCCACAGCTGCGGCGCGGCGAGCACGGCGATGTCCTCGGCGGCGGTGGTGGTCTGCAGGTCGAGCAGGCGCTGGTTGAAACCGGCTGCGCGCAGCCAGGCGTCGTAGCTGGCGTCGTGGTCGGTGGCGAACTGCACCTGGTAATGGCATTCCTCGCGCGCCGGTGAGGGCAGGGCATCGCACTGCGGGTTCCACTGGTGCAGGCCGATCACCGCATCCGGCTCCAGCTCGCGCTGCGGTGCGGCGGCCCACAAGGCCACGCACATACTGGCGCAGTGCGAATGCACGCGCACGGTGAGGTTGCGGCGCTGGATCATGCGCGCTGCTTCCAGCCCCGGTTGCGCGTAGCCGCCACCGCTCTGGATGTCGATGCGCTGCAGCGAGGGGTTGGCGTCGAGCGCGGCCTGCAGGCTGCGGGCGAAGTTTCTGCCGACACTGCCTTCGATGCGCAGCACGCGGCCCTGATCACCCACCGACATGCGGGCATCGTCAACAGTGGCCAGCGTGGTGGATTTCTCGCCCTGTATCACCACGGCGTCAGGCCGTGCGGTGTGGCGCGGTGCGTCGGCGGTGGCTTCGGCCTCGGCCTGCGTGGTCTGGCCCGCATCGGTGCCGGGGGTCTTGCGGTTGCCGAGGAAATACGCGGCCACCAGCAGCACGGCCACACCCGCGACCACCTTGCCCAGACTCAGGCCGCCGCTGTTGCGCGGTGCGGGTCTGGCCGGTGCGCGCCGTGGCGGTGGCGCGACCGGTCCCTGTTCGTTGTCCTGCATCCCTGCTTCCCCCGTGTGATGCCGCCGAAGGCCGGGCTCATTCGCTCAGCATTCGATGACGTTGACCGCCAGACCGCCGCGGCTGGTTTCCTTGTACTTGTCCTGCATGTCGCGGCCGGTGTCGCGCATGGTCTTGATGACCTTGTCCAGCGACACCTTGTGCTTGCCGTCGCCGCGCATGGCCATGCGGGCGGCGTTTATGGCCTTCACGGCACCCATCGCGTTGCGCTCGATGCAGGGAATCTGCACCAGGCCGCCGATGGGGTCGCAGGTCAGGCCGAGGTTGTGTTCCATGCCGATTTCAGCGGCATTCTCGATCTGGCCCGGGTTGCCACCCAGCGCGGCCATCAGGCCGCCGGCGGCCATCGAACAGGCCACACCCACTTCGCCCTGGCAGCCGACTTCGGCGCCGCTGATCGACGCGTTCTCCTTGTACAGGATGCCGATGGCGGCAGCGGTCAGCAGGAAATTGAACACGCCCTGCTCGCAGTTGCCGGGGCAGAAGCGGTCGTAGTAATGCAGCACCGCCGGAATGATGCCGGCCGCACCGTTGGTGGGTGCGGTGACCACGCGGCCACCGGCAGCGTTTTCCTCGTTGACTGCCAGCGCGTACAGGTTCACCCAGTCCAGCGTGGTCAGCGGGTCGCGCATGGCCGCTTCCGGGCGCGAGGACAGCTCGCGGTACAGCGTGGGCGCGCGGCGGCTGACGTGCAGGCCGCCCGGCAGGGTGCCTTCGGAACGGATGCCGCGGATCACGCAGGCCTGCATGGCCTCCCAGATCTCGCGCAGGCCGGCGCGGATTTCGTCCTCGCTGCGCCAGCACTTCTCGTTCTCGAACATCATCTCGGCGATGCTCAGACCGCTGCGCGCCGCCTGTGCCAGCAGCTCATCGCCGCTCTTGAACGGGTAGGGGATGGGCGTCTGGTCGGGCACGATGCGGTCGTCGGCGGCATCGTCCTCGTTGACCACGAAACCGCCACCAACGGAGTAGTAATCGCGGGTGGCGATGATCTGGTCGTCGCGGTCGTAGGCGGTGAAGCGCATGCCGTTGGTGTGGTACGGCAGCTTCTGGCGCTTGTTCAGGGCCAGGTCGCGCTTCTCGTCGAAGGCGATCTCGTGCTGGCCCATCAGGTTGATGCGCTTGCTGGTGCGGATGCGCTCCAGCGTGGCCGGGATGATGTCCGGGTCGATCAGATTGGGGCGGTTGCCTTCCAGACCGAGCAGCACGGCCTTGTCGGTGCCATGGCCGCGACCGGTCAGCGCCAGCGAGCCGAACACCTCGGCACGGATGCGCACGGTGTCCTGCAGTCGGCCCGGGTCCTGCAGCCAGCGGTGCACGAAGCGTTCGGCCGCGCGCATCGGGCCCACGGTGTGGGAGGAACTGGGACCGATACCGATCTTGAACAGGTCGAACGTGCTGACGGACATGCGTGCTTCTATGGACGGCGTTGGATGCCAGCTATTCTACGTGTTCACTGTTGCAGGCTCAGTCTGCAGCGCAGCATTTCCGGGATGGAGCAGGTGATGGGTGGATGGGTGTTGTTCCAGCGCGATGACTGCCACCTGTGCGATCAGGCGCTGGCGGTGCTGGCCCAGGCGCGGGCACCGGCGTTTGAAAGCGTGTTCATCGATGACGACGATGCACTGGAAGCACGCTACGGCGTGCGCGTGCCGGTGCTGCGCGACGCGGATGGGCGCGAACTGGATTGGCCGTTTGATGCCACGCGGTTGGCTGAGTGGATGGCGCAGGGCTGACACATCCATGCCGTTGTAGAGCGGAGCCATGCTCCGCTGGGGCTGTTGTCGCGAGCGTCCCAATGCCGAGCGTGGCTCGGCACTACGTTGAGGGTTTCGGGAAGGCCCTTGCCGAGCATGGCTCGGCACTACGGGTCGTGTGGGAGCGGGGAGCGGCGGCTGCCACCACCCCGTTCCCGTTTCCCTGTTCCCCGATTCCAGCTTATTTCGCGTTGAGCTTGACGATGGTGCTGATGGCGGTTTCGTCCGGAATGGTCTTGGTGTCAGCCCAATCGCCTGCACCCACGCCGAAATCCAGACGCTTCACCGTGGCCTTGCCGGTCAGCACCGGTTGCGCGCCGGGTGCCCAGCTGAAGGTCAGCGTCACCGGCTTGCTCACGCCGCGCAGTTCCAGCGTGCCGTCGGCGGCGAACTGGTTGTTGCCCAGCGCACGGAAGCCGTTGGCGGTGTAGCGGGCCTGCGCGAACTTGCCCACGTTGAAGAAATCCGCGCCCTGCAGCGTGGAGTCACGGTCGCTGTTGCCGCTCTTAACACCTGCCAGCGGGATGGTGACGTCGAGCTTGCCTGCTGCAGGGTTGGTCGGGTCGAAGCTGACCTGGGTCTGGAAGCCCGGGAAGTTGCCGGTGAAGGTCTCGCCGTCGTACTTGGTGGCGAACACCAGGATCGAGCCGCTGCCCGGCGCCTGCACGTAGTCAGCGGCATGTGCGGGGCTGGCGGCGAGCAGGCCGGCAAGGGCAGCGGCCACGGCGGCCGGAGTGGTCAGTTTGATGGTCATGCGGTTTCCTTCAGTGGGGGGTGGTCGCGCCGCCGGGGAGCATGCGGCGCAGCGTGGCATCACGCTGGTAGATGTGGTGGAAAAGGGCAGCGCCGGCATGGGCGACCACCAGCAGGATCAGCACCCAGAAGCCCAGTTCGTGGAACTCATGGGACAGCTCGCGCAGCTGTTCGTTCGGCGGCACCAGCTTGGGCATGTCCACCAGCCCGAACAGCTTGAACGGACGCAGGCCGCTGGCCGAGTCGTACAGCCAGCCCGAGAGCGGCATGGCGAACATCAGGATGTACAGCAGCCAGTGGGTGACCGACGCGATGCGTTCCTGCCAGCCGGGCGTGCCCGGTACCGGCTTCGGTGCGCCTGCGTAGAGCCGCCACAACAGGCGCAGGGCGACCAGCACCAGCACGGTGATGCCGATGGACTTGTGTGCGGTGAATACCCAGAAATACTTGGGCGTCTTTGGAAGTTCACCCATCACCAGGCCAACCACGCCCAGTGCAAGGATCAACAGTGCGATCAACCAGTGCAGGGTCTTGCTGACGCTGCCCCATGTGGCGGGGGTGTTTTTCAGGCTCACGGGTGCTGCTCCTCGGTCTGGGTGGGCGACTGCGTGTCTTCTGCAGCCTGCGGCAGTGTGTATTCAGGTTTGGTAGGAGAAATGTCGGTGCTTTCGCCCGGCGCCGGCGCGCTCTGGTCGCGCTGTGCCTCGGCCTCGATCCGCAGCTCCACCCGGTCGCCGATCACCGACTTCCAGGCATCCATGCCGAAATCGGCCCGGCTGAGCACCGCCGTGGCGGAAAAGCCGGCCGTGCGCCGGAATGGCGGCAGCGGGTACCGCTTGAGCGCGTTGAGGGTGACATCCAGCACCACCTCGCGGCTGACCCCGCGCAGCGTCAGCTGCCCGAACACCCGCGCACGCTTGGCGTCGATCGGCTCCACCCGGCTGGAAACGAAGCGCACCTGCGGGTGGCGGTCACCATCGAGCAGGTTGTGCGCCAGCGTCGCCTGGTTCCATTTGGCGTTGCCCATGTCCAGCTGGCTGATCGGTACGGTCACCTCGAGCTTGGCACTCGCCCAGTCCTCCGGGTCGAAGTCCAGCACGCCCTCGCTGCCGGACACCGTGCCCAGCGCCTGCGAGAAACCCGCGTGTTCGATGGCGAACAGCACGCGCGTATGCACCGGGTCCAACCGGTAGCGCTCGCTGGCGGCGTCGGCCACCAAGGGCAGCATGCCCAGGGCCAACAGCAGGATGAGTCGTGGCATTGTCCGGCTCCCCGTCGTGGAATGGGCCTGATTCTAGGGGCATGCGTGAAAAGGTTTGTGCCCATCACGCGCAATGGTTTGTTGCACCGCACTGGCCGCAGGCCACCGGGAAGGGGTGTCGCCCGCCGTTTTTTGCCCTGTTTCCGTGCGGGCGCTAAAGTCACGGGCTTGCGGGGGGCGGTCGCCGGGCGTGCTGCAGCGGCTCCAGGGCGCCACAGGGCAGTGCGAGGAGTAGCGGACGTCGATGAAGCGGTTGCTTGAACGTGCCTGGCTGGGCGTGCTGCTGGTGCTGGCCGTATGGCCCACCCTCGGTGCCGCCGCGATGCTGGCCGAAACACCGAACATGCGCCGTCTGGGCGTTTCCGAAGGCCTGCCTTCGCGCATGGTGCTGGCTCTGGCACAGGACCGCAGCGGCTATGTGTGGGCCGCCACCGACGACGGGCTGGCGCGCTACGACGGCCATGAACTGAAGGTCTGGCGGCACGAGCCGGATGACCCCACCTCGCTGCCGGGCAACGTGCTGGAAACCCTGCTGATTGATAGTCAGGACCGCGTCTGGCTGGGTGCCAACGGTGCCGGCCTGATCCTGTTCGACAACGCGCGCAAGGGCTTCCAGCGGTTTCCCAAGCTGGAGGCGGCCTGCCCGCAGCAGGTGTGGGCGCTGGCCGAGATCGACCGGGAATTGTGGGTGGGCAGCAGCGGCAGCGGCATCTGCCGGATGCACCGCGATGGCAGCGTCAGCCGTTACCAGCATGTGCGCGGCGATGCCTTCAGCCTGCCGGACGACACCATTTTTTCGCTGCTGGCCGGGCGCGACGGCAGCCTGTGGGTGGGCACCAGTGATGGGCTGGCACGGCGGGACCCTGTCAGCGGCCACTTCGTGCGCATCGCTTCGCCGTTGCTGGCCGGCAAGAGTGTGATCCGCATGAGCCGTGACCACGATGGCGGGCTGTGGGCAGGCACCGAAAACGGGCTGTACCGCGTGCTGGATGATGGCCGGGTGCTGGCCGCGCCGTGGCCGGAAGCGGCCACGCTGCGGGCGGGCGTGGTGCTGCACGACCGCGATGGTGGCTACTGGGTGGGCAGTGCCAACGGCCTGTACCGGGGCGATGACCAGCGGCTGCAACTGCTGGCGGGGGAGCGCGGCAGCGGTTTCCTGACCGCGCGCAGCGGTGTGCTGGACCTGATGCAGGACCGCGAAGGTGGCCTGTGGACGGCGCTGCTGACCCAAGGTCTGGCCTACCTGCGCCCGGACTGGAAGCGCTTCGCCACGCACACCCGGCTGGATGGGCAGCCGCTGGAAAGCCTGTACATGCTCAACGCCGCCGCCGATGGCGATGGCTTTCTGGTCGTGGGTGCCCATGGCCTGTACCGGCTCGACCCGCGTGGCGGGCTGGTGCAGCTGGCCGATGAAGGCACGTTGGGCAAGGGCAGCATCTGGTCGGTGCTGCGTGCGCGCGATGGCCGCATATGGATGGGCCGTCCCGGCAGCCTTGTGCTTTACAACCCCGAAACCGACCAGAAAGAGGTGCTGGATCTGCAGGTGGGCGAGGACCCGCAGCACCGTGTCGATCTGATGCGGATGGCGGCCGATGGCAGCGTGTGGTTGTCCATCGTCAACTACGGCCTGCAGCATCGCGACCTCAGCGGGCGCCTGCTGGCCAGTTATCCGGGCGGACACACGCCGGGTCTGCCGGACAAGCTGGTGGAACAGCTGCGCATCGCCAACGACGGCACGCTGTGGGTGGTAGGCGATGCGGGCGTGCTGCGGCTGGACGGCGCGCGTTTCGTGCCGATGGCCGGTGTATCGCGCGGCATCGTCAACGACATCGCGTTCACTCCTGACGGCCAGGTATGGCTGGCGCGCGAAGGCGCACTGGAGCGCTACCAGCGCAACGGCGACCGCCTCACGCTGCTGCAGCGGCTGGGTGCCGAAGAAGGGGTGCCGGCGGTTGCGATGGGCGGCCTGGCGCTGGGTTGCTCCGGACAGCTGTGGGCGACCACTCCGCGCGGCCTGCTGCAGTGGCGCAGCGGCATGGGCCAGGTGCAGCTGCTGGGAGGGCGCGATGGTCTGCCCGATGTGGAATTCTCGCCGCGGCCGCCGGTCGCGCAGAGCTGCAGCAATGCCCTGGCGGTGCAGGCTGCCGGTCTGGTGCAGTTCGATCCGGATGCGGTGCCGGCGACGCGCCCGCTTGCCACGCTGGTGATCGACGCGGTGCATGTGCGCCGCGATGACGCCATCAGCGAGCAGGCGCTGGATGGCGACATGCTCCGCCTCGGTCCCGGTGACCGCGACCTGCGCATCGGCGCACGGCTGCTGTCCTTCGCCGATCCGGCGCAGCACCGCTTCCGCTCGCGCATCGAAGGCTACGACCTGAACTGGGTGGAGACCGGCAGCGACGGCGAACGCACGCTCTCGCGCCTGCCTTCGGGCAGCTACCGTCTGGAAGTGCAGGGCGCGGGTGGGGATGGACAGTGGACGCCGTCGCAGGTGCTGCATATCGACGTGGCACCGCCGTGGTGGCGCAGCGCATGGGCGATTGCCGCCTGGGTGGCGCTGTTGCTGATGGCGGTGGCGGTGGCGGTGTTCGGCTATCGCGCGCGGGTGCGCCGTCGCAGCGAATGGCAGCTGGCGCTGCACAAGCAGGAGCTGGCCGAACAGGCATCACTGGCAAAGACCCGCTTCCTCGCCACGTTGGGCCACGAGGTGCGCACACCCATGACCGGCGTACTGGGAATGAGCGAGCTGCTGCTCGACACCGAGCTGGACACGCGCCAGCGGCGTTATGCCGGCGCCATCCAACAGGCCGGCACGCATCTGCTGCGGCTGGTCAACGACGCGCTGGATCTTGCCCGCATTGAATCAGGCAAGCTTGAACTGGATGTGCGTGCCTTCGATTTCGGTCAGCTGCTGGAGGAAGTGGTCGCGCTGATGGCACCCATGGCCGAGCGCCGGGGCCTGGCGTTCATCTACACGCCCGATTTCGAGGAAGGGCTGGAAGTGACGGGCGATGCGATGCGCCTGCGCCAGATCGTGATGAACCTGCTCAGCAATGCCATCAAGTTCACCGAGCAGGGTGAGGTGCGGCTGGACGTGCAGCATGTGCCGGGTGGGCGCGGCCTGCGCCTGACCGTCAGCGACACCGGCCCGGGCATCAATGAAGAACAGCAGGCACGCCTGTTCCTGCGCTTCGAGCAGGCTGAAGGGCCGCGCACGGCGGCGCGTTATGGCGGCAGCGGGCTGGGCCTGGCCATCTGCCAGGAACTGGCGGCGGCGATGGGCGGCGGCATCCAGGTGCACAGCCAGCTTGGTGCCGGTGCCAGTTTCGTGGTTGATCTGCCCTTGGAATGGCGTGCGGTTTCAGCCAAGGACGCAGCCGTGGCCGATGCACCGCTGCAGGCGGGGCCGGCATTGCGCGTGCTGCTGGTGGAGGACGACCCGACCGTGGCGCAGGTCATCAGCGGCCTGCTGGTCGCGCGGGGCCACACCGTGGAGCATGCTGTGCATGGTCTGGCGGCGTTGGCGATGGTCAGCGAATCGCAGTTCGACATCGGCCTGCTCGACCTCGACCTGCCGGCGCTGGATGGCATGGCGCTGGCGCAGCAGCTGCGCGCCAGTGGCCATGAGTTCCCGCTGATCGCGGTGACCGCGCGCGCCGACGGCGAGGCGGAACGCCTGGCAGCGGAAGCCGGCATGGAAGGTTTCCTGCGCAAGCCGGTCACCGGCCAGCTGCTGGCCTCCACCATGGCGCGCATGCTTGCGCAGGCGCGTGACCGCACAGCCACCGCAGGCTGGGGTGGAATGCGCGCGCAGGAGGACATGCCGCAATGATGTGGCGTCTTCCCGCGGTGTTCGTGCTGGGGCTGCTGGCCCTGCTGCAGCCTGCACCGGCATCGGCCGAAGTGCCGGCCACGCCGCAGCCGCGCCAGCTCACCGTTGCCGATGGCCTGCCATCGAGCAGCATCCATGCCTTCGCCGAAGATCAGACCGGCTACCTGTGGCTGGCCAGCCGCGATGGCCTGGCCCGCTACGACGGGCGTACCTATCGCGTGTGGCGCGCGGAAGACGGGTTGAAGGACAACCACGTCTGGAGCCTGCATGTGGATGGGCGCAACCAGTTGTGGATAGGCACGCAGAATGCCGGGCTGGCGGTGCTGTCCGCCGAGCGCGACCACTTCCACTTCTACAACCAGCAGAACCATCCGGAGATCGGCAACAACACGGTGTGGGCGGTGACTTCCACACCGGATGGCAGCATCTGGTTCGGCACCGCCAGCGGTGGCCTCCACCGGCTCTCCGCCAATGGCCGCATCCAGCGCTTCATGCCGGTACCGGGCGACCGCAGGAGTTTGCCCGGTGCCGCCGTCACCTATCTGGCCACCACGCCCGATGGCAGCCTGTGGGTGGGCACCAAGAGCGGGTTGGCGCGCTGGACCGGCACCGATTTCGAGCGCGTCGATGATGGCGTGCTGCCGTCGCCGCGCATCAACGGCCTGAAGGTGGACCGCGAAGGCCGCCTGTGGGTGGCCAGCAACGGTGGCGTGGTGGTTCGGCGGGCCGATGGTCGCTTCGAGCGGCCCACATGGCCGGGCGCGGCGCCGGGCAACGTGCTCAACATGCTGCAGTATTCGGCAGACGGCAATTACTGGCTGGACACACGCGACGGCCTGGGCCGCTACCGCGCCACCACCGTGCACAACGTGCCGCTCTACAGCATGCAGGAGCGCGGCATGGTCAAGCCGAACTGGTCCAATGCCTACGAGGACCGCGAGGGTGGCCTGTGGTTCGCCAGCACCAATTCCGGCCTGTGGCACCTGCCGCCCAGCTGGCGCCAGTTCTCGGTGATGTCGCGGCATCTGGACGATCCGCGTTCGCTGCGCAATCCGTTCCCGTTGGCGATGGCGCCCTCCGCGTCGGGTGGCATCTGGGTGGCGGGCACGCGCGGTGCGCTGGACCGGCTGGATCCGGCCACCGGTGCGGTCGAGCAGCATGTGGAACGGCTCAACGGCAGCAACTGGCCGCTGTCGATGGCCGAGGACACGCAGGGCAGGGTGTGGGTGGGCAGCATGGACCAGCTGGTGCGCTACGACCCGCGCGACCAGAGCCTGCAGCGTTGGCACCGTGACGACGCACAGGACGGCGCGCTGCCCGGCGATACCGACATCGCGCGCATCTGCGATGGTGGCCGCCTGTGGCTGTATGCCGAAGACGGTGGCCTGCAGCAGCGCAGCGATGACGGGCGCGTGCTGCGGCGCATCGCGCCGGGGCAGGACGGCCTGCCTGCAGTGCTGGTGGAGGACATGCAGTGCGGCCCGCGTGGGCACCTGTGGCTGGCCACGGGTGTCGGCCTGCTGGCCTGGAATCCGGCGCAGTCGCGCTTCCTGCCGGTGCCCGGCGCGCCGGAGCAGCGCGTATCGGCGTTCGCATTGACCGATACCGGCGTGGCCTGGGTCGGTGGCCTTGGCCGCATGGACCGCTACATGTGGGATGGCGCGCGCATGACCCTGCTGGACAGCGTGGGCCGCGACCGTGGCTTCCCGATGCTGGCGCCGACCGGGCTGGTCGTGGACAGCCAGGGCGTGGCCTGGGCGGGCAGTTCGCGCGGCCTGATCCGCATTGATCCGGCCAGCCGTTCGGTGCGCGTCTACGGTGTGCATGATGGTTTGCCGGGGCAGGAGTTCCGCTACCGCACACTGGTGCAGGCGCGCGGTGGCCAGATCGCCGGCGGCACGCCCGATGGCGTGGTGCTGTTCGATCCGCAGATGGTCAAGCCGTCCACGCGTCAGCCACCGCTGGTGATCGAGCGCGTGAGCGTGCGCCGTGGCGACGCCGAGCACGACCTGACCCGCGAGTCGCCGCTGCAGATACTGCCGGGCGACCGCGACCTGCGCATCTCGGTGCGGCTGCTGTCCTTCGCCGATTCTGCCACCAACCAGTATCGCTTCCGGCTGGGCGGCTATGACCCGGACTGGGTGGAAGTGGGCGCCAACGGCGACCGCGTGTTCTCACGCCTGCCGCCGGGCAACTACCAGCTGCAGATGCAGGCGGCCACCTCGGACAACGTGTGGTCGGCGGTGCAGACGCTGTCCTTCCGCGTGCAGCCGCCGTGGTGGCGCAGCGCGGGTGGTCTGGCGAGCTTCATCGTGCTGGGCGTGGCGCTGATGGTGTGGAGCGGCTGGCTATATCGGCGCCGCCTTGCACGTCGCAGTGAGTGGCAGCTGGCACGGCACAAGCAGGAACTCGCCGAACAGGCTTCGCTGGCCAAGACCCGCTTCCTGGCGACGTTGGGTCACGAGGTGCGCACGCCCATGACCGGTGTGCTCGGCATGAGCGAGCTGCTGCTGGCCTCCGATCTGGACGAACGCCAGCGTGGCTACACGCAGTCGATCCGGCGCGCGGGCGAGCACCTGCTGCGTCTGGTCAACGATGCGCTGGATCTGGCCCGCATCGAAGCCGGTCGTCTGGAACTGCAGAACCAGCCGCTGGATCTGCAGCAGCTGCTGGAGGACGTGCGTGGCCTGATGCAGCCGCTGGCGCAGCGGCGTGGGCTGGCGTTCGACCTGGACAACACCGCGCCCGCGCGCACCCGCGTCAATGGCGACGTGCTGCGCCTGCGGCAGATCCTGCTGAACCTGCTGGGCAACGCCATCAAGTTCACCAGTGAAGGTTCAGTAGGCATGCGCGTGGCGGTGGACGAGGGCGGCAAGGGCATCCGCTTCGACGTGTCCGACACCGGCCCCGGCATCAATCCGGAGCAGCGCAAACGCCTGTTCCGCCGTTTTGAACAGGCCGATGGGGCACGCACCGCCGCCCGCTACGGTGGCAGCGGGCTGGGCCTGGCCATCTGCCACGAACTGGCCGGCGCGATGGGCGGCAACATCGAGGTGGACAGCACGCCCGGCAAGGGCAGCTGCTTCAGCGTGGCGCTGCCGTTGGCATGGGATGTGGCACCGGAGACCGGCGTGGTGGGCAACGTCGCGAGCACCTGGGCCAGCCTGCCGCCGCTGCAGGTGTTGCTGGTGGAGGACGACGCCACCATCGCGGCGGTCATCCAGGGCCTGCTGCAGGTGCATGGGCATACGGTGGTGCATGCCGCGCATGGGCTGGCGGCGTTGGCTGAAGTATCGAACGCGCGCTTTGATGTGGCGCTGCTGGACCTCGACCTGCCGGGCATCGATGGCTTCGGCCTGGCCCTGCAGCTGCGCACCATGGGCTACGAGATGCCGTTGATCGCAGTGACTGCCCGTTCCGATGGCGAGGCCGAGCCGCAGGCGCGCAAGGCGGGCTTCGACCACTTCCTGCGCAAGCCGGTGACCGCGCAGATGCTGCTGGAAGCGATTGCCGGCGTGCTGGATGCACACCAGCGCCGTGCGCAGGGCCTGGCGCCGCGACAGGAAGAGTGAAGCGCGGCCAGTGGCTTACTCGGCCACTTCCTCCACCGCGCGCGGGTGCGGGCGGTTGTCGGACAGCTGCCAGAACACCAGCGTCGAGCTGAGGGTGATCGCGCCCACACAGATGAAGGTGGCATGCAGCGCGGTGGTCGCCCCCTGGAAGTGGGTGCCGAAGGTCGCCAGCAGGCTGCCGGCAGTGGCTGCGCCGAAGCCCGTGGCCAGCATCATCACCATCGACAGCAGGCTGTTGCCGCTGCTGGCCTGGGTGCTGTCCAGATCGCGCAGCGTCACGGTGTTCATCACGGTGAACTGCATGGAATTGACCGCGCCGAACACCGCCAGCTGCACCAGCTGCAGCCACAACGGCTGCTGGCTGCTGATCAGCGCGAAGCTGGCCATCGCCAACCCGACGCATACGGTGTTGATCATCAGGATGCGGCGGTAGCCGAAGCGTTCCACCAGCGTCACCGCCGCGCGCTTGGCCGCCATGCCGGCCAGCGCCACCGGAATCATCATCATGCCCGCGCGCATCGGGCTCATGCCCATGCCCACCTGCAGCAGCAGCGGAATCAGCAGCGGCATCGCGCCACTGCCGATGCGCGAGAACAGGTTGCCCAGGATGCCGATGCGGAAGCTGCCGACCTGGAACAGGCTCAGCGGGAACAATGCCGCGCTGCTGTTGGCCGCGTGCAGCCAGTAGCCGGCGAGTGCGGCGATGCCGATCACCGCCAGCAGAATCACCAATGCATGCGCCGAGCCCAGCGCGGAGACGCCATCCAGCGCCAATGACAACGCCACCATGCCGAAGGCCAGCATCAGATAGCCTGCGAGGTCGAAGCGCTGCCGCTGCGCGCCGTAGTGGTCGGGCATGATCCGCGTCGCCGCGATGAAACCGGCAATGCCGATGGGCAGGTTGATGATGAAGATCCAGTGCCACGAGGCGATCTCCACCAGCCAGCCACCCAGCGTGGGGCCGAGCAGGGGGCCGATCAGTGCGGGGATGGCGATGAAGCTCATCGCCGAGAGGAACTGTTCGCGCGGGACCGTGCGCATCACCGCCAGCCGGCCGACCGGCAGCAGCATTGCGCCACCGATGCCCTGCAGCACGCGAGAGGCCACCAGCCAGTGCAGGGTAGGGGAGAGCGCGCAGGCCACCGAGCCCAGCGTGAACAGGATGATCGCGCCAAGGAAGGTGCGGCGCGTGCCGAAGCGGTCGGCCATCCAGCCGGAGGCGGGAATGAACGTCGCCACCGCCAGCGCATAGCTGAACACCACCGACTGCATCTGCAGCGGGCTTTCGCCCAGGCTGCGCGCCATCGCCGGCAGCGCCGTGTTGACGATGGTGGAATCCAGCATCTGCATGAAGATCGCCAGCGACACCAGCCACAGCAGTGGCTTGTAGCTGGGCGCGCAGGGCGCAGGCGCGACGTTGTTGGGGGCGGCAGCGGGCATGGGGGCGTTGCTGTGAGACGTCAGGTGGCTATTGTCGCGCGCTGCGTGTGCAGGTGCCGCGCAGGTCAGTCGCCGCCAGCGAGCGTGTGAAGCGTGCGTGCAGGGTGGTCCGGATCAGGTGACAGGCGCACGGTGCTGTTGAGTTCACCGAGGGTGATCACCCAGCTGCCATCGTCATCGCGGCGGAAGGTGCAGTCACCGGGAATGGAAGAATTGGTGCGTGCGTTCGCCGCGCAGCGACGTTCGACGTTGGGACGCAGCGCGGTCAGCGCCCGTTGCAGGGGAGCATCCAGCACCAGCGTGCGGCTGCCATGGCGCTCGGACTGCGCTTCGCGCACTTCAATCACCGCAAGGCCGTGCAGGCTTGCCGCACCGGCCTTCACTCCGGCGTGTGCGCTGTACCAGGTCTGTGTCGCGATGCCTGCCTTGCTGCTGCTTTCCGCCGTCGCACCCGGAGGCGCGCTGCGGCAGTCATCCAGTACCGGTGCTTCGATATGGGCCCGCCAACGCGGCGCGATGTCGTCGAGCCGGGCGATGCGCAGCTGACGGCAGTTCTGCGGAAATTCGTGGGACGTGGTGTCGAAGACCGCCAGCCCTGCGATCTCGGGATAGGCTGCCAGCGTGGGGAAATCATCCTGCTGGAGCTGAAGCGGTGTCGTGTTGGCCGCAACGGCGGCAGGCGCGATGGCGGTGATCAGCGCGAACAACAATGGACGGGTCTTCGACATGGCCGGCATCCTGCGTGGGTGCGGCCAGCGTCGGTGTGCAGGCGGTTGAAGTCAACTGCCTGCCTGTTCAAGCACCACGTACCGGGCGCGTGCGGTGGCACGCAACCCAGCGCTGCGCGTCGCGTCAGGCGGGAATGCCTTTCGCTGGCTGAGCTGCGGCGGCTTGAAGATGGGCCGGAAACGCAGCGTTGATGCTGGTCGCGCAATGGCGCGAGTAGCTCAGCAGGCGGCCCAGGTTGGCCTCGCCATCAGCGTGCACGGTCAGCATCAGCAGGCGGCCGGCGGCCGGAATCGGAATCAGCAGCAGTTTTCCGTCCTGGCCTTCGATCAGGGTCAGGTCCGAATCATTGCCGGTCAGCTCGCGCAGCACCGTGGTCGAAAGCGTGGCCAGAGCACTGGACATCGCGGCCAGACGACCGGGATTGGGCTGGGTACGTGGGCGCACCATGAAGGGGCGTCCATCGCGGAAGGCCAGCATCACGGTGATGATGGCGGTTTCGTCATCCATCAGCTTCTTCAGGGCGGCCTCGCAGGCCACCACGTCCGGGGGCGCATTCGCCAGACGGTCAGACATCGCCATACTCCGCGCAGAGAAAAATCAGTTCAAAAATCGACGCCATCTGGTCGCGGTGCCGCACGTCGGCAACGATCGACGGCGCAACCAGCTGCCGCTTGCGCAGCGAGGCCTGGATGCGTACCAGCAGGGCGGTTTCATCGCCACGCGGCTTGTTGACCACCACCACCAGCGGCAGGTGCCGTATCTGGTCGTGGTAGGTGTCCATGGTCTGGTCGAAACCGGCCATGGGATCGGTGGCCAGTGCGTCTACCAGCACCACCACGCCGTTGAGCCCTTCCTTCACCACGTCGAACATGAAACGGAAGCGCGGCTGGCCGGGCAGGCCGTACAGCAGCAGGCGCTCGTTCTCGCTCAGCGCCATTTCGCCGTAGTCCATGGCCACGGTGGTGCGCTCCTTGAGCTGGGCCAGCTCGTCGGTGCAGACCACATCGGTCACCACCGGTGGAATGTCGCTGACCGCGCCGATGCCGGTGGTCTTGCCGGCGCCGGGCTCACCCAGCAGCACGATCTTGAAGGTGCCGTGATTCATCGGGACCTCAACAGGGTAGAAACGCGGGAGCCGATCCGCTTCCACAGGCTCTTCTTTTCCGCGGACGGCGGCTGGGCCTGCTGCAGGTTGCTCATGTCGAACTTGACCGACACGGCAGTGACGGCCAGCAGCGCATCCAGGCACTGGGCGATGGTCTGCCGCTCGAGTCCGGTGTGAGTGGCGATCTGTTCGATGCTCAGCGGTCGGTTGCGCAGGGCGGCCATCACTGTCCACCACGCATGCGGCCACTGCTTGAACTGCGGCGGCCAGTATTCCATGCGGAAGATGCGTGCCTCGTCGTGCTCGAGCACCTGCGTGGCCGAATCGGCCTGCGGGTCGCCCTCCGCGTTGGCGTCATGTGTGGCGGCCAGACGCTCGGCTTCCTTCAGCTGGGCAAGAATCTCGTAGGCACGCAGCGGCCGGTGAATGGTGCCGGGCGCATGCTGGCGGGGCCGGCGTGCCACGCCGATGACCTGCGTGCCGGCAGGGATGGGCGGCAGGCTGCCGTTCGCATCCGTTTCGTCCAGATTGACCAGCACCAGCCCGGTGCGCGCGGACACGGTGGTGTCCACGGTCCAGCTCTTGTCCAGATACTTCTGAAGCAGCATCAGCAGTGACGACAAGGAACGGACAACCTCGTCATCCAGCAGCAGGCAGGTAATCGAGCGGTGCATGGCGGTGCTGTCCCCCGGGGACGCAGGACGGCCCAATGCGCAGCACTGGGCCGTGGACCACAGGTGGGATCAGAGAGCGGCGTCGATGCTGGCCATGGCCAGGCGCGAACGCACGATCACCATGCCCACGTTGGCCGAGATGCGGCAGACGAACACGGCCACGTTGTCCGGGTTCTTCTTGGAGCGGATGAAGACGTGGATCAGGTTGGTGCTGAACACCACGATTTCCTGGAAATAGTGGGTCTTGCGGTCGGTGATGCCACGCACGCGGTCGAACATGCGCTCGATTTCCACCACATTGCGGCCCTGGAACAGGTCGCCGGTAGCGGCAGCCACCAGGTCGAGAACTTCAGACGGATGGGAATCCACGGTTTTGACCGCCAGCAACATGCCGGTGGACATATCCACGTAACCGGTGGCGACACATTCCGGTACATCGTTCTGGGCTTGCGCGATTGCCTTGTCGAGAGACACGTTGTTGCTCCTTGGTTTAGGTGGCTGCAGCAGCTGCCGGGTAAGGCCAACCGGTGTCACGGCTGGCAAATTCCTTGATGAAAACTTCCTGATCCTCGCTCTGGATGGCCAGCGGACAGGCGCCGCGGACCTTGGCGATGGCGGTATCGGCGCTGTCGCCCAGTGCGATCAACGCACAGGCCAGCGCGGTGCCGGTGCGGCCCAGGCCGCCCTTGCAATGGAAAGTGATGGCATGGCCACCCAGCACCGTCCGCACGGCCAGCGCACTGAACGCCTCGGCCTGCGCCAGAGTGGGGGCCTTCATGTCGGGCACCGGGACGTGGTGGAAAGCGATGCCGTGGCGTTCCAGCAGGGCGACATCGCTGTGCGCCTGTTCTTCCAGACACACCAGATGGCGCACGCCGTTGTCGCGCAGCAGCCGGTATTGCTCGTCTTCCTCGGCGATCAAGCCGGGCCGGCTCATGCCATACATGAAGCCCTGCACCAGGCTCCAGGTGCCGGAAACAGGCACCGAACGCGCCGGGGGCGACACTGCGACATAGCCGGTACGCACATAGTGCTGGCCGGCCGCCGTGGTCGGTGTGGTGAACACCGCATCGGCCTTGCCAGCTTCGATCACCTGCCCACCGGCGAAGATCACCGCGTCACCGCCCAGCGCGATGCTGTCCCCGCGGTTGTGCGTGACCATCACCAGCAGGGCATTGGCTGCCGCGTCGCGCAGCAGCGCGCGCGCACTTTCCAGATCACCATCGGTAAGGCCTGAGGTGGGCTCATCCAGCACGTACAGCGGACGCGGCGTGGCAAGAAACGCCTGCAGTTGCGCCAGTCTGTCGCTGCTGTGCTGCACACGCGCGGTGAGGGAAACAGGGTGGTGGTCGGCCTGGCCGAGCACCGCATGCTGCGGATACCAGCCCACCTGGCCGGCGGCCAGTGCCGACATCGGCGCGTCGTTGAAGGTGATCTGCCCCGAGGTTTCCAGTTCCACCCGGGCACCGACCAGTGCGTGCAGCAGGGTCGATTTACCCGAGCCGCCGGGACCCACGATGCTCAGGACGCCGGGCGTTCCGACGTCGAGGCTGGCCTTGCTGACAATTGTTTTCCCCTGGAGCGAGACGTGCAGATCTTTGATTCTGAGCATGAAAACCGGAGGTCCGAAGGAACAGCGCAGGCGTTGTTCGGGTGCCTGGGGTAGTCACAACGCGTGACATCGCATTCATCAATGTTAGGAATGCGTGTGTGGAGGCTTTGTGATTTTCGTCACGCGGAAAGTTTGACCGTTTGTACAGTTGACGGGCTGATCTCCTGAAATTTCCGCGATTTAGCGGGCGCAGAAAGCAGAACGCCCCGCGTGCGTCACAGGCGCGCGGGGCGTTTTTTTCGCGTTTCCTTCACTGCGCTGACGCGGGGCCGCGCCTCACGACGTGGCCCGATGCCGCGATTGCTCAGCGGCGGCTGAGGCGGTGCACCGCATCCACCAGGACGGCGACGTGCTCGGGGTTCATGTCCGGCGACATGCCGTGGCCGAGGTTGAAGACATGGCCTTCGCGCGAGCCGCCGTTGCCGGCCGCGTAGCTGTCCAGCACCTTGCCGACTTCGCGGGTGATGGCTTCCGGCGAGCCGTACAGGGTGGTCGGGTCCAGGTTGCCCTGCAGCGCGACCTTGCCGCCTGCGGCGCGCGCGGCGTCTTCCAGGGTGATGGTCCAGTCCACGCCCACGCCGTCGGTGCCGGTGGCCGCCAGTTCGGACACATACTGGCCGGTCCCCTTGCCGAACAGGATCAGCGGCGTCCGTGCGTCGCCTTCGCCACGATCCAGCTCGGCAGCGATGCGCGCCATGTAACGCAGCGAGAACTCACGGTACATCGCAGGGCCGAGCACGCCGCCCCAGGTGTCGAACACCTGCAGGGCCTGCGCACCGGCCGCGCGCTGCGCCGACAGGTAGGCGATGACCGCATCGGTCACCACTTCCAGCAGCTGGTGCAGGGCCTTGGGCTCGTTGAACGCCATGGCCTTGATGCGCGCGTAATCCTTGCTGCCGCCGCCTTCGATCATGTAGCAGGCCAGCGTCCACGGACTGCCGGAAAAACCGATCAGCGGCACCTTGCCGTCGAGCTCACGACGGATCAGGCGCACCGCGTCCATCACGTAGCCCAGCTCGGTTTCCATGTCAGGCACGGCGAGCCTGGCGATGGCGGCCGCATCGCGCACCGGATTCTTGAACTTGGGGCCTTCGCCATCGGCGAAGTACAGGCCCAGGCCCATCGCATCGGGCACGGTGAGGATGTCCGAGAACAGGATTGCTGCGTCCAGGTCGAAGCGTTCCAGCGGCTGCAGGGTAACTTCACAGGCCACTTCCGGATTCTTGGCCATGCCCAGGAAGCTGCCGGCACGGGCCCGGGTGGCGCGGTACTCCGGCAGGTAGCGGCCGGCCTGGCGCATCAGCCAGACAGGCGTGCAGTCCACCGGCTCACGGCGCAGGGCGCGCAGGAAGCGATCGTTGCGAAGGGGGCTGGTCACATGGAACTCCTTGACGGGGAACGGCGCAGCCGCGTCGTGCGGCCTGTGGGGCGCTCAGGGTTGTGGCAGGCCGCTGGTGAACATCACCTGGTAGCCACGCTTGATCTGCGCGTCGCGGGCCTTCTCGAAGGCCTGCTGTGCCTCATCGTGCTGCAGGAACAGCTCACGCCGCAGCTGCACGCGGCCGCCGGTCTGCCCGCTTTCGCGCAGCAGCTCCCAGCCGCCAAGTAGGTCGGGTACCAGGCTCAGCTGTACATAGCGGGGGGCTTCGGTGCCGCTGGGCGGCTGTTGCAGTAGGACGCGCATGCCGCAGATTGTAGCCGGAGTGGGAGTTTCGGGGCTTGGGGTGTGCTGCTTTACCCCTCCCCAACCCTCCCCTTCGCTGCGCGAAAGGGAGGGGGCAGAAGCGACTTGGTCGCGATCTGTAACAACCCGCGGGATCAGCTCCCTCCCTTTCGCGCAGCGAAGGGGGCAGAAGCGGCTTGGTCGCGATCTGTAACAACCCGCGGGATCAGCCCCCTCCCTTTCGCGCAGCGAAGGGGAGGGCGGGGGAGGGGTAAAGCTTTTCAGCAGCCCCTCACCTCACCCCTCGGCCAGCACCACCAGCACCGCCGCTTCATCCACTTCGGCCACCACCTCGGCCTTGCCGATGCCACGCCAGAGCACCAGACGCAGGCGGCCGGCGATGTTCTTCTTGTCCAGCCGCATGTGCGCCAGCAGGGCCTCCGGTTCCAGACCGGCGGGAATGCGCACCGGCAGGCCATAGGCTTCCAGCAGCGCACGCAGGGTGTCGGTGTCCGAGGGCGGAGCCATGCCCAGCGAAGCGGAAAGGCGTGCGGCCAGCACCATGCCGACGGCGACCGCCTCGCCATGATTGAGGTTGTCATTGCCCGGCGCGCCATACCCCTGCGCGGTCTCGATGGCATGACCGAAGGTATGGCCAAGGTTGAGCAGGGCGCGCTCGCCCTTTTCCAGCGGATCGCGTTCGACGATCTCCGCCTTGTGTTCGCAGCTGCGGGCGATGGCCTGCGCCAGCGCGGTGTCGTCGCCGGCCAGCAGCGCGCTGCGCTCGGCCTGCAGCCATTGGAAGAACAGTGGATCGCGGATGCAGCCGTACTTGATCACTTCGGCCAGACCGGCGCGCAGTTCGCGCGGCGGCAGCGTGCGCAGGGCGGCGGTGTCGGCGATGACCGCACGCGGCGGGTGGAAGGCGCCGACCAGGTTCTTGCCCTGCGGAATGTCAACGGCGGTCTTGCCGCCCACGGAGCTGTCCACCATCGCCAGCAGCG
>DALZZG010000026.1:0-28646 GCA_031987665.1 Stenotrophomonas sp. | reverse complement strand
GGCCAAGGCCGAGCGCGCCGCCGAGCACGCATGGCGTGCCGGCGCGGCCAGCTACATGGAATGGGCGCAGCTGCAGGCGCTGCGCATCGAAGCGCGCCAGCGCCAGCTCGACGCCGCCATCGCCGCCCACACCGCCCTTATCGAAATCCAGCGCCTGACCGGCCAGCCGATGCTGGCCACCAGCGCGCCCGTCGCCACGGAGAGCACACGATGAAGCACATCCCCCTGAAATCCTGCATCGCCCTGCTGCTGACCTTGGCGCTGACCGCGTGTGGCGACAAGACGCGCAGCGAAGCGGAACACGCGCATGACGATGCCGCTGGCACGAAGAACGAGGCGGCCCGCGCAGCGCACGGTGCTGAAGACACGCACGGCGAGGACATGCACGCCGAAGACGAGCACGCCCACGAGGAAGGCGAAGCGGACAGCACCACCATCAAGGCCGCGATGGCCGCGCAGGCAGGCATCGTCAGCGCGCCGGTGCAGTCGGGGATCATCGCCGACGAGCATGACGTGCAGGGCCTGCTGACGCCGGTCGATGGCCGCGTGGCACAGGTGATGGCGCGCTTCCCCGGGCCGGTGCGCGCACTGCGCGCCAATGTCGGTGACCGCGTGCGTGCGGGCCAGCCGCTGGCCAGCATCGAGAGCAATCTCAGCCTGAGCACCTACAGCGTCAGCGCGCCGATCAGCGGCGTGGTGCTGGCGCGGCAGGCGCAGGTGGGCATGGTGGCGGGCGAGGGCGCACCGCTGTTCGAGATCGGTGATCTTTCACAACTGTGGGTGGACCTGCACATCTTCGGTGCCGACACCCAGCACATCACCGCCGGTGTGCCGGTCACGGTCAGCCGCATGACCGATGGTGCCAGCCAGACCACCACGCTCGAACGCGTGCTGCCCGGCACGGCCACCGCCAGCCAGAGCACCGTGGCCCGCGCCACCGTGCGTAATGAAGATGGTCAGTGGCGGCCCGGTGCCGCCGTGAAGGCACGCATCGTCGTGGCCATGCAACCGGCGGATGTCGTCGTGCCGCTGACCGCCCTGCAGACCATGGAAGGCCGCGATGTGGTGTTCGTGCGCGAAGGCGAGCGCTACAGCGCACGCGCGGTGACGTTGGGCGCACGCGATGCGCGGCAGGTCGAAGTCAGGCAGGGCCTGCGCGTGGGCGAACAGGTGGTGGTGGAGCAGAGCTATGTGATCAAGGCCGACATCGGCAAGGCGGGGGCCGCGCATGAACATTGATCGCCGCCACGCCACGCAAGGAGGGCCACGCCATGCTTGAGCGCATCATCCGCGCCGCCATCGCCCATCGCTGGCTGATGATGGTGCTGACCCTGGCCTTGATCGCCGTGGGCAGCTGGAGCTTCACCCGGCTGTCCATCGACGCGACACCTGACATCACCAACGTGCAGGTGCAGATCAACACCGCCGCCGAAGGCTACTCGCCACTGGAGACCGAACAGCGCATCACCTGGCCGGTGGAAACGGTCATGGCCGGCCTGCCCAGGCTCGAGCAGGTGCGCTCGCTGTCGCGCTACGGCCTGTCGCAGGTGACGGTGGTGTTCAAGGACGGCACCGATCTGTACTTCGCGCGTCAGCAGGTGGCCGAACGCCTGCAGCAGGTGAAGTCGCAGCTGCCCGATGGCCTGGACCCGCAGCTGGGGCCGATCGCCACCGGTCTCGGCGAAATCTTCATGTACACCATCGACGCCGATCCCAAGGCACGCAAGCCCGATGGCACGGCGTACACCGCCACCGACCTGCGCACCCTGCAGGACTGGGTGGTGCGCCCGCAGCTGCGCAACGTGCCCGGCGTCACCGAGGTCAACACCATCGGCGGCTACCAGCGGCAGATCCACATCACCCCGGACCCCGCACGCCTGCGCGCGCTGGGCTTCAGTCTGGACGACGTGGCCGAGGCGGTGGAAGGCAACAACCAGAACGTCGGTGCCGGTTACATCGAACGCAACGGGCAGCAGTTCCTGGTGCGCGTGCCGGGGCAGGTGGCCGGCATCACCGAAATCGGCAACATCGTGCTGGCGCGCCGCGAAGGCGTGCCCATCCATGTGCATGACGTGGCCAGCATCGCAGAAGGCCCGGAGCTGCGCAGCGGCGCGGCCACGCAGAATGGCCATGAAGTGGTGATGGGCACCGTGGTGATGCTGGTCGGTGCCAACAGCCGCGACGTGGCGCAGGCAGCGGCGGCCAAGCTGGAGCAGGCGCAGCGCAGCCTGCCTGAAGGCGTCACGGTCACCGCCAGCTACGACCGCACCGCACTGGTGGACCGCACCATCCATACCGTCGCCAAGAACCTGCTGGAAGGCGCGTTGCTGGTGATCGTGGTGCTGTTCCTGCTGCTCGGCAATTTCCGTGCAGCGCTGATCACCGCGGCGGTGATTCCGCTGTCGATGCTGTTCACCCTCACCGGCATGGCGCGCGGTGGCGTGTCGGCCAACCTGATGAGCCTGGGCGCGCTGGATTTCGGCCTCATCGTCGATGGCGCGGTCATCATCATCGAGAACTGCCTGCGCCGCTTCGGCCAGCGCACGCACGCGCTGGGCCGCGCCATGACCCGCGAGGAGCGCTTCGCCGAAACCGCCAGCGCCACCGCCGAGGTCATCCGGCCCAGCCTGTTCGGCCTGGGCATCATCACCGCCGTGTACCTGCCGATCTTCGCGCTCACCGGCGTGGAAGGAAAAATGTTCCACCCGATGGCCATCACCGTGGTGCTGGCGCTCAGCGGTGCGATGCTGCTGGCGCTGACCTTCGTGCCGGCAGCGATCGCGTTGTTCCTGGGTGGGCGTGTGCAGGAGAAGGAAAACCGCCTGATGCTGTGGCTGCGCGCGCGCTACGCGCCGCTGCTGGAACGGGCGCTGCGCCATGGCCGCTGGGTGGTGGGTGGTGCGACAGTGCTGGTGATCGCCTGCGGCGTGCTTGCCACGCGGCTGGGCAGCGAGTTCGTGCCCAACTTGGACGAAGGCGATGTCGCCCTGCATGCCATGCGCATTCCGGGCACCAGCCTCAGCCAGTCGGTGGAGATGCAGAAGCAGGTGGAAATGCGCCTGCTGCAGCTGCCCGAAGTGCACAAGGTGTTCTCCAAGATCGGCACGCCCGAAGTGGCGTCCGACCCGATGCCGCCCTCCGTCGCCGACACCTTCGTCATGGTCAAGCCGCGCAGCGAATGGCCGCAGCCGCGCAAGCCACGCGCGCAGCTGCTGGCCGAGTTCGAGGCGGCGGTGGAGGAGCTGCCGGGCAACAACTACGAGTTCACTCAGCCCATCCAGATGCGCATGAACGAGCTGATCTCGGGCGTGCGTGCGGACGTGGCGGTCATGCTGTTCGGTGATGACATGGACACCTTGAACGAAGTGGGGCGCCGCATCGCTACCGCTGCCGCCAAGGTGCCCGGCGCCGCCGACGTGCGGCTGGAGGAAACCAGCGGCCTGCCGCTGCTGACCATCACCCCGGACCGCACCGCGCTGGCCGGATACGGCCTCAATCCCGGGCAGCTGCAGTCCACCGTTTCCACTGCCGTGGGCGGGCGCGTGGCGGGCCAGTTGTTCGAGGGTGACCGCCGCTTCGACATCGTCGTGCGCCTGCCGGAAACGCTGCGCCAGGACCCTGCCGCGCTGGCTGATCTGCCGGTGTCGCTGGCACCGGCACTGGCACAGGACAGCGCCGACGAATCCAGCCGCAGCGGCGCATGGCGAAGCGGCGAAGCGCGCACCGTGCCGCTGCGTGAACTGGCGCGCATCGAAACCAGCGAAGGCCCCAACCAGATCAACCGCGACAACGGCAAACGCCGCATCGTGGTCACCGCCAACGTGCGCGACCGCGACCTGGGCAGTTTCGTGGCCGAGCTGCGCGATGTGGTGGAAGCGCAGGTGAAGGTGCCGGCAGGCTACTGGGTGGACTACGGCGGCAGCTTCGAGCAGCTGATCTCGGCCAGCCAGCGGCTCGGGGTGGTGGTGCCGGTGACCCTGCTGCTGATCTTCGCGCTGCTGTTCTGGGCCTTCGGCTCGCCGCGTGATGCGGCCATCGTGTTCAGCGGCGTGCCGCTGGCACTCACCGGTGGCGTGCTGGCGCTGGCGCTGCGCGGCATTCCGTTGTCGATCTCGGCGGGCGTCGGCTTCATCGCGCTGTCCGGCGTGGCCGTGCTCAATGGGCTGGTGATGATCAGCTTCGTGCGCCACCTGCGGGAGGTGGGCCGTCCGCTTGAGGCGGCGATACGCGAAGGCGCGCTGGGCCGGTTGCGCCCCGTGCTGATGACGGCCTTGGTCGCATCGCTGGGCTTCGTGCCGATGGCCTTCAACGTCGGTGCCGGCTCGGAAGTGCAGCGGCCACTGGCAACGGTGGTGATCGGCGGCATCGTCTCGTCCACCGTGCTCACCCTGCTGGTGCTGCCGGTGCTGTACCGCTGGCTGCACCGGAAGGCGGGGGAGTGAGAGCCCTCTGCTGAAAGCGGCGTCCGGAACCCTTCCCCAAAGGTGGGGAAGGGCGGATAGGGCAGCGCGGTTGGATACGCGCGCGTCGGATGCCAGCCCTATCCACCACCCCATCCCCAAACCACGCTTCCAGCGCGACAATACCGGCGACCAGAAACACCGGAACCGGGATGAGCGACTGCTGCGGTTGTGGCAAGACATTGGATGTGGCGCGCATGCAGGCCAGCCAGCGGCGGGTGCTGCGCTGGGTGCTGGCCATCAACCTGCTGACCTTCGGGATGATGATGGCGGCGGCGTGGCACAGCGGCTCGGCCTCTCTGCTGTCCGGCAGCCTGGACAACCTCGGCGACGCGCTGACCTACGCGCTGAGTCTAGCGGTCGTGGGTGCCAGCGTGGCGGCCAAGGCGCGGGTGGCGCTGTTCAAGGCACTGTTCATTCTCGCCGCGGCGGTGGCCGTGGCGGTCGGCATCGGCTGGAAGCTGGCCCACCCGCATCTGCCGCTGTTCGAGAGCATGGGGATTGCCGCCCTGCTGAACCTGGCCGCCAACCTGGTCTGCCTGCGCCTGCTGTGGCCCTATCGGCAGGGCGATATCAACCTGGCTTCGGCCTGGGCCTGTTCGCTGAACGACGTGTACGAGGGTGGCGCGGTGATCCTGGCCGCCGTGGCGGTCTGGGCCTTCGGTGCCGGCTGGCCGGATCTGGTGATCGCCGTGGCCCTGCTGCTGCTTTTCCTGCGTTCGGCCTGGAAAGTGGCCCGCGCGGCGTGGCGGGAGCTGCACCCGGCCGCCCCGGTTTGCACAGGCGGCGGTCCGCGGGCATAATACGCGGCTCGCTGTGTCCGGAAGCCTCCGGGCTGGTGGTCGGGAACGTGTCATTCGCCCACCCTCGTCAGCGTAACCCTTTGATTCCCATGACATGTGGCGGGTAACCGCCGGGGCCGCCGTCTTCCTGGCTAAGGAAGTCACCAACATTAATCGAGGTGCGCAATGTCCCGCGTATGCCAAGTTTCCGGCAAGCGAGTGCAGACGGGTAACAACGTCTCGCACGCCAACAACAAGACCCGTCGTCGTTTCCAGCCGAACCTGCACGAGCGCCGTTTCTGGGTCGCCAGCGAGAACCGCTGGGTCAAGCTTCGTGTTTCCGCGCATGCACTGCGCACCATCGACAAGAACGGCATTGATTCCGTTCTGGCTGAGCTGCGTGCCCGCGGCGAAAAGGTCTGAGGAGTAAACGATCATGGCAGGTAAGCGCGATAAGGTCCGTATGATTTCCTCGGCCGGCACTGGCCACTTCTATACGACCGACAAGAACAAGAAGAACACCCCGGGGAAGATGGAATTCCTGAAGTACGACCCGGTTGTTCGCAAGCACGTGATGTACAAGGAAGGCAAGATCAAGTAATCCACCCGGATTGCGTGATTTGTTTTCACCCAGAACCCGCCGCAAGGCGGGTTTTGTGTTTCTGTCATGTGAAGCGCCAAGGGCGGATTGACCATGAACAGATGCGGCGGAAGCATCAGGCGTTACGGGTGCTTCCCCTACAATCGGGTGGATGAGCGTGATTGATAACCCCCGCCCGTACGACGTGGCCATCATCGGTGGCGGTGCCGCCGGCATCCTCACTGCCATTGGCGTGCTGCGTGGCAGCCGCGAGCCGCTGCGTGTGCTGCTGCTGGAATCGTCGCTGCCGCTGGCACGCGGCGTGGCCTATTCCACCTCCTATGCCGAGCACCTGCTGAACGTGCCTGCGGGCAAGATGAGTGGCTTTCCTGACCAGCCCGATGACTTCCTCGACTACCTGGTCGAGATAAGCGCCTTCCCGGGCGAGGCGCGCGAGGAACTGGCTACGCGTTTCGTGCCGCGCCACCACTACGCCGCCTACCTGCGCCACCGGCTGCAGCAGGCGCTGGAAACCAGCCCGGTACAGCTGGATGTGCGGGCCGAGCGGGTACTGGCGATGGACCGCGCCGCGGCGGGCTTCCGCTTGGCGCTGGGCACGGGCCAGCATGAGCTGGCGCATCAGGTGGTGCTGGCCACCGGCAATTCGCTGCGGCCCCTGCCGGTGCGCGGTGCCAGCGTGCTGCCGACCGACAAGCGGGTGGAGGCCTGGGATTTCGCTGCCGTGCGCAGCATTCCCCGCCATGCCGACGTGGCCATCATCGGCTCGGGCCTGAGCATGGCCGACACCGTGGTGTCGCTGCTGGCCAGCGAGCACAAGGGGCGCATCCATGTGATGTCACGCCACGCGCTGATGCCGTTGCCGCATGCCAAGGGGCCGGCCGCCGACTACGACCCGCAGCCGTTGCTGGCGATGAACCTGCGCCAGCGCATGCGCGCGCTGCGCCGGCACGCCGCCGACGCCGCGCAGCGTGGCATTCCGTGGCAGAGCGTGATGGAGCGCATCCGCCCGATGGGGCAGGCGCTGTGGCAGTCGCTCTCTTTCGACGACCAGCGGCGCTTCCTGCGCCATGTGGTGCGTTACTGGGACGTGCACCGCCACCGCATCGCCGCGCCCGTGCACGAGCAGCTGATGGCGTTGAAGCAGGAAGGGCGCCTGCAGCTGCACCGTGGCCGCCTGCAGACCGCCATCATCGACGGCGGCTGCGTCTGTCTGGGTGCGCTGGACCGGCAGCGCCAGCCGCTGCAGCTGGACGTGCAGTGCGTGGTCAACGCCACCGGCGTGGAAATGCGCGCGCAGGCCATGCACAACCCGCTGCTGCAGCAGTTGCTGGGCAGCGGCATCGCCCGCGCGGGGCTGCACGGCATCGGTATCGACAGCACCGAAGACGGTCACCTGATCGATGCCGATGGCAACGCGGAGCCGGACATCCAGGTGCTTGGCAGCCTGCGCATCGGCCGCCTGTGGGAAAGCCTGGCCATTCCCGAGCTGCGCGCGCAGGCGGCGGCTGCCGCCGCGCAGGTGCTGCCGTAGCATCGCGCAGGGCGCGGTGGCGCTTGCGCCAGCGTTTCGGACAGCCTGAAAAGCAGAAGGGGCAGCGCGTTGGCTGCCCCTTCTGTCGTCATGCGCCCTTGCCGCCGCTTGGCGGTGGGGTGCCACCGGTGTTTCCCGGTGCACCCGAGGGTGGCGCGTAGCCACTGCGCTCCGGCTTCTCGCGGGGCTGGGAGCGATCCGGGCCGGCCTCGCGCCTGACCAACGCCAACCGGCGGTTATCGACGTGCGACCAGAACCATGACCCCGGCGGAACCGGCTGCGACGAGACGAAGGTGAATTGAACCGAGCGATTGCCGTCTTCCAGCGGAATCGCATCCAGTGCCATGTTGGCGATGAACTGGCTGCTGATGCCTTCACCGGCCGCATTGTTGGCGGGCCCTGCGACGGCTTCCTCCAGGTTGTCGCGCAGCAGCCGGTTCAGCTTGGGCGGCAGGCGCGTGGAGGGTGAAACACCGGTGATGCGGCCGTCGGCATTCACCTTGACCAGCACCGGCAATACCTGACGGCCTTCGGGGGCGGCGGTGGGTGTCAGCGATTCGGCCGAGGCGGTGCCGGCAACCGCCAGCAACGTGAGGGTGCCCAGAAGTGCGGTGATTTTCCTGCCCATGATTCTCTCCTTGAAACCGACGGGGTGGGTCGAGCTAAGGGGGTCTTCAGGCAACGCGACAACGTGGCGCCGAGGTTCCGCCCCGCCAAGCTGAATGTCAAATTGACCCACGCCCCCTACCGTAGCGCCGAGCCATGCTCGGCAGGGTGTTGCCGGAACGCCACAGCGCAGTCAGCCTGCGTCGCGGCCTCTGCGCCGCTCTGGCGTAAAATATGCGGATGGATGTTTCCCACCTGCTCGACGGGCTGAATGCGGCCCAGCGCGAGGCCGTTTCCGCGCCTCCCGGTCACCACCTGATCCTTGCCGGCGCCGGTTCCGGCAAGACCCGCGTGCTTACCCACCGCATCGCCTGGCTCAATGAAGTCATCGGCGTGCCGACCCACGGCATCTTCGCGGTGACCTTCACCAACAAGGCGGCCGGCGAGATGCGCCACCGCATCGACGCACAGCTGCCCAACGGCAGCCGCGGCATGTGGATCGGCACCTTCCATGGGCTGGCCCATCGCCTGCTGCGCCTGCACTGGGCCGATGCCAAGCTGCCCGAGGCCTTCCAGGTCATGGATTCGGACGACCAGCTGCGGCTGGTCAAGCGCGTGGTGCAGCAGCTGGAGCTGGACGAGGGCAAGTACCCACCCAAGCAGGTGATGTGGTGGATCAACACGCAGAAGGATGAAGGGCGCCGCCCGCAGCACATCCAGCCCGAGCCGCATGACCACTGGGGCGAGACCCTGCGTCAGGCCTATGCCGCTTATCAGGAGCGTTGCGACCGTGCAGGTCTGGTGGATTTCGCCGAGCTGCTGCTGCGCGCGCATGAACTGCTGCGCGACAACCCGGCGCTGCTGTCGCATTACCGCGCCCGCTTCCGCGAGATCCTCGTGGACGAATTCCAGGACACCAATGCCATCCAGTACGCCTTCGTGCGCGTGCTGGCCGGCGACAGCGCGCATGTGTTCGTGGTGGGTGACGACGACCAGGCCATCTATGGCTGGCGTGGTGCCAAGGTCGAGAACGTGCAGCGCTTCCTCAAGGATTTCCCCGGCGCGCAGACCATCCGTCTGGAGCAGAACTACCGCTCCAGCGCCAACATCCTGGGCGCGGCCAACGCGGTCATCGCGCACAACCCTGGGCGCATCGGCAAGCAGCTGTGGACCGACAGTGGCGATGGTGACCCGATCGATCTGTTCGCCGCGTACAACGAAATGGACGAGGCGCGCTATCTGGTCGAGCGCGCGCGCCAATGGGTGCGTGACGGCGGCAGCTATGGCGACATCGCCGTGCTCTATCGCAGCAATGCGCAGTCGCGCGCGTTTGAAGAAGCCCTGCTCAGCGAGCAGCTGCCGTACCGCGTGTATGGCGGCATGCGCTTCTTCGAGCGTGCGGAAATCAAGGATGCGCTGGCCTACCTGCGGCTGATGACCAACCGCAACGATGACGCCGCCTTCGAGCGTGCGGTGAACACGCCCACGCGCGGCATCGGCGAGCGCACGCTGGACGAAGTGCGCCGCATCGCGCGCGGGCAGGCGCTGTCTCTGTGGGAGGCCGCCATGCTGGCCACGCAGGGCAACGACCTCACTTCGCGTGCGAAGAATGCGTTGGCGGGCTTCCTCAACCTGATCCAGCAGGTGACGGTGGAGACCGCGCAGATGGATCTGGCCGAGCGCATCGACCATGTGCTGGCACGCAGCGCGCTGCGCGAGCACTGGGGCAAGGAAAGCCGCAACGTGCTGGATTCGGAATCGCGTACCGACAACCTGGACGAACTGATCTCGGTGGCCTCGCGCTTCGTGCGCCGCGACGACGACATCGAAGAAGGCGCGCAGGACATGAGCGAGCTGGTGGCGTTCCTGTCCTATGCCTCGCTGGAAGCGGGCGAAGGCCAGGCGCAGGCCGGCGAGGAAGGCGTGCAGCTGATGACCCTGCATTCGGCCAAGGGCCTGGAATTTCCGCTGGTGTTCCTGGCCGGCATGGAGGAAGGGCTGTTCCCCAGCGCGCGTTCGCTGGAGGAAAGTGGCCGGCTGGAAGAAGAGCGTCGGCTGGCTTACGTCGGCATCACCCGCGCACGGCAGAAGCTGGTGCTGGGCTACGCCGAATCACGTCGCATCCATGGCCAGGACAACTACAGCCTGCCGTCGCGCTTCCTGCGCGAGATTCCGCGCGAACTGCTCAACGAAGTGCGGCCGAAGGTGCAGGTCTCGCGCCCCGCTTCGCTCGGTGCCAACCGAGTGATGGGCGGCCACGCCAACATCGAAGCGCCGCCGATCAAGCTCGGTGCGCTGGTGAACCACCCGAAGTTCGGCGAAGGCATGGTCACCGACTACGAAGGCAACGGCGCGCACGCGCGCGTGCAGGTGGAATTCGCCGACGCCGGCAGCAAGTGGCTGGTGATGGCGTATGCCAATCTGACGGTGGTGTAGGCCCGCGCCGGTGAAGGCCCGCAACGTCCTGTTCGTGTGCAGCTAGAACTGGCTGCGCAGCCCGACCGCCGAGCAGGTGTTCGCGGACTGGCCGGGCGTCGAGACGGCGTCGGCCGGGCTCAAGCCCGATGCGGAAACCCCGGTCAGCCCCGAGCTGCTGCAGTGGGCCGACCTGATCGTGGGGATGGAGCCGGTGCACAGGCGCCGCCTGGGCGAGCGCTTCGCCCCCTGGCTGCGCGGCAAGCGCGTGGTCTGCGTGGACATTCCGGATGATCATGATTTCATGGCACCGGCGCTGGTGCAGCTGCTGCAGGCGCGGGTGGCGCCGTTGCTGCGCTGAGCGGGAAATTTCCTGTAGATGTCACGTTCCGGTTTGATCTTGCTCAATGCGAGGGCGCACCATCGCAGGTGCAATGGTTTTCCCCACGCCCCTCACCTTCCGGAGAACTGCCATGTACAAGCGCATCCTGATCGCCACCGATGGTTCCGAGCTTGCCGTAAAAGGCCTGCAGAAGGGGCTGGAACTCGCCTCCCAACTGGGTGCCCATGTCGATATCGTCAACGTGTCCGAGCCGTGGGCGGTTGGCATGTACGACGCGATGGGCTGGAGTGCCGGTTACGAGGCCAGCGCCGAATACAAGCAGGACCGTGAGACCGCCGCGCAGAAGATCCTGCAGCCAGCGCTGGAAACCGCCCGCGCCGCCGGCATCAGCGACGTGCTCGGCCACCATGTGCTGGACCGCTACGCCGCCGACGGCATCATCGAGACCGCCGCCGCCTGTGGCAGCGATCTGCTGGTGATGACCTCGCACGGCCGTCGCGGCGTCACCCGCGTCCTGCTGGGCAGCCAGACCGCCGAAGTGCTGGCCCGCAGCACGGTGCCGGTGCTGGTCATCCGCTGAGGGCTTTGAGCCCCCTCCCTTTTGCCGCAGGCAAAGGGGAGGGATGGTGAGGGGCTCTCCGTAGCGACCTCCAGAGAAGTCCGCTACCAGAATCAACATGGCCCTCGTGTCAGGGGCATTTTTTAGATGCAGCGACGTCGGCGGTCAGATCCGGCCCCAGAAGCACCCCTCCCCAACCCTCCCCTCCGTGCTGCGCACGCAAGGGAGGGCGCAGCACATAGCCCGGGTAAGCGAAGCGCACCCGGGGCTTTTGAGCGGTTGAGCTGACTGTGCAGGCGGCACGCTGCTGAACTTCCACGGCGTGCGCGGTTCGCGTGCATCTGATGGCTTTCCGCGTTCCCGGGTGCGCTGGCGCTTACCCGGGCTACGGGAGGTCTTTGGCGCTGCTCACGCCGAAAGATGCATCGCAGCATGTAGCCCGGGTAAGCGAAGCGCACCCGGGGCTTCTGAGCGGTTGAGCTGACTGTGCAGGCGGCACGCTGCTGAACTTCCACGGCGTGCGCGGTTCGCGTGCATCTGATGGCTTTCCGTGTTCCCGGGTGCGCTGGCGCTTACCCGGGCTACAGGGACTGGCAATCAGCCGGTGATCACCAGCTGTACAGCTTCCAGTACACGGGGGCGGTGCCGTCCTTGTCGCTGTCCATGCGGCCGTCGCCGTTGCGGTCGTAGATGTAATACGGGGCGCCGTTGGCCGGGGTGACCTTGACCATGCGCAGCTGGCTGCCCACGCGGTACTCCTCGACGGTATCGCCGTTGTCCATCACCTTGCGCGCCACATCGGCGCCGCTGACATCGACCGGGGGTGCGCCGGCACCACCGCCGGTGGTGGCGCAGCCGGCCAGGGCCAGCAGGGGAATCAACAGCAGCTGCTTCATCGTGGGTCTCCTGAAGGGCGCGGAACTGCCCTTGATTATGCCCGTCCTGCCGTTGCATGCGGGTAGCGTCGCGCCCTGCCGCGTAGAATCGGGGCCATGAGCAGATTAGTCCTGATTGACGGTTCCAGTTACCTGTACCGCGCTTTCCACGCGCTGCCGCCCCTGTCCAACGCCGCGGGCGAGCCGACCGGTGCGCTGTTCGGCGTGGTCAACATGCTGCGCGCCACGCTGAAGGAGAAGCCCGAGTACGTCGCCTTCGTGGTGGATGCGCCGGGCAAGACCTTCCGCGACGAGATGTACGCCGAGTACAAGGCCAACCGCCCGCCGATGCCGGACGACCTGCGCGCGCAGGTGCAGCCGATGTGCGACATCGTGCATGCGCTGGGCATCGACATCCTGCGCGTGTCCGGCGTGGAGGCCGATGACGTGATCGGCACGCTGGCACTGGCGGGCGCCGCCGACGGGCTGGACGTCACCATCTCCACCGGCGACAAGGATTTCGCCCAGCTCGTGCGCCCGGGCGTGGGCCTGGTCAACACCATGACCGGCAGCCGCACCGACAGCGACGAAGCGGTGATGGAGAAGTTCGGCGTGCATGCCACGCAGATCGTCGATTACCTGGCACTGATGGGCGACACCGTGGACAACGTGCCCGGTGTGGAGAAGTGCGGACCCAAGACCGCCGCCAAGTGGCTGGCCGAATACGGTGATCTGGATGGCGTGACGGCCGCCGCCGCGACCATGAAGGGCAAGATCGGCGAGAACCTGCGCACAGCGCTGCCGCGCCTGCCCTTGAACCGCGACCTGGTGACCATCCGTACCGACGTGGCGCTGGATCAGGGCCCGCGCGACCTGCACCTGCGCGAACAGCATGCGGATTCCCTGCGCGAGCTGTATTCACGCTACGGCTTCACCCAGGCGCTGCGCGAGCTGGGCGGTGGCAGTGCCGCACCTGCTGCGGCCGCCGATGACAGCAAGGTCAGCCTGCGCGGCACCGCCGCCGGTTACGCCAAGGGCGGCAGCGAGACCGCGCCCGCGCCAGCCATCGACCCGGCACTGGCCGCGAAGGGGGAATACGAAACCGTGCTCACCGCCGAGCAGCTGGATGCCTGGGTGCAGCGCCTGCAGCAGGCCGGAGAATTCGCCTTCGATACCGAAACCGACGCGCTCGATGCCATGCGTGCCAACCTGGTGGGCCTGAGCCTGGCGGTGGAACCGGGCAAGGCCGCGTACATCCCGGTCGGCCACGACTACCCCGGCACGCCGGCGCAGCTGCCGATGGCGCAGGTGCTCGATGCCCTGCGGCCGCTGCTGGAAGATGCAGCGCACAAAAAGCTGGGCCAGCACGGCAAGTACGACATCCATGTGCTGCGCCGCCACGGTGTGGACCTGCAGGGCTACCACGACGACACCATGCTGGAGAGCTTCGTGCTCAACTCCACCGCTACCCGGCATGACATGGACTCGTTGGCGCAGCGCTACCTGGGCTACACCACCACCACCTTCGACCAGGTGGCGGGCAAGGGCGCCAAGCAGATTTCCTTCTCGCAGGTAGGCATCGACGAGGCCAGCCAGTACGCAGCCGAGGATGCGGACATCACCCTGCGCCTGCACACGGTGCTCTCGGCGCAGCTGGCGGCCACGCCGTCGCTGGAGAAGGTGTACCGCGAGATCGAAATGCCGCTGGTGCCGGTGCTGGCGCGCATCGAGGCCAATGGTGTCGCCATCGACAGCGCCGAGCTGAAGCGGCAGAGCGCGGACCTGTCCTCGCGCATGCTGGCCGCGCAGCAGAAGGCCACCGAACTGGCCGGGCGCACCTTCAACCTGGATTCGCCCAAGCAACTGCAGGCGGTGCTGTTCGATGAACTGGGCCTGCCGGCGCTGGTGAAGACCCCCAAGGGCCAGCCCAGCACCAACGAGGAAGCGCTGGAGGCCATCGCCGAGCAGCACGAGCTGCCGCGCGTGATCCTGGAATACCGCGGGCTGGCCAAGCTGCGCAGCACCTATACCGACAAGCTGCCGGAAATGGTGAACCCGGAGACGGGGCGCGTGCATACCAGCTACCACCAGTCCGGCGCGGCGACGGGGCGCTTGTCCTCGTCCGATCCGAACCTGCAGAACATACCCATCCGTACCGAAGACGGCCGCCGCATCCGCAAGGCATTCATCGCGCCGCCGGGGCGCAAGCTGATGGCCTGCGACTACTCGCAGATCGAGCTGCGCATCATGGCCCACCTGTCGGGCGACGCGGGCCTGATCCGTGCCTTCGAGCAGGGCCAGGACGTGCACCGTGCCACCGCCGCGGAGGTGTTCGGCCGGCCACTGGACGAGGTGACCGCCAACGAGCGCCGCGCCGCCAAGGCCATCAACTTCGGCCTGATGTACGGCATGAGCGCGTTCGGCCTGGCCAAGAATCTGGGCATCGACCGCGGGCAGGCGCAGGACTATGTGTCGCTGTACTTCAGTCGATACCCCGGCGTACGGGATTTCATGGAGCGCATGCGTGAACAGGCGCGCGAGCAGGGCTATGTGGAAACGCTGTTCGGCCGCCGCCTGTATTTGAACGACATCCACGCACGCAACCAGGGCCTGCGGGCTGGCGCGGAGCGTGCTGCGATCAACGCGCCCATGCAGGGCACGGCGGCGGACATCATCAAGCGTGCCATGGTCAGCGTGGATGGCTGGCTGGCCGACTACAGCGATCAGGCGCGGATGATTCTGCAGGTGCACGACGAACTGGTGTTCGAGGCGGAAGCCGGTTTCATCGACACGTTGCGCAACGAGGTGGAAGCGCGCATGTCCGGCGCGGCCAGCCTGCGCGTGCCGCTGGTGGTGGACACCGGTGTGGGCGACAACTGGGATGAGGCACACTGATACCGGTGGTCATTTTCGTGACCGCCATCATTCTGGATTTGTGCGCGAAGTTTGCTATTTCTGTGGGGTTTTCCCTAGCGTGAATGCCTCCTTAATCTCACTGGAAAAACAGCAGATTCTTCACGAACCATCAATGTAATTAGTGGTCATATAGCTCGGGACAGGCGCAATACCTGTCCTGGATCTCTCCCATCCCCTGGAGCAGATCTCGGAGCGGGGATTCCTCCCCAAATGCCCGCTCCCCGGCCCCGCCGACCCCCCCCTGGTCGGCGGGGCTTCTTTATTTCCGGCATTGGAAAAATCCATCGGGTGTCGCGCAGGCTTTGCAGCGGTTTGACCCGCGCTGGAACATCATCAGGCCCAACGACCCGGATGGGAGATGGCGGTGATGTCGGACATATTCGCGTTGGCGATGCCGTGGTGGGAATTCATCCTGCGCGCGGTGATCGTGTACGTAGTGGTGCTGCTGATGGTGCGCGTGGCAGGCAAGCGCGCGCTGGGCCAGTTCACGCCCTTCGACATGCTGTTGCTGATCCTGCTGGGCAACGCGGTGCAGAACGCGCTGCTGGGTCAGGACAACTCGGTGAGCGGCGGCCTGCTGCTGGCGGCCACGCTGATCGCACTGAACTTTCTGGTGGGCTGGATCAGCACGCGCAGCCCGGCAGCCGAGCGGTTGATCGAAGGCGAACCCGTGGTGCTGGCCCGGCGTGGCCAGCTGCTGCATGCGGTGCTGCGCCGCGAGCTGGTCAGCAAGGCCGACTTCGCACGCGCCATGCGCGATGCCGGTTGCGAGGACGTGGATGAGGTGGATGTGGCGCTGCTGGAAACCAACGGCCACATCACCATCATCTCCAAGGACGCTGCGTGAGCTTCAGGCACCCAGCCAGTCGCGCGGCACCAGGTAGTCGGCAAGGCGTGCCTCGTCGCTGCCGGTGCCGGGCTGGTAGCCGTATTCCCAGCGCACACGCGGCGGCAGGCTCATCAGGATGCTCTCGCTGCGGCCACCGCTCTGCAGGCCGAACAGCGTGCCGCGGTCGTAGACCAGGTTGAACTCGACGTAGCGGCCACGGCGGTACAGCTGGAACTCGCGTTCGCGCTCGCCGTACGGCGTGTCCTTGCGGCGCTCGACGATGGGCAGGTAGGCATCGAGGAAGCCATCGCCCACCGCGCGCAGGTAGCGGAAGTCAGTCTCGAAGTCGCCATGCAGGTCGTCGAAGAACAGGCCGCCGACGCCGCGCGTTTCGTTGCGGTGCTTGAGGAAGAAATACTCATCGCACCAGCGCTTGTGTTCGGCATAGCGCTGTTCGCCGTAGGGCGCGCAGAGATCGCGCGCGACGCCGTGCCAGTGGTGCACGTCTTCGTCGAACGGGTAGAAGGGCGTCAGATCGAAGCCGCCACCGAACCACGCGGCCACCTTCTGCCCGTCACGCTCGGCCTGGAAGTAGCGCACGTTGGCGTGGGTGGTGGGCAGGTAGGGGTTGCGCGGGTGGAACACCAGCGACACGCCACAGGCGCGCCAGGAGGCGCCCTCCAGCTCCGGGCGGCTGGCCGAGGCCGAGGGCGGCAGGCGCGTGCCTGCGACGTCGGAGAAGCCGATGCCGGCCTGCTCGAACACCGTGCCATCGCGCAGGATGCGGGTGCGGCCACCGCCGCCTTCGGCACGCTGCCAGAGGTCTTCAATGAAACGGGCCTGGCCGTCAGCCTGTTCAATGGCGGCGCAGATGCGGTCCTGCAGGCTGGTGAGGTAGTCGCGTACGCGGTCGAAATCGTTCATGGCCGGTACTGTAGCGCACCGTCACCGCAGGCTCAGTGGAACAGGGCACGGACCTCGGCGCGGCCCAGTTTGATCACCAGCCAGCCGTGCAGCGCGGCGAAGGCGATGGCGGTGCCCACGGCGGTGAGCAGGGACGTCCAGCGGCCCACCTGCAGCTGCGCGCGCATCTCCGCGCCGTCGGGCGAGTTGAGGAACTCGGCGGGGAACATGGTCTGCATGCCGCTGAACATGCTGTCCACCAGCGGCAGGCTGGCGAAGTTGGCCAGCGCCACCAGCACCAGAAAGGCGATGAAGCCCAATCGGCCCCATTCGCGCCGCTTGAACAGACCCCAGCACACCACGAGGAAAACGAGGCAGAGCAGCAGCTGCAGCAGGCTCAGCAGCGTGGCGTGCTCGCTGATCCAGCCCATCCATGAGGGCAGCGGAAACAGGCCTTCGGTCTGCGTCAGCGCATGCAGGTCGAGCTGGCCGAGCGCGGCGACCACCAGCAGCTGCAGCAGGCTCCAGACCACGGCCAATACCGCCATCACCAGCGACAGCTTGGCGGTGACATCGACGAAGGCTTCGGCAGGCGAACGGGTCGGGGTGGTGTTGGGCAGTTCGGGCAGGGGCACGGGCAGAGGGGCGTAGGGCGTTGCCGCACTATCGCCGGATTCAGCGCGGATTCCCAGCCTGTTCCAGCAACGCCCTTGCTGCCGGCAGGATGTGCCGCGCGCTGAGCGGAGCCAGTGTGACGCCGTGCGGCGGCAGCAGCGGTATCCATGCCAGCTCCGCGATCTCGGCCTGCGCCTGCGGCGTGCCCTCGACGTGGACCAGGAACGCCTCGCCCCGCACGCGGCGCCCCGCCTCGTTCACTGCATCCTCCTCGAACAGGCCAAGGCGCCGGGTGGTGGTCAGCTGCAGCTGGACGCCGAGTTCCTCATGCAGTTCACGCGCCAGCGTCTGCAACGCTGTCTCGCCGATCTCGCGCTTGCCACCGGGTTGGATGAAGGTGCGCGAGCCCTGCTTGCGCACGACCAGCACGCGCTGGCGGTCGTCGAGGATCACGGCGGTGACGATGCGGATGGCATCCGGCATGAAAAGCTCCCTGGAATGTTCGGCTCCTGATGAAACGGGGCCACGACGCGCGTGGCCCCGCTGGACGATGGCATGGACCTTCCGTCCTGCACCAGAAGTATCCCGCCATCGCACATGCTGTTGGACAGCATGGCTGACACTTACAGTCCTGAAAGTATTCCCGCACCGCTGAAGCCCAGCATCACCCAGAACAGGAACGAGATGATGGCGATGGGGATGGTGCAGAGCCAGCCCACCAGCAGCAGGGTCAGGCCACCACTGGTATTGCCGCGGCTGATCACGATGATGCCCAGGATGAGGGCACAGCCGGTGGCGAGCACCCAGCCCAGGACGCCGAGGATGGGGACCAGGCCGATGCCCCAGCCCGTGAAGACGAGGACCCACCCCTTCCGCAGCAGGGGGGCCGTGGTGATCTTCGATGCTTCGAGATTGAGCTGCTTCTCTCTGACGATGCGGTCCAACGATTGTTCCTGGTCGCTCATGCGTGGATTCCTCTGGTTGATTGGGCGCATCACGCGAAGGCGCTGCGCGCCGACCGCCCGGGCAACGGGTGCACGGGCGGTCGGCCGGTGGTGTTACCTGCCGCCTTTCAGCAGGCCATCGAGAAGGCGGTCGATCACCTTTCCGCCAACTTCCGCCGGCTGGCTGGTCCCGGTCTGTCCACCGTCGAATCCACTGGACGAACGTGCGACATCGGTGAAGGTCACCGGGAACATCTGAAGCTTGCGGATACGGCCCTGGCCCTCGTCCTGGTAGGCGCCGAACGTGGCGGAGATATCGAAGCGGTTGCCGGGCGTCTGCCCGTTGCTCATCTGGCGGTCGGTGATGAAGGTGACCGTGCTGGATTGTCCCGGCATCAAGGGCTGGTGCGTGCTCGCGGTGCGCCCGTTTGCAATCGGAATGCCCTTGACGAATTTGGCGGGGCTGTAGGTTTGGAGCTCATACTGGTACCCATGGTTGTCCGTCAGGCTGAAGGTTCCCTGCTCGTAATTGAGCGCCAGCGGCGCATTGCCGGTGTTGGTGAGGGTGATGGACACGGTCGCGTCGTATGTCACACGACTGTTGCGCTGTAGACCGACGCGGATGGATGCCACGCGTGCGGACAGCTGTGCGTCACGCCACTCGGGCGATGTGCCGGGACCGGGCGGGGCAACGCAGCCCTGCGCCTGCAGGGCCGCGAGCTGGGCGCGCAGGTCTGCGTTCTCGCTCTTGAGTTGGGCCGTGCTCTGGGCCGATGCATGCAGCGGGGCACATGCGATCAGGATGAAGGTGCACACGTAGACAGGCGTTCTTTTCATGGTGGTTTTCCAACCTATGGGAAAGTCTTCGGATTGATCCGGACGTGTTGATCGGGAGACGGCGATATCGACGACCGTCATGGCGACGCGACCTGCGATGCCCCGTGCGGTGTGACCGGGAGGGCTGCAGACCGCGTCGTGGCGCGTCGTCAGAAGCCGGACATCACGCAGTCAGCCGGGTTGCCCTGGCATTCGTCGGCAGAGGACGAGGTTTCGGGCACGCTTGCATCCGGTCCGTACTCGGTCAGCACGCGGCCCCGGCGGTCGGTGATCTGCACGCGGGTGACGACGGCATTGACCCGCTGCGAGTTGAGGTCGGCGGACTGTGCGAAGAAGTAGACCTTCAGGAGCGGCTTTGTGTCCCATTTGGTGCGCATGGCTTCCAGCTCGCGCGCAAGCGCTTCATCCGCGAGGGGGGCGAATGCGACCTGATTGCGGTTTGCCCACGTGTAGGTGTACTGCGATGAGTCGCTGAAATAGCGGGTGATGCCGCTGCCGAACTCATTCACCGGGAAGCCCTTGCGCTGGAAGTCGTAGCTTCCCAGCTCGGTGTTCTCCAGCTCCACCCATGCATACGGCTGTGCGGCGGCCTGGGCGATGTTCTGTTCGAGCTGCGGCTTGATGGCCTTCAGAAGATCATTCCTGCGGAATGCGTCATGGGTGTCGCGGTACTCGCGGGAGTAGGCCTCGGCCATCTTCTCGAAGTCCGGCGGCAGCTTGGATGCGGCGGCATACAGGAACATCACCTGCTGGCCACTGCTGAGTTCCGGATAGGACGCCAGCGGTTTGTTGGCATCGGGCTTGGGCAGCGCGTCCTGCTTTGCGGCATCGGCGCCTTTCTCGCTGGCGGCATCGAGCAGGCTGCCGGAGGGCGGTGCCTGCTCGGCGGCGGTCTCGTCCTTCTTGCCGCCACAGGCGGCAAGCAGCAGGGCCGCCGACAGTGCGGTGATGGACAGGGTGATTCGGGTCATGGGTGGATCTCCTGGTTGCGAAGGTGTGATCGGGAACGCGGGGCGATGTCTGCGATGGCCGCATGGCGATGCAGGCACGGTGTGGGTTGGGCGCTCAGGCCCGGTGGATGTCGGCAGGCGGAAGCAGCGCGCGCTTCAGTGCGAGGGCGCCGATGCCCAGAGCGGCAAGCAGGCACAGCCACAGGCCGATGCCGGTGCCCAGCATGTCCAGCAGCTGCTTGGCGACGGCGGAGCCGACACGCGCGTCGAACTGGCTGGCCTGTGCGGTGACCTGCCGGACCGCCGAGAACAGATCCAGAGCGGGCTTCAGGGTGGCCAGCAGGGGCAGCAGCAGCGCCAGCCACGCCCACCGGCTGCGCCAGAACAGCGGCACCGCGATGGAAAGAATGGCCAGCCATGGCAACAGGCTGCCGCCGACCGCCGTGCCCAGTGCCTGCGAAAGATCGGCCAGGCCGGCCAGCGTGAACGAGCGGGTGGCCGGGCCCATCGGCGCCTTGATCGTCAGATAGGGCAGCATCAGTGCCGAGACTGCGAATACCGCATGCAGGATCAGCAGCGGCTTGCCCATGCGCGCCACGATGCCCTGCATGCCTGTGGCCGTGTCGGGGGCGCCTGCCCGGAGCGAGTCCAGCGCCGCGCCGCCCACGCCGCCCAGCTTGCCGGCCAGCTCGCTGGCCTTCTCCTTGAGCAGCACCTCGTCGCTGACGCGCGCCAATGACTGCAGCGTGTCCTCGACCAGATTCAGCTCGACGGTCTGGTTGACCGCAGGCGCGCTGTCGCTGCGCCACTGGCCGATGTCGAATGCGAACTGTCGCTCATTCGCTGCAATCAGGCCTTTACCATCGCTCGCGTTGTAGTGAATGATCCTTCCACGCATGACGCATCTCCTTTGTCGTTCGCTCCGGCCATCCGCCGGTGGCAACGACTGTTGGTGATGACCGCCAGATGCGTCCTCATGCACTGCAAACGAAGTTCAAACGTTTTTCATGTGTCTGATCTGGAAGGGATTTTCCAGAGAAGGGCGGGGGCCACGAGGAGTAAGGGATGACAACTGATCGTGAGACAGGCAGTGGATCGGGTGCGTTTCAATGGAGCTTCGGCAAGGCCGAGTTCGATGAAGGGCGTTGGCAGCTGAGCGTCGAGGGGCAGTTCGTCGAGCTGGAGCGCAAGCCTCTGGATGTCCTGCAGTACCTCCTGCGTCACGCCGGCGAGGCAGTGACGAAAGAGGAACTGCTATCGACGGTGTGGGCCGGGCGCGTGGTGGTCGAAGCGGTGCTGACCAATGCCGTTGGCAAGCTGCGGCGGGCGCTGGGTGATGAAACCGGCGCGATGATCGTCACCCTGCCGCGTGTGGGGTATCGGCTTGAAGGCAAGGTCAGTCGCCGCGCGGTGGCGTACATCCCGCCGGGCAGCCGCCTCGACGTGGGCGACACGGTGCCCCGGCGTGGCAACTGGAAGCTGGAGGAACCGCTGGCCCGGCGCGGCGACGGCGAGGTGTGGCTGGCACGGCATGCCAAGACCGGCCAGGCCCGCGTATTCAAATTCAGCCTTGATGGCCTGCGGCTCCATGGCCTCAAGCGTGAGGTCACGGTGGCGCGCCTGCTGGAACAGGCATTGGGCCAGCGCCGTGAATTCGTAAGACTGCTCGATTGGGATTTCGAGCAGGCACCGTACTTCATCGAGTTCGAGCATGGCGGCACGGGTCTGGACCGCTGGCAGGATGCGGGCGGGCAGGGCATCGCCGCGCTGCCGCTCTCCACCCGTCTGGCCCTGTTCTGCGACGCCGCCGATGCCGTGGCCGAGGCGCACGGCGTGGGCGTGCTGCACAAGGACCTGAAGCCGGCCAACCTCCTGCTCGAAGGTGAGCCGGGTGCACTGCAGCTGCGGGTGGCCGATTTCGGCAGCAGCCGCCTGTTCGAGCCGGGTGTGCTGGAGGACCTGGGAATCACCGGCCTTGGCCTGACCCAGACGCAGGCGCTGTCACCGGACAGTGGCACTCCGCTCTACCTCGCCCCCGAAGTGGTGGCCGGGCAGACGCCCACTGTGAAGAGCGATGTCTACGCGCTGGGCGTCACGCTGTACCAGATGATCGTGGGCGACTTCCGGCGTCCGCTGGCACCGGGTTGGGAAAGCGACATCGACGACCCCCTGCTGCGGCAGGACATCGCCGACGCCGCCAATGGTGATCCGGGTGGACGCCTGGAATCGTCGGCGCTGCTGGCCGCACGCATCCGGGACCTGGCTGGCCGCCGCGAACGACGCGCGCTGGAAGAAGCGGTAAGGGAGCGCGTGGCGCTGGGCGAGAAGAAGCTTGCGCGCGTGCGGGCGCGCAGGCCGTGGGTGATGGCGACGATGCTGGTGCTGGTGTCCGGCCTGGTGGGAACCGGCTGGCTGCTGCAGCGCATCTGGGCCTCGGAGCACAAGGCGGTGGAGCAGCGTGACATCGCGCTGGCGCTCAACCGGTTCGTGTCCGACGACATCCTCAAGGCTGCCAACCCCTTCGAGGCAGGCAAGGGGTCGATGACCATGAAGGAGGCTCTGGAGCGTGCCGCGCCAAAGATCGAACAGCGCTTCGCCGGGCAGCCGGAGGTCGCGGCACCGTTGCATGAAGTTGTGGCGCAGGCGTACTACCAGCAGGCCGAATACGCCGAGGCCATCGCGCACTTCCAGTCGGCAGCGACGCTGTACACGCGGTTGGAGGGGGCACACAGCGCGAAGGCGTTGCTGCAGAAGGCGCTGACGGGTGAAGCGCTGGCGCGTGATGGCGACGTGCCGCAGGCGCAGCAGGTACTGAAGGAAGTGGAAGCCGGCATCGCGCACGCGCCTGCGGTCGAGCGGCCGCTGCTGTGGATTCATCACGACCGTGCATTGGCGTGGAGCCATTTCCAGAGTGGTGAAATGGTGCTTGCGGTGAAGCCGCTCGAGCATGCGCTGGGCCAGTTGGCGCTGTTGCCGGAACCGAATGACGAGCTGGAGCTGGCCATCACCCAGGCGCTGGCGATGGCACGCGGAATGGCAGGCATGCCGATCGACGAGGTGCAGGCGTTGCAGCGGCAGGCCGTGCAACGCATCCAGGCGACCAAGGGCGGCATGTCGATGCCGCTTTCGCTGTCCATGCGGTACGGCGCGCTGCGGTTGCGTCTGCTGATGGGTGAGGAGCGCTCGCTGGAGCAGGATTACCGCGACATCGTTGCCGAGCTGACCGAAGTGATGGGGCCGCGCAACGAAAGCACCCTGCTGGCGATGCACGGGCTGGCGCACATTCTGTTCAAGCAGGAGCGGTGGGCCGAATGCAGGGCGATGGCGGCCAAGGTCAGGCAGGGCATGGTCGAGCAGTTCGGGCCGGGCCACGCGCATTCGGCCAACATCGGCAACACGCAGGGGCTGTGCCTGCTCGGCGATGGTCAGATCCACGAAGCCCACGCCAAGCTTGCTGAAGTGCTGCAGGGCATCGAGGGCAAGGAGGGCAAGACGCTCGGCATGGTGCGCACGGCCATACAGGTCAATCTGGGCCATGTGCTTGCAGAGGAGGGGGCGTGGGATGAGCTGTCGGCCCTGATCAACGACATCCGCACGCAAGGCAGCATGTTGCTGAAGGCCAATTCCGAGGCAAGGGCGGAGGTGGACCTGATGGAGGGCCGGCTGGCGCTGGCGAAGGGAGACAACGCCCGCGCGCGGACGCTGCTGCAGAATGCCATCGCGGTACTGGCCGAGAAGAATCCCGAACAGTATTGGCTCATCCGCGTCGCGCGGCGGGAACTGGCGAAGCTTGCCTGAGTGTCCGGCGCGGGGAGCTTTACCCCTCCCCAACCCTCCCCTTCGCTATGCGAAAGGGAGGGGGTAGAGGCGGCAGCTCTGCAGGTTCGTCGATTCTCGCGCAGTGCTTTTCAGCCCCCTCCCTTTCGCATAGCGAAGGGGAGGGTTGGGGAGGGGTGCTTTTCCAGCGACAACCCACCCAACCCCGGCACAGACGACAAGGGCGCCTCGCGGCGCCCTTGTCGGTGATCACTTCAGGTTCTGCTCGAACAGCTTGAGGATGCGCTTGTACTGGTCCAGCCAGGAGTCGGCGCGGGTGTAGCCGTGGCGCTCCAGCGGGTAGGGGGCGATGGACCAGTTGTCCTTGTGCAGTTCGATCAGCTTCTGGCTCATGTTGACCGAATCCTGGAAGAACACGTTGTCGTCCATCATGCCGTGCGCGATCAGCAGGTTGTCCTGCAGGCCTTCGGCATATTCGATGGGCGAAGAGACGCGGTAGGCCTCCGGGTCGATGTCGGGCGTGTTGAGGATGTTGCTGGTGTAGGCGTGGTTGTACTGGTGCCAGTCACCCACCGGGCGCAGCGCGGCGCCGGCCTTGAACGTGCCCGGCGAGCGGAACAGCGCCATGTAGCTCATGAAGCCGCCGTAGGAGCCGCCGTAGATGCCGGCATGGGCGCGGTCACCCTGCTTGGTTTCCACCAGCCAGTCCAGGCCGTCCAGATAATCTTCAAGCTCCGGATGGCCCATGTTGCGGTAGATGGCGGTGCGCCAGTCGCGGCCATAGCCCTCGCTGCCGCGGTAGTCCATGTCCAGCACGATGTAACCCTTCTGCACCAGCAGGTTGTGGAACATCTGCTCGCGGAAATAGTTGGAATAGCGCGCATGCACGTTCTGCAGGTAGCCGGCGCCGTGCACGAACATGGCGATGGGGTACTGCTTGCCCGGCTCCAGCGTTTCCGGGCCGTAATACTTGGCCCAGACGTGGCCCGCGCCGTGCTTGGACGGCACCTGCACCATCTGCGGCTGCACCCACTCGCGCGCCTTGAACTCGGCGCTGCGCGTGTCGGTGAGCTTGCGTGCGTCGCCGCCGGCGGCCGGCAGCACGGCCACCTGTGCCGGCAGGTACGGTGCGGAGTAACGCACCAGCAGCTGCTGGCCATCCGGCGACAGGCTGAAATCCTCCACGCCGTCGAGCGCGGTCACTTCGCGCACGGCACCGCCGGTGGCATCGACGTTGCACACTTCGTAGTCGCCCGGCCACTTCTGGTTGCACAGGAAGTAGAAGCTGCGGCCATCAGCGGACAGCTCCGGTGCCGAGGTTTCCCACTTGCCGGAGGTCAGCGCCTTCGGTCTGCTGCTGCCGCTCTGCGTGTACAGGTGCGAGTAGCCCGATTCCTCGGACAGCAGCCACAGCGTGCGGTTGTCCGGCAGCCAGCCGAAATCGTTGAAGGCCCAGTTGATCCAGCCGGCGTCGGTGAGGCGGTGGCGGGTTTCCAGCCGCGCGCTGGTGGCGCTGGTGGTCGCGATCCAGCGGTCCTTGTTGTCGTTGGCACGCAGCATGATGGCGGCCTGGCTGCCATCGGCGTTCCAGCGGATGCCGCCGCCCATGAACTCGCTCATCACTTCCAGCGGGCGGTTGCCCTTGAGCGCGTCCTTGCCGGCCTTGCGGCGCAGCTCGGCCAGCGGGTCGGTGGCGATGCCGGGCAGGTTGTCCAGCGACAGCGGCTGCACCTTGCCGGTGGCCGCATCCACCAGCCAGAACGCGTGCGGCTCGGGGTTGTTGCGGCCCACGCGGGTGCGGGTGTCCTCGGCTTCCTCGTAGCCGGATTCGGTGACGTACAGCGGCATCTTGCCGCCGCGGCCATCGTCGAAGTCCTTGGGCTTGGTCACCACGATCAGGTGGCGTGCATCGGGTGAGAGCACGCTATCGACGATGGCGACATCGGCGCCCAGGTAGATCGGTGCGGGTGCGCGGGTGGGATCGGCCTGACGCCAGCGTTCGCCCTGGTCACGCAGCTCGTCGCGCTGGGCGCGGTCGGTGCGCAGCGTGGACAGCGTACGCATCTGCTGGTCGCGCAGCACGTCGGCCTTGGGCGCATCGGCCGGGTTCTTCTCGGCACGGAGCTGGGCCACCTGGCTGACGATGCCGCTGCGCGCATTCCAATGGAACCAGTTGTTGGCGGTCTGCCAGATCACGCCGCCGTCGTTGGCGAAATTGACGCCACGCGCCTGCTCGTTGCTGCGGGTGAGCTGGGTCAGCGCGCCGCTGCGCAGGTCACGCACGAACACGTCGCCGTTGCGGATGAAGGCCATGCGCTGGCGGTTGCTGTCGTAGACGCGGCGTGCGGCGTCCAGCGTGCCGCGCTGGTCGTCTGCCACCTGCTGGGCCACGCCACCGGCCACCGGCTGGCGGAAGGTGTCGCGCACGGCGCTGGCCTTGCGCTTGAGCGTGTATTCGACCTGCTGGCCATTCCATGACCACCAGGCCGATTCCACCGGCGGCCCGATCCAGTCCGGGTCGGCCATCGCCTGCTCGATGGTGATCGGCGTGGGCGCGGCGTGGGCGCTGCCGAAAGCGGTCAACAGCAGCAGCGACAGGGGCAGGAGCTTGGGCATGGTGGGCACCGATGATGAAAACCGCACAAGCCTAGCAGTCCGCTTCCGGCAGGGGCTGGGCCACAGGTCATGGCGGGCGCGTTTAGGCGGCAGGGGTGACGAAACCGGCATGCTGCAGCGGTGTATCACGAGCGCGCGGGAGTCCGGCAGGGTGGGCGTCGCGCAGTGCGGCACCGATCAGGGAAGCACGGTGTCGGGCGCATGCGGACTTGCCAGCGCGGCGGTTGACCGCCAAGCTGGCCGCCCGCCGGGCGCTGTGCCGCAACGGCCTGTCCCATCAAGGTTGCAGCAGTCGCATGTCGGTAGTTCCTGAAGCGTCCTCCCTGGTTCCCGGTTTCCCGCTGGCCGTTGGCGATGCCGCGCGCCCGCTGGCCGCTGGCGTCGCGGGCGAGGTCTCGCTGGGTACGTTTCTGGCGCAGGTGCGTGGCGTGGCCGCGCTGCTGCCGGAAGGGCGCCACGCCATCAACCTGTGCGAGGACCGTTACCGCTTTCTGGTGGCGTTCTGCGCGGTGGCGCTGCGCGGGCAGGTGAACCTGCTGCCGTCCTCGCGTGCCGAGGCCGTGGTGAGCGACGTTGCCCAGCGTTACCCGCACAGCTACTGCATCGCCGATACCGCTGCCTGCGAAGTACCGGGCGCGGTGCCGGAAGGCAGTTTTGTGCTGCCGCGCGTTCTGCCGGAAATCGACGGCGACATGCCGATGCTCGGCGCAGAACAGCTGGTCGCCATCGGCTTCACCTCCGGCAGTACCGGCGTGCCGGGGGCCAATCCCAAGACCTGGGGCTCGTTCGTCACCAGCACCGCGCAGGATCTGGCCGCGCTGCAGGACCTGTGGGGCGATACGCAGCCGTCGCTGGTGGCCACGGTGCCGTCGCAGCACATGTACGGCATGGAGATGGCGGTGCTGATGCCGCTGCTGGGCGCGGCCACGCTGCAGACCGGCAAACCGTTCTTCCCGCAGGACGTGGCCGTGGCGCTGGCGCAGGTGCCTGCGCCCAGGCTGCTGGTGACCACGCCAGTACACCTCAAGGTGCTGGTGGAATCCGGCGTCACACTGCCGCCGCTGGCAGGCATCGTCACTGCCACCGCGCCGTTGCCGCAGCCGCTGGCCGCGGCTGCCGAGCAGCAGTTCGCCACCGAAGTGCGGGAGATGTTCGGTTCCACCGAAACCTGCATCTTCGCGCGCCGTCGCACCGCGCAGGACGAGGCCTGGCAGCTGCTGCCGGGCGTGCGGCTGATGCCGCAGCCGGACGGCACCCTGGTGCATGCACCGCACCTGGCCGCACCGGTGCTGCTGGCCGATCTGGTGGAACTGCTGCCGGAGGACCGCTTCCTGCTGCGCGGTCGCCGCGCCGACCTGCTGGAAATCGCCGGCAAGCGCGCCTCGCTGGCCGACCTCACCCGCAGGCTGCAGACCGTGGCCAGTGTGAAGGATGCGGTGGTGTTGCAGCTGGCACCGGAGCCGGGCCACGCGGTGGGGCGTATCGCCGCGCTGGTGGTGGCACCGCAGCGCGAGGAAGCGGACATCCTGCATGACCTGCGCGCGCTGATGGACCCGGTGTTCCTGCCGCGCCGCCTGCGCAAGGTGGATGCGCTGCCGCGCAACGAGACCGGCAAGCTGCCGCGCGATGCGGTGATGGCGCTGCTGCTGCGGCACTGAGGCCGCAGCGTGGGAATGGATCAGCCGGCGTGGACGCCGTCGATCTCCACCCGCAGGTCGCGCCGGCAGATGACGGCGTTCAGCACGATGTAGGGAACGCTGGCCGGCAGGTGCGAGGCCAGTGCCGCGCGTACGGCAGGAATTTCCGCCACGTCGCGCACATACACCTTCAATCGGCTGCCGGGGCCGAACTGCTGCGGCAGTGACGGGCGATGGCGGCGTGCGGCGCCGATCAGCGCCTCGAAATTATTGAAGGTTTCCTGCAGCTGGCGCTCGGTGCAGTCGCCGTGCAGGGTGGCATGGCCGACCACGCTGGCGGTGCCGGAAAGCAGCAGCGGCAGCGCGCTGCCCGGCGCGGCGAGCATGGCGCGCGCGAAGCTGGGCGACTGCGGGCCGTACTGGCGCGGGTAGTGGTAGGCACTGACCTGG
>DALZZG010000025.1:0-29475 GCA_031987665.1 Stenotrophomonas sp. | reverse complement strand
AGCTGAGCGGCTACACCATCAGCCTGTCCAACTTCGGCATGTTCGCCGGCCGCTACGCCACCCCGGTGGTGGTGCCGCCGTGCGTGGCCATCGTCGCCGCCGGCCGTGCCCGCCACCAGCTCACCCCGGTGATGGGCGGCGTGGAAACGCACAAGGTCATCCCGCTCTCGGTCACCTTCGACCACCGCGCCTGCACCGGTGGCGAAGCCGCCCGCTTCCTGCGCGCCCTGATCGACGACCTGGCGCTGGCCACCTGATCGGATTTCCGCAGCACCTTTGAGCCCGCAGCAATGCGGGCTTTTTTTATGCCTTGCCGCAGGCGATGGCCCCATCGCGGGCCGGTTCAACATGCTGTCACCTCGGTGCCGGCTTCAGCGGCTACGCTGTGCATCCGGCACCACGGATCGAGACCGCCATGGGCTACTGGAACTGCAGCAACTGCAAGGAAGCAAACGACAGCCACTTCGCGCAGTGCTGGAAGTGCGGCACACGCGCCGACGGTACACCCCCGCCGCCGGGGTACAAACGCGACGACGAGCGCCCCTGGATGCAGCCACCGCGACAGATCGACTGCCTGCGCTGCCCCGGCACGCCGATGGAGTTCATCGGCCGCAAGCGCTTCCACGAAGGCTCGCAGGCCATGCCGTTCCTGCTGGGCGACCTGGGCGAGCTGTTCGTCAACCGCGAGGAATTCGACCTGCACGCCTGCCCCGGTTGTGGTCGCGTGGAGATGTTCCTGTCCAGCGCGCCGCGTTGATGGCGTGGTGCGTGTAGCCCGGGCAAGCGAGGCGCACCCGGGGCATTTCGCTTGAAGCACCCCTCCCCGGCCCTCCCCTTTGCTGCGCAAAAGGGAGGGGGCTTTCCACGCGAGCGTGATGTCCCGCGCGAAAGCCGCTTCGCCCCCTCCCTTTGGCAACGCCAAGGGGAGGGCCGGGGAGGGGTAAGCCCCCACACCCACACCCATCACCCCCGCATACCGATAATGGTGACCACCACGTTCACCGCAGAGACTCCGCCATGCCGCCACAAGCCTCCCTCGAGAACGCCCGCGTGCTGGTCGCCGGTGGCAGCCGCGGCATCGGTCTGGCCATCGCCACCGCGTTCGCACGCGCGGGTGCGCATGTCGGCATCTGCGCACGCGATATGGCGATACTGGAACACGCGGGCGATGCGCTGCGCGATGCCGGTGCCGCCAGCGTGCATGCACAGCGCTGTGATCTGTCCGATGCCACGCAGATCGAACACTGGGTGCAGCGCGCAGCCGCAGCCTTCGGCGGTATCGACATCGTCGTCAACAACGCCTCCGGCTATGGCAACGGCAACGACGACGCCAGTTGGCAGGCGGGCTTCGACATCGACCTGATGGCGGCCGTACGCACCAACCGCGTTGCGGTGCCCTATCTGCGCGAAAGCAGGCTGCCGGCCATCCTCAACATCAGCTCGATCAATGCCAGCGTGCCTACACCGCGCGCGGCGGCCTACTCCACCGCCAAGGCGGCGCTGAACTACTACACCGTGTCGCTGGCCACCGAACTGGCGCGCGAACGCATCCGCGTCAACGCGCTCGCACCGGGTTCCACCGAATTCCCCGGCGGGCTGTGGGACCGCCGCCGTGACACCGAGCCGGCGCTGTACCAGCAGATCCGCGAGCGCATTCCGTTCGGCGGCTTCGGCAACGTGGAGGACGTGGCCAACACGGCACTGTTCCTGTGCTCGCCCGCCGCACGCTGGATCACCGGCCAGGTGCTCGCCGTGGACGGCGGACAGTCACTGCCTGCCTGACGCCACCGCGCGTTGCGTCAGGCCAGCTGCGCCGATCCCACCACATTCACGCCGGGTTGCGGTGCAAGCGCGGCCTCCACCAGCGCCGAGGCGATATGCGTGGCCGGATTGATGCGCCACGCGCGTGGCAACACCGGCGCCAGCGCTCCCAGCACCACACTGGCCAGATGCTCACCCGTGCGGCGCTCGCTGCGTTCGCCACCGATCAGGCCGGGGCGAACCAGCGTCAATGAGGCGAAATCCAGCGCGCGCAGATCGCGCTCCAGCTCACCCTTGACCCGGTTGTAGAACACGCGTGCATCCGCACGCGCGCCCATCGCCGAATTCAACGCGAACACCGTGCAGCCTCTGCGCTGGACCCCCTTGGCAATCGCCAGTGGATAGCCATGGTCGATCTGCATGAACGCCTCGCGCGACCCCGCCTGCTTCATGGTCGAACCCAGCGCGCAGATCGCCGCATCCACCTGCCACCAGTCGGCCTCCATGGGCAGCGCGGCGAAGTCGTGCACGGGATTGCGCAGCCGTCCCGACGCCAGGGCAGCCGCCTCGGTCAACGGGCGACGGGTGGGCGCCACCACGCCTGTACAGCGCGGATCATCCAGCAGCTGCCGCAGCACCTGCGCGCCTACCAACCCGGTCGCTCCCGCCAGCAATACCCGCATGTTGTTTCCTCTCCGATCCGTTGCCTCTCAAGTGTGCCGCAACCATGCCGATAAACACCTGCGGTTTCCAGCCCGAACGGGTGCGCTGGCACCCACCCTTCCCTGCCCCGTGCCATGACCGACAGCGCCGACCTCCCCACGTCACCCGCCGCTGCATCAGCCCCCCACCCTTCCGGGAAGGCGGCGAAGACGGGGGCGAAGGCCGTCACCGCCACGCCGGGCATGGCCCTGCTGCAGCGCCTGTTCATCGGTGCCGACGATCCCGCCACCTTGCTGGGCGCGTTCGCGCAGGGCATGTGCACCCTGCCCCACGAGCTGGGTGACATGGGCCAGCGGCTGCAGGTGGCGCACGACGAACAGGATTGGGCGCGTTACGGCCGCCTGCTGCGTCAGCTGATCGACAAGTACATCCGCACCATCGAACCTGCGCCATCGCACGACAGCCATGCAGACCAGCTGCGCGGCATGCTGGCCAACACGCTCGACGCGGTGCTCGCCAATCTGGTGCGGCATTCGCCGGAGCTGGAGCCACAGGTGCAGCACATGGGCCAGCAGATGCGCATCTGGCGCGATGGCCAGCCGCTGGAGCCGATGGCGCGGCAGCTGCGCGAACTGTGCCATCAGGTCGGTGTTCGCGGCGAAGGCATGCAGGAGCAGCATGATCTGCTGCTGGGGCTGTTCGCGATGCTGCTGGACAACATCACCGAACTGCTGGATGCGGGCAGCTGGCTGCAGGCCCAGATCCGCAACGTGCGCGAGCTGCTGGCAGGTCCGCTGGATGCGACCTCGCTGGAACAGACGCGCAGCGAACTGCGCGCGGGCATCTACCGGCAAGGCCTTCTGCGTGACGGCATCAGCGAATCCAAGCAGGCGATGAAGGCGTTGATGGTGGATTTCATCGATCAGGTGGACGGCATGGCCAGCGAGACCAGCGAGTTCCACGACCGCCTCGCCAGCTACGCCATCGCCGTGCGCGAGGCTCGCAGCATCGCGGATCTGAACCAGCTGCTGCAGGATGTGCTGCAGGACACCACGCGCGTGCAGGCGCAGGCGGCGCGCGCACGCGACCAGCTGTCCCATGCGCGCGCCGAGGCGAATGCGGCCGAACAGCGTGTGCGTCAGCTTGAGGAAGCACTGGAGCAGGCGGACAACGCGCTGCGCACCGATCCACTGACCGGCGCGCTCAGCCGCTGCGGCCTGCAGGAACTGTTCGCCAGCGCCCTTCCCACGGACGAAGCGCCGCTGAGCATCGCCATGCTGGATCTGGATCATTTCGGCCAGACCAACACCGCCTTTGGTCGAGCTGCTGGCGACCGCGCGCTGCGTCATCTGGTGGGTACGGTGCAGGCACGCGTGGGCAACAAGGGCCAGATCGCCCGGCTGGGCGGCGATGAGTTCGTGCTGGTGCTGCCCGGCGCGACGCAGGCACAGGCAAGGAGCCTGCTGCGCAGCCTGCAGCACGCCTTGTCACAGCGCCCATTCCTGTTCGAGAACCAGCGCGTGCATGTGCGCTTCAGCGTGGGCATCGCGCAATGGCAGGCAGAGGAAAGCAGCGATCAGCTGCTGCACCGCGCCGACCGCGCACTCCGCGCCGCCAAGCAGGCTGGGCGCGATCAGATCCGAAGCGCAGAGCGCACATCCTGATCCACGAGGAGGCGAAGCGATCTGCCCCCTCCCTTTTGCACAGCAAAGGGGAGGGATGGGGAGGGGTGCCCTGCACGTGATGTCCATCCGCGCTGATCGGCATCACCGCCAACAGCATTACCCCTCCCCGGCCCTACCCTTGCCTCCGGCAAAGGGAGGGAACAGAGCGGCCTTCCCCGGACACCTCACGCTCGCGCGGGAAGCCCTCTCCCTTTTGCGCAGCAAAGGGGAGGGTTGGGGAGGGGTGCTCTACGCGTGATGCCCATCTGCGCTGATCGGCATCATCGCCAACAGCATGACCCCTCCCCGGCCCTCCCCTTGCCTTTGGCAAAGGGAGGGAGCGAAGCGGCTTTCCCGCAACATCTCACGCTCGCGCGGGAAGCTCCCTCCCTTTTGCGCAGCAAAGGGGAGGGATGGGGAGGGGTGCTCTACGCGTGATATGTCCATCCGCGCTGATCAGCACTACCGCCAAGAGCATTACCCCTCCCCCGCCCTCCCCTTGCCTTCGGCAAAGGGGAGGGAGAAAGGCAACATCAATGCGCTGGCTTTTCCCCGCCGCGCAGGCGTTGGAACAGGGTAACGCCTGCCAGCACGACGGCGCCGATCACGATGCCGACCACCACGCTGCCGATGGCGTTGGCCAGCCATTCCAGCGACGGCGAAGGTGCCATGCCGATGACGAAGTGATGCAGCGCCGGAATCGCGTGCACCAGAATGCCGCCGCCCACCAGGAACATTGCGGCGGTGCCGGCGATGGACAGGCCGCGCATCAACCACGGTGTCGCGTACAGAATGCCGCGGCCCAGTGCGGCCATCGCGCGGCCCTTCTTCAGCAGCCACATGCCCGCGTCGTCGAGCTTGACGATGCCCGCCACCAAGCCATACACGAATACCGTCATGCCGAGCGCGACGACGATCAGCGTCGCCACCTGCTGCATGAACGGCGCGGTGGACACCACGCCCAGCGACAGCACGATGATCTCGGCGGAAAGAATGAAGTCGGTGCGGATCGCGCCCTTGATCTTCCGGTTCTCCCACGCGACCACATCGGTCTTGTCGTCGGCCAGCGCGCGGCTCAGCTCGGCCTTGTGCGCGTCGTCCTCATCCTTGGAATGCAGGAACTTGTGCGCCAGCTTCTCCACGCCTTCGTAACAGAGGAACGCGCCGCCCAGCATCATCAGCGGGGTGATCGCCCATGGCAGCCAGGCGCTGATGGCCAGTGCCGCCGGCACCAGGATCGCCTTGTTGACCAGCGAGCCTTTCGCCACCGCCCACACCACCGGCAGCTCGCGGTTGGCGCTGACACCGGTGACCTGCTGCGCGTTCAACGCCAGGTCATCGCCCAGCACGCCTGCGGTTTTCTTGGCCGCGACCTTGGTCAGAATGGAGACGTCATCGAGCAGGGTGGCGATATCGTCGAGCAGGGCAAACAGGCTGGCTCCAGCCATGGGTCACCATAGAAGGGGGAACTGGGGTAATTTTCACCCAAGATGGCGGTGACAGGTGTGAGGCCCGCATTCACCCTTCGCCTACCCGACAGTGGCCACACTGGCCGCACTGGCCTGTGGAGAAGTCCGCTTGAGGGAGAACACCACCAATGAAAACCCGTCCACCATCGGTGGCATGAGCCGGCGCCAGCAGATCGTCCGGCTGCTGCTGCGCTACCGCAACTCGGGTGTGTTCTCCGGCATCTCGCTCGATGGCGAGCTGCCGCGCCTGGGCCGCCAGCCGGCCACGGGCGACCCCACCCAGTTCGTCGCCGACCTGGAGGCGCTGGGCACCACCTTCGTCAAACTGGGCCAGGTGCTCTCCACCCGCCCGGACATGATCCCGCCCGAGTATGTGGCCGCCCTGGAGCGGATGCAGGAGAAGGTGGCGCCCATTCCGGTCGAGCAGATCCGCGCCATCGTCGAGGACGACCTGGGCGCACCGGTCGGCAAGCTGTTCGCCTTCTTCGACCCCGTACCGCTGGGCTGCGCCTCCATCGCGCAGGTGCACCGCGCCGAGCTGCACGATGGCCGCGAGGTCGCCATCAAGGTGCAGAAGCCCGAGGTGGCCGCGCAGCTGCGTTCGGACATCGGCGTGCTGCGCAGCTTCGCCACCGCTGCCGACCACCTCACCCGCGTCGGCCGCAAGGTGCGCTTCTCCGACTGGCTGGACGAGTTCGCCAAGACCCTGCGCATGGAGCTGGATTACGAAGCCGAAGCGGCCAACCTCGCGCGCTTCGGCCAGCACCTGTCGCCCTACCCTGAACTGTGGGTGCCGCAGCCGCTGTGGGATCTGTGCAGCCGCCGTGTGCTGACCATGGAACTGGTGCCCGGCGTGCGCGTGGATGCCATTCCGCCGGTGCGGCGCACCGAGCAGTCGATGCTGCCCTTGGCGGCAGCGCTGGTGCGCGGCTATCTGGACCAGATATTCGTGCACGGCGAAATCCATGCCGACCCGCATCCGGGCAACCTGCGCGTCACGCCCGACGGCCACCTGGCCATCTTCGACCTGGGCATGGTGGCGCATGTGCCGCCGCGCCTGCGCGAGCGCCTGCTCAAGCTGCTGTTCGCCGCCGTCGATGGCCGTGGCGAGGAAGTGACCGACGAGATCATCGCCATCAGCACGCGGCTGGAGGACTACAACGAGGAACGCCACCTGCGCGAAACCGGGCAGATGATCGCCCGCTACGCCGCCAACGGCACCCTGTCCGAAGGCCAGGTGGTGCTGGAAATCGTGCGCATCGCCACCGCCAGCAACCTGCGCACGCCGCCGGAGCTGAGCCTGCTGGGCAAGGCGCTGCTCAACCTTGAAGGCGTGTGCCAGCTGCTGGCGCCGGAGATGGACACGCGCCGCGTGGTGGAGAAGCAGCTTCAGTCTGTGATGCGCGCGCGCTTCCGCAAATCGCTTTCGCGCGCAAACCTCGCCAGCGAAATGATGGAGGTACAGCAGCTGCTGCGCGAAGGCCCGCGCCGCATGTCCGACATCCTCAGCCTGGTCGCCGAGAACCGCCTGCAGATGAAGGTCACCGGGCTGGAGGAATCGCGGCTGATGGAGAACATCCAGAAGGTCGCCAACCGCATCGCCGCCGGCCTGATCACCGCGGCGCTGCTACTGTCCTCGGTGCTGTTGATGCGTGTACCCACGCGCTGGAGCCTGTTCGGCTACCCCGCCTTCGCCATCGTGCTGTTCCTGCTGGGCGTGGCCATCGGCATGGGCCTGATCGTCAGCTCGCTGCTGTTCGACCGCCGCACGCGCTCCCGCGCACGCGAGGAACGCGGCCACCGCTGAGACCTCACCAACATCGGTTCTGCAGTCGCATCCCAGCAGCACATGCTGCGATGCGCCAGCCGCATACGCACACACATGCGCAATTGGATCGTGACAAACACGCCGCAACGGCGTGCATTTCAGAACCCAATGCACAGAATGTGAACGCGCCCCGCTGCTCGCCTGCATCAGAACATTTCAGTCAGGTTCGCGCAGGCACCATCCAGTCACCCACCGTCATACGCCTGAAACAGTCATATGGCAGGGCCGTGCGCGTCATTGGCCGCACGCTTTCCCTTCGGCTACCCAAGTGACCGCATGCATTGGATCATCTGGCTGTATCTGGCGGCGCTGGTCGTCCTGCTGGTGTTGTCCCCTACGCTGGCGCGGCTCAAGGCCAGCCTGCTTTCCGTGTTGCTGTTGTCCCTGAGCGTCTGGTGGTTGATCGACAAGCTCAGCGGCGATGGCATCAACTCGGCCACGCTCTACCACCTGCGCAGCGACATGGAAGGTGCGGGCGTTGGTGATTTCGGCAGCTACATCGCGGGCTTCCTGTGCCTTGCAGTGTTGTCCTTCAGCCCGTTCCTGCTGCTGCGCGTGCGCCGCCTGCGCACGCCGCGCCACGGCGGTGCCGTGTTCGCCGGCTTTGCCGCGCTGCTGGTGGCCTGCGTTGCCGCCAGCCCGCTGTATGGTGATGTGCAACGCCTGCGCCAGCAGTTCAAGCCGGTGGACTACAGCGCGGTGGCGCCGGAATACGTGATGCCTTCGGCACCGCTGGCCAATCGCCCCAACATCGTGTGGATCTACGGCGAAAGCCTGGAGCGCACCTATCTGGACGAAGCGGTGTTCCCGGGCCTGATGCCCAACATCGCGCGGCTTGCGGGCGAAGGCCTGGACCTGCGCGGTATCGCATCGGCCGATGGCAGCGGCTGGACCATCGCCGGCCTGGTCTCCTCCATGTGCGGCGTACCGCTGACCACCGCGCAGGGTGACGAGAACAGCATGGGCCGCATGGGCAGCTTCCTGCCCGAAGCCTTCTGCCTGGGCGACTACCTCAAGCAGCAGGGCTACAGCAATCACTACATGGGCGGCGCGAACGGCCAGTTCGCGGCCAAGGCGGATTTCCTCAGCACACATGGCTTCGACGACGTGCGCGACCTGGCGTGGTTCCAGAAGCAGGACATCCATCGCAGGCATTTCTCCAACTGGGGCGTGCATGACGATGTGCTGCTGGACCGCGCCTACGACCGCTTCATCGAACTCTCGCGCAGTGGCCAGCCCTTCATGCTGACCACGCTGACCATGGACACGCACCACCCCGCCGGGCACCTGCCGGTGGCTTGCCAGGGCACGCGCTACCGCAGCAAGCACGGCAACATCGGCCTGCTTAATGCACTCAAGTGCACCGACCGGCTGATCTCCAAGCTGGTGGAACGCATCCGCAGCAGCGAGTTCGGCGACAACACGCTGGTGGTGCTGGCCTCTGATCACCTGGCCATGCCCAACGACCTGAGCGATGTGCTGGAGACGATGCAGCGCGAAAACCTGCTGGTGTTCCTGGGCAAGGACATCGCACCGCGTCAGCTCACCGCCGCTGCCGGCACCACACTGGATTCGGGTGCCACGGCACTGCAGCTGATCGACCCGTCCATCGATGCGATCGGCTTCGGTCGCTCGCTGCTGGGCACGCCCCGTTCGCCCAGCGCCAGCGTGGCCGCGCTGCATGCCGATGGCGGCAGCCAGTACGCGCCGTACCGCGCCTTCGCGCGTTCGCTGTGGCTGGGCAACGACCAGCCACGCATGCTGCGGCTCGAGGATGAGCAGGTACTGGTGGGCGTGCAGAAGGTGCAGCCGCCGGTGCTGCTGGAATACGACGAGAACTGGCAGCTGGCGTCGATGTATCTGGAAAACACCTCGCGCAAGTTCGAGGAAGCCGACGCACGCCATGGTCTGGCCTATGTGGACCGCTGCACTGCGTTCGAGGATGGATCAGCCGATGGCCAGTGGTGTGCGCTGCTGGTGGATGCCGACCAGGGCATGCGTCTGTACCGCGACAACCAGCTGCGCCGTGGCATCGCGGTGGACGCGCCGCTGCAGGCGTTCGCCGGGCCGCGCCCGGTGGTGCGCCAGTCACGCATGATCAGCCGCGAGCCGCGCCACACCACGCCGGGCAGCTACATGCTGGAGCTGTATGCGGCACAGCGCCCGACGCGCGCGTTCTGGGTGGAGGCGGTGTCGTCCAAGCGGCAGGTGGTGGTGGCCCAGCACTGGGTGAAGCCGGACAGCGAAGGCCGCATCCGCATCCCCGTGGGCGTGGACCAGGAAATCGACGACCTCGAAATCCGCGCATGGCTCAACCACGCCGAAAAGCTGGCCGTGGACGACTACGCGCTGGTCCCCACCACCACACGCAGGCATCCGCGCTCGTAAGCAGCGAGCACCACGCTCAGGCGTGGCTCCCGTAGCCCGGGTAAGCGCAGCGCACCCGGGAACACGATCAGCCATCCGCCTGCGGAATGCTCCGCGCACGAAAGCCGCGTCGCGAACAGCCCCGGGTGCGCGTTGCTTACCCGGGCTACGGTGAAGCAGCCGCCGGGGGCCGAGTGAAGCTGTAAGCGACAACACCCCTGTAGCCCGGGTAAGCGCAGCGCACCCGGGGAAACGGCCGACCATCCGCTTGCGGGATGCTCCGCACACGGCAACCACGCCGCGAACGGCCCCGGGTGCGCGTTCGCTTACCCGGGCTACGTGTTGCTCAGGTCCTGGGGGCTTCGGGCGGCTCCGGCGCTGCCGGATCACGCACCAGATGGATGTCGGTGGGCGTCACCAGGGCGATGTCATTGGCGGCCGCCTGCTGCAGCAGCTCGAACAGCAGCTCGCTGCGCGTGCCATAGACCGAACGCGACGACGGTACATAGGCGAAGCTGTTGATCGCCACCTGCCCACCGCTGATCGAATCGATGTACACCGACGGTGCCGGCTCTTCCAGCACGGTGGCGTTGTCCGCATAGATGCCCAGCAGCAGCTGCCGCAGCTTGCCCACGTCCGTGCCCAGCGGCACCGAGAACTGGATCTGGATGCGGCCCAGTGCGTTGGCCATGGTCATGTTGCGGATGGTCTTGGTGATCAGCTCCGAGTTCGGCACGATCAGCGTCGAACGGTCGCCCACCTGGATCTCGGTCGAACGCACCGAGATGCGGCGGATATCGCCTTCCTGGTCACCGATCTTCACCCAGTCACCGATCTTCACCGGGCGCTCGGCCAGCAGAATCAGGCCGGACACGAAGTTCTGGGTGATGGCCTGCAGGCCGAAGCCGATACCCACCGACAGCGCACTGGCCACCAGCGCCAGTTTCTCGAAGCCGATGCCCAGCGCGGCCAGCGCCCACAGCACCGCCAGCACGATGCCGACGTAGTGCGCCACGGTGCTGATGGAATTGCGTGCACCGGGATCCAGCTCGGTCTTGGGCAGGTAGGTGTCCACCAGCCAGCGCTGCACCACGCGCATCAATGCCAGCCCGCACAGAAGAACCACGATGGCAAGGACAACCGAAGAGGGCTTGAGCACGCTGCCGCCGATCGTGATGCCACCCGCCAGCGTTTCCATCCAGCTGTACAGCGCACTCAGGTTGCCGAACGGCGCGACGACGGCGGTGATGCCCAGCAGCACCAGCAGCACGCGCAGGGTGGCCGATATCAGCACGCCCACCTGCTCCATGCGCGGCGCAGGCAGCCCGGTGGACAGGCGCAGCGTGCGGCCCAGCGAACTCTCCGGCGCCAGCAGCCACAGCGCGAAATCGTCGGCGAACTTCATCAGCAGCGAGATCGCCAGGATCACCACCGTCATCCACACCATCTGCTGCGCGGTGAACATGGCGAAGTTGAGGTAGCCCAGCAGGGTGGCAACCAGTGCGGCGAAGATGGTCAGGTGGCCGCCCAGCCGCGCCACCACCAGCCAGCCGCTGCGCGGTGCGCGCACGGTCTGTGGCTTTCCGGTGGCCTTGCCCGCCGCCTCCGCGTCACGCTCGGCCTGCGCGGCTTCCGCCGCGCGGCGGCGGTGCAGCGCGGTGAAGGTCACCAGCATGCCGCTGATCAGCGCGACATAGGTGAGCGCGATCAGGCCATCCAGCGTGACCGTGAGCACATCGGAGGTGCGTGCCGAGCGGTTGATCTCGCGCAGCAGCAGGGTGAGCCACGTCAGCCACGCCGCGCCCCACGCGAAGCGGCGCAGCCGCCCTGCGGCCAGGTCGTCCATGTCCAGCAGACGCCACGAGGGCCGCGACGGCACCAGCAGGCAGGACGCCAACGCGGCGATGAAGGCCGCCACGAACGTGGCCTGCACGAAGGTATCGGCCAGCGATTCCAGACGCGGGGTGATGGCGTCGATGGCGCGCAGCCCCTCCATCAGCGCCATGGCCGCCAGGCCCGGCAGCACCGTGCCCACCAGCAGCAGCCACACCGCCAAGCCGGTACGGCGCAGTCGCCCCGCCGGCGCACGCTCGGAGGCGGCGAAATTGCGGCCCACATGGCGCAGCCACAGGCGCAGCGGGAACACCATCAGCAGCGCCAGCCCGAGGCCGAGCAGCGGCAGTGTCCAGCCATGCCTGGCGGTGGCCTTGCTCAGCGCATCGGCACCCAGGCGATACAGCGACCGCAGGTGGGTGATGTCGGTGGGAATGCGCGCGACGAACTCGCGCCACAGCGCCGGCGACAGCGGCGAGCCGACCTTGCGGCCCAGCTGTTCGCCGAACTGCCGGGCGCGCATCTTCTCGATGGATTCGGACGTCTGCTTGGCATCCTCGGCCAGCAGCTTGCCCTGCTTGATGCCGGCGTCGATCTGGCTGCGCGCCTCGCCCAGCTGCTTGCGCTGGGCAGCGATCTGCGGCTCCTCGCCGCCTTCCGGTGCCGGGCCGAGCTGTTCGATGCGTGCATCCAGCTGGCTCAGTTCCGGCTGCAGCGCCTGTGCGCTGGATTCAGCATCACGCTGGGCCTGGCTGGCCTGTTCGGCCAGGGTCTTCAGGGTTTCCGGTGCATCCGCATCGCCCAGCGAGCGCTTCACCTTGTCCAGCGCCTTGCCCGCCTGCTCGATCCGCTGCTGCGGCGTCGGGCCACCCTCTTCCTGCGCGGCGGCCAGTGCGCCATCGGCGAAAAGGACACTGCCCAGCATCAACAGGGTCAGCAGGGCCGGGCGCAGCAGTTGGAGGCAGGCTTGGGCAGACAAGGGCAACACACCGTCATGCGCGGACCACCGCGCGTGGCCGCGACTATAAAGCAGGCCACGTTCACGCACCGGCAAACGCTCAGTACTTACGTCGGAATTCGCTGATGCGGTGCCGGTTGTCCTCGTAGATCTCCTGGAATTCCCCTTCGGTCAGCGCATCCGGCGCATAGATCGCCACCGGGTCCCCGTCCCGGCCATTGGCCTGCGGCGGCCGCGGACCGGCCCGCAGCGAGAAGCCATGCCCTTCGTACTGCACCAGCTCGGGCACGGATGCCCAGCGCTCACGCGAAAAACGGTTCTGGCCCTTCAGCAGGATCACTGCGTACATGGTTGTCTCCCGTCATCGGATGCGCGCAAGCCTAGCGCCGCAGATGTTCGCCGATGGTCAACATGTCGTCAGCGTTCTGAAAAGGAGATCCAGGCGTGATCGGCGCCCCTGCAGACACTCCGCCTTCACCCTGCCTGGCCTATAGCTGGTGGCCACCACCCGAGAAACGGAGTGAACGTGATGAGCTCACACCCGCCCCTGCCCACGGTCCCCACGCTGGACCTGCCGCGCTATCTCGGCACCTGGTACGAAATCGCCCGCCTGCCCATGCGCCATGAGCCGGAAGATGCCACCGATGTCAGCGCGACCTACACGCTGGAGGACGACGGCAGCATCCGCGTGCAGAACCGCTGCCTGCACAAGGGAGAACTGGAGGAAGCCATCGGCCAGGCCAAGGCCGTGGATGACACCAACAGCAGGCTGGAGGTGAGCTTCCTGCCCGAGGGGCTGCGCTGGATTCCCTTCACCAAGGGCGACTACTGGGTGATCCAGGTGGCGCCGGACTACTCCGTCGCGCTGGTCGGCAGCCCCGACCGCGACTACCTGTGGCTGCTGGCACGCACGCCCGAGCTGGACCCCGTGCAGCGCGACCACTACATCGGATACGCCGCGCGCAATGGCTTCGATGTCAGCCGGTTGATCCACACGCCGCACACCGGGCAACGGACGGCCTGAGCGCGTCAACGGAGCCTTCGCCTTGGACCTGAAAAGCGGCTACCCCTTCTGGGCGATCAGGAACGGCCTGATGCAGGCCTTCCCGCGCCTCGAGCGTGACCTGCAGTGCGAGGTACTGGTGATCGGCGGCGGCATCACCGGGGCGCTCATCGCCGACCAGCTGTGCCGCAGCGGGCACGACGTGGCGCTGCTGGAACAGCGCGACATCGGCTGGGGCTCCACCGCGGCCAGCACTGCCCTGCTGCAGTACGAGATCGACACGCCGATGGTGACATTGGCGCACCGCTACGGACTGGATCAGGCGCTGCTGGCCTACCGCGCCTGCGCCGAGGCCATCGATGCACTCGGAGAACTGGCCAAGCCGCTGCGTGCAGTGGATTTCCAGCGCGCGCGCAGTCTGTATTACGCCAGCCGCACCCGCGACCTGCGCGAGCTGATCGCCGAATACGAGCTGCGCCGGCAGCATGGCTTCGCCGTGCACTGGCTGGATGCGGCCGGTGTGCAGGCGCAGTACGGCTTCAGCGCACCCGGCGCGATCCTCAGCGATCTGGCCGCGCGCGTGGATCCCTATCGCCTCACCTACCGGCTGCTGCAGCGGCTGTGCCGCAAGGGCGGGCAGGTGTACGACCGCACCCGCGTCACCGCGCTGCAGCCCACGGCACGCCACGTCGTGGTCCAGTGCGACGGTGGGGCGAGCGTGCGCTGTACGCAGGTGGTGATGGCTTCCGGCTACGCCAGCCAAGGCTGGATCGATCAGCGCGTGGCACGCAACCGCAGCAGCTATGCCTTCGTCACCGACCCGCTGCATCCGGAGCAGCTGGGTGCCCTGCGGGAGACCCTGCTGTGGGAAACCGCGCGTCCCTATCTGTACCTGCGCAGCACCGCCGACGATCGGCTGCTGGTGGGCGGCGATGACGACGCGGTGGACCTGCCGGCGCGGCGCGATGCGCGCGTGGACGGCAAGGCGCGCAAGCTGGCGGCCAAGGTCGGCAAGCTGTTCCCTCACCTGCAGCCGCTGGTGCCCGCCTTCGCCTGGGCAGGTACGTTCGCCGAAACCGAAGATGGATTGCCGTTCTTCGGCCCGCACCCGCAATGGGGTCCGCGCATTCACTTCGCCATGGCCTACGGCGGCAACGGCATCACCTATTCCATGACCGGTGCCGGCATCGTGCAGGCCGCCATCGAGAAGCGACGCCACCCGCTGGCTGCGCTGTATGGCTTCGGGCGGCAGAGCTGAGCCACTCGACCGGAAGCAGCTGCAGGCACAAGGTTGCACGCCCGCGCATGACAGCGCGCATTCAAGCCGCTTCTGATAGCGTGAGCCCATGCCGCGCGCGTGCGTGGCCCGTACCGGAGCAAGGCGCGTGATCCGAACCCTGTTGGCCCTCGCAGTGCTGGCCCCCGCCGCCGCCATGGCGCAGAACGGTGATGCCACGCCCGAAGTGCTGGACCTGAGCGTGCCGCAGGCGCCGATGCGCTATCTCGGTGATCCGTCCTACCAGGCCGACCCGCCCGGCACGTTCTACGGTGACCGCAGCGGCCGCACCCTGCCGAAGAAGGACGCCGCAACCGAGCAGGCCATCGACGACAAGCTGCAGATGCATGGTGCGGTCACCGTCGGCGTGGGCTATTCCAAGGCCTATGGCAACAGCCACTGGAGCGCGGTGGATCTCAACCTGGGCAAGAACTACAACACCGACGAGGGCAAGACCCGCCGCTTCGACGTGAACATCCACCTCAGCAAGAGCGAGGGCGGTGGTCCGTTCGGCTACGGCCCCGGCCCGTGGTACGGCGGCTGGTGATTCAGCTGCTGCAGCGCATCCACACGCAGTCGATGGCGTCCAGCGCGATGTGCAGCAACAGGCCGATGCCGAACAGCCGCGTGCGCCTGGGCACCACCAGACCCGCATAGACGGCGATGGCCGGCGCGGTGTGCAGCGGGTGGAAGCCGATGCTGCAGCGGTCCGGCGCGTAGATCGGATCGGCCAGCAGGTGATCCAGGTCGATCACCCAGCCCAGCAGCATCAACATCCATGCCTTGCCGAACTGCGGCCGCCAGAACAGCCATGCCAGCAGCGCAGGAACGGCTGCATGCAGGCACAGGTGCAGGATGGCACGCAGGCTCATGGACGGCTCGCCCGCGCGCTCACGCGGCGCTGTCCTGCAACGTGGCCATGTCGATGACGAAACGGTACTTCACGTCGGCACGTGCCATGCGCTCGAAGGCGGCGTTGATGTCCTGCATGGCGATCTGCTCACACTCCGGGTAGATGCCCTTTTCCGCACAGAATTCCAGCAGCTCGCGGGTCTCGGCGATACCGCCGATCATCGAGCCGCTCACCTGCCTGCGCCCGCGCACCAGCAGCGAGGCATCCAGCGGCGGCATCGGCTCCAGCGCACCGACCAGCGCGACATGGCCGCCCACGTCCAGCAGCTTCACATACGGCGCCAGATCATGCGCCACCGGCACGGTATCGATGATCAGGTCCATCGACGCCTTGGCTGCCTTCATCGCGTCGGCATCGCTGGCGACGAGCACATGGTGTGCGCCCAGTGCGCGCGCGGCATCGGCCTTGCCCGCGCTGCCGGTGATCAGCGTGACCTCGCAGCCCAGCGCTACGCCCAGCTTCACCGCCATGTGGCCCAGCCCGCCCAGGCCGGCCACGCCCAGCCGTGTGCCGGGGCGTGCGCCCAGCCGGCGCAGCGGCGACCAGCAGGTGATGCCGGCGCACAGCAGCGGTGCGGCACGCGCCAGATCCAGCGTTTCCGGCAGCGCGATGACGAACGGTGCGCGCACCACGATCACCTGCGAATAGCCGCCCATGGTGATCTCGCCGCTGATGCGGTCGCGGCTGTTGTAGGTCATGGTCGCGCCGTTGCGGCAGTACTGCTCATCGCCACGATGGCACTGGTCGCAGTCCAGGCAGCTGTCCGCCATGCAGCCCACGCCCACCGCGTCACCCACTTTCAGCGAGGTGACCCCCTCACCCACCGCACGCACGCGGCCGATGATCTCGTGGCCGGGCACCAGCGGGTAGCGCGCACTGCCCCAGTCGTTGCGCACCTGGTGCAGGTCCGAGTGGCACACGCCGCAGTAGAGGATGTCGATGGCCACGTCGTCCGGGCGCAGCGCGCGGCGGTCGATGGCCAGCGGCTGCAGCGGTGCACTGGCAGACAGCGCGGCGTAGGCGGAGGTTTTCATTCACTTTTCCCGACGGACCAGTATTCATTGTAGTCGCCGTAGGCAGGGGTCGCCGGCACCGGCGTTACACTAGGCGCCCCGCCGGTCGGTTCCGCGCGGCCGTTCCGGAGTGGCAATGATCAACAACGACGTACTGCGCAGCATCCGCTACATGCTCGACCTGAGCGACGCCATGGTGGTGGACACCGTGCACCTGGCCGACCCGGCGTTCGAGCTGGATGCCGCGCAGGTGCATGACTTCCTGCGCAAGGACGACGAGCCGCTGTTCGAGGCCTGCCCGGACGCGGTGCTGGCGCGTTTCCTCGATGGCCTGATCTACCACTTCCGTGGCCGTGACGACACGCAGCCGGCACGCCCGCCGGAGCGACGCATCAGCAACAACATCGTGCTGAAGAAGCTGCGCGTGGCGTTCGAGCTGAAGGATGTGGACATGCACGCCATCTTCGAAGCAGCCGGCTTCCCGATGTCCAAGCCGGAGCTGTCGGCGCTGTTCCGCCAGCCGGACCACAAGAATTACCGCGACTGCGGTGACCAGGCGCTGCGCAATTTCCTGAAGGGCCTGACCCAGCGGGTCCGCCCGGCCAACGCCTGAGCTGCACGGGCCGTGGCCACATCGCCACGGCCTTGCCCGCATCAGCGGATGCGGTAGACGCGCGCCTTGGGCAGGTCTTCATCCACCTGCAGGAACCAGCGCCCGGCGATGCCCGGCACTACTTCGATCTCCGGCGAGGGCATGGCCTCACGCAGGCGCATCCTGCCCTTGAGCACCTTCCACTGCTGGCCGTTCTCCAGCACGAACACGGTGCCCGGCTCCCAGCCTTCCACCACGCCCTGCACCTTGCTGTGCACCGGGCCTTCGTCCAGTCCGATATGCATGGCCGGTGCGGCATCGGCACCGGCCTGGGCCTCGGTCTCGCTGCTGCTGGCCGGGGGACTGGCTTCTTCGGCCTCGCTCAGCATGCGGTTGAGCAGTTGCAGCTGCTGCGCGCTCAGGCCGACTTCGCGCAGCTGTTCGGCGCTCAGGCGCTGCTCGATGGGCACATGGCGCTGTGCCCACGCCAGCGGCGTGGCAAGCAGGAGCGTGGCGGCGAGCAGCAGGCGGGTCTTCATTGGCAGGGCTTCCGTTGAGTCCGGCCGATGCCGGACGCGGGCACGATGCTGCAATTTTGTTTCGGTTTGATGACTGCCCGGATGAGGGGGGGAGTGGTGACGGCTCAGGGCGGAAGCTGCCCTCACCCCAACCCCTCTCCCGCAGGCGGGAGAGGGGCTCGCAAGGTGTTGTTCCGCGCGCAACAAAAAGCCCGGCGATTGCCGGGCTTTCTGCTTGAAGCTGATGCAGCGTGCGATTACCAGCTGAAGCGCGGGCCTACGGTCCACTGCTTGTCGCCATCACGGTTCATCTTGATGTCGCCGTTGATGCCCCAGTTCTGGTTCAACTTCACTTGGCCACCCAGGCGGCCGTAGAACTCGCCATCCGGGTTGATGCCGTGCTTCTTGCTGAAGTCTTCGTAGCCCGCCATGGCATACACCTCGGCGTGCTGACCGAAGGCGGTACGGATGCCGGCTTCAGCGCTGTAGCCGTTGAAGTCCAGGTTGGTCTTCTTCGGGTCGAACTTTTCGTAGGCCGCACGGGCAACGAAGTCGGTGGTCGGGGCGATTTCGCGGTTGTAACCGGCACCCACGCGCCACTGGTCGATGTCTACCTTGGTGCTGTCAGTCTCGACGCGGCTGTACTCGCCGAACACATGGAAGTTCGGGTGGAAAGCGAAAGAACCCTTCGCGCCCCAGCCTTCGGCGTCGCCACCGGAAGCATCGGTCTTGGCGTAATCGGCTTCGACGTAGTTGTAGGACAGGCCGTCAGCAGCCGAAGCAGCGAACGGGAGGGCGGCAGCCAGTGCCAGAGCAATCAACGAAGTCTTCATGGGGGTACACCTCTGGATTACATTTCGATAGGCACGCAGCGGAACAACTACTGCTTGCGTCCGGATGTAATTTTTCCGTTAGTCGCCCCAACCAAACCTGAAACCTCTTACGATCCTGAATGCTGATTTTTGGCTTGTATTCAGCTGTTTTCTGGCACGCGCGACATTCACACACCCTTTTCCCGTTCAGTTTCCGCGTGCGCGCTGCGCCGCGTTCAGCCTGCGGACGCGCTCAGCGCCTGCGCTTGGAGGGTTCTGCAGCGCTGCCGAACTGCGTCGGCAACGGCGTGTGCAGCAGCGGCACGCCGGTTTCGATGTCGCGCAGGATCGGGCAGTCCGGGCGTTCGTCGCCCGCGCAGCAGTTGGCCAGCGCCTGCACCGTCTGCACCATGTCCTGCAGCTCGGCGATGCGTTGCTGCAGCACCTGCACATGCTCCAGCGCCATGCGCTTCACATCGGCGCTGTGCCGCGAGCGGTCCTGCCACAGCTGCAGCAGTTCGGCGATGCGCTCCACGCTGAAGCCCATGTCGCGCGAGCGCTTGATGAAACCCAGCGTGTGGATGTCGCGTGCGCTGTACACGCGGTAGCCGGATCCGCTGCGCGCCACCGGGCCGAACAGGCCGGTGTCCTCGTAGTAGCGGATCATCTTGGCCGAAATGCCGGTGGCCTTGGCCGCCTGGCCGATGTTCATGGTGTCTTCCATCAAAGACTCCTCAAGCCTGTGCGCGCGGTGGCTGGAGGCCCCGCAGACGCAGTGCGTTGCCCAGCACGAACACCGACGACAGGGCCATCGCGCCGGCGGCGAACACCGGCGACAACAGAATGCCCCAGTACGGGTACAGCACGCCTGCAGCCACCGGAATCAGTGCGGTGTTGTAGGCGAAGGCCCAGAACAGATTCTGGCGGATGTTGGCCATGGTCGCCTTGCTCAGCGCGATGGCGGTGGGCACGCCCTGCAGGCTGCCGGACATCAGCACCACATCGGCGGCTTCGATGGCGACATCGGTGCCGGTGCCGATGGCCATGCCGATGTCAGCCGCCGCCAACGCGGGCGCATCGTTGATGCCGTCGCCCACATAGGCCAGTTCGCCATGTGCGGCCTTCAACCGGCGCACGGCCTCGACCTTGCCTTCCGGCAGCACCTCGGCCACCACCTCGTCGATGCCCAGCTGCCGCGCGATGGCCTCGGCGGTACGACGGTTGTCGCCGGTGATCATCGCCACCTTCAGGCCCAGCGCATGCAGGCTGTCGATGGCGGCACGGGTGTCGTGCTTGATCGGGTCGGACACGGCGATGATCGCGGCCAGCCTGCCGTCGATGGCGGCGTACAGCGGCGTCTTGCCTTCTTCGCCCAGACGCGCGGCAGCCTCCGCAAAAGTGGCGACATCAAGGCCCAGCGTGTGCATGAAACGATCCGCACCCACCTCCACGCGCTGGCCGTCCACCTGCGCGCGCACGCCGTGGCCGGTGACCGATTCGAATGCCGTCGCTCCAGGCAACGACAGGCCTGCTTCCTGCGCGGCGTTGACGATGGCGCGGGCGATGGGATGTTCGGAACGGTCTTCAACCGCCGCCACCTTCGCCAGCACATCGGCGCGGTTGAAGCCTTCGGCAAGCTGCAGGTCGGTCAGCAGCGGACGGCCTTCGGTAAGCGTGCCGGTCTTGTCCACCGCCACCACCTGCGCCTGCTTCAGCAGCTGCAGCGCCTCGCCCTTGCGGAACAGCACGCCAAGCTCGGCCCCTCGACCGGTACCGACCATGATGGAGGTGGGCGTGGCCAGGCCCATCGCGCAGGGGCAGGCGATGATCAGCACCGCCACCGCATTGACCAGGCCGAAGGTGAGCGCGGGCTGCGGGCCGAACACCAGCCACACGATGAAGGTGAGCACTGCCAGCCCCATCACCACCGGCACGAACCACAGAGTGATGCGGTCCACCAGCGTCTGGATCGGCAGCTTGGCGCCCTGTGCCTGCTCGACCAGACGGATGATCTGCGCCAGCACGGTGGCACCGCCGACAGCGGTGGCGCGCACGCCGAGCGTGCCGGTCTGGTTGACGGTGCCACCGACCACCTTGCCACCCGGGATTTTCTGCACCGGCACCGGCTCGCCGCTGATCATCGACTCATCGACATAGCTGTCGCCATCGATCACCTCGCCATCCACCGCGATGCGCTCGCCGGGGCGCACGTCGATCACGTCGCCTGCTTTCACCTGCTCCAGCGGCAGCTCGACCACGCCTGCGTCGCGGCGTACGCGCGCGGTCCTGGCCTGCAGCTTCAGCAGGCGCTTGATCGCTTCGGAAGTACGCCCCTTGGCGCGCGCTTCCAGCATGCGTCCGAGCAGGATGAGGGTGACGATGACCGCCGCCGCTTCGTAGTACACGTTGACGGTGCCGGCAGGCAGCAGCGTCGGCGCGAAGGTGGCCACCAGCGAGAAGCCATAGGCCGCCAGCGTGCCCACGGCCACCAGCGAGTTCATGTCAGGCGCGGCGCGCAGCAGCGCGGGGATGCCCTTCTGGTAGAAACGACGGCCGGGAAACACCAGCACCAGCGTGGTCAACACGCACTGCAGCAGCCAGCTGTTGTGGGTGCCGAGCGTGCCAGCGATGAAATGATGGAAGGCGGGAATCAGGTGCCCGCCCATTTCCAGCAGGAACACCGGCAAGGTGAGCGCAGCAGCCAGCAGCAGGTCACGGGTGAGCACGCGCAGTTCATCGGCCTGACGCTGGGCCTGCGCGTCATCCGCCTGCTGGCTGTGGTCGAGCAGGCGCGCGTCATAGCCTGCCTTGGTCACGGCGGCGACCAGCGTCGCCGCATCCACGGTGGCATCGCCCTGCACGGTGGCGCGCTCGGTGGCGAGGTTGACGCTGGCCTGCTGCACACCGGGCACGGCCTTCAGCGCGCGCTCCACGCGGCCCACGCACGAGGCGCAGGTCATGCCCTCGATCGACAGCTCCAGCGGTGCCTGTGCGATGACCTCGTACCCCACCTTGCGCACGGCCTGTTCCAGCGCCTGCCGGCTCACGCTGCCGTCGGTGTTGACGCTGGCGCGCTTGGTGGCAAGGTTGACGTTGGCCTGCCGCACGCCGGGCACGGCCTTGAGCGCACGCTCCACGCGGCCCACGCACGAGGCGCAGGTCATGCCTTCGATGGCCAGCGTTTCGGAATGGGTGCCGGGCGCGCCGTGGCCCGGCTCTGCGGTGTTCATCACCGGCTCCTCTGCGTTTGGTTCAGGGGCACCTTAAAGCTTCACATGATGGGAAGGTCAAGGGCTTTACCCCTCCCCAACCCTCCCCTCTGCCTGCGGCGCAAGGGAGGGGGCTGACTGCGCGAGCATTGGGGAGTAACGGCAAGGCCGCTCTTCCCCCTCCCTTGCGCCGCAGGCAGAGGGGAGGGTTGGGGAGGGGTGAAGCTGCTTGACCTTCACCCCATGGCAAGCTGCATGCTGCCTGCATCCCCCAAGGAGAAACACCATGAAGCTGCATATCGAAGGCATGACCTGTGGTGGCTGCGCGCGCAGCGTGACGGCCACGGTGAAGGAGATCGACCCCGCTGCGACGGTGGGCATCGACCTGACCACCAAGATCGTACAGATCCAGTCCAGCCAGCCTGTCGAAGCCTTCACCAAGGCGCTGGACGAAGCCGGCTTCCCGCCGCAGCTGCAGGCCTGACCGCACGCGCCCACCACGGTCGGCACTGCCGTGGTGGGCGGTATGATGGGTGCCCCCAGCAATGGCGACACCCCTGTGCAGACCATCCTCACGCCGGTTTCCATCGGCGAGCTGATCGACAAGATCACCATCCTCGAAATCAAGGCCGAGCGCATCGACGATGCCGCCAAGCTGGCCAACGTACGCACCGAGCTGGATGGGCTGTGGCCGCTGTGGCTGGAACAGGAAGCCGCACGCCCCTCGCTCACCGCGCTGAAGCAGCAACTCAAGGCCATCAACGAGCGCATGTGGGACATCCAGGATGCACTGCGCGCGAAGGAATCGCAGCAGGATTTCGGTGACGAGTTCGTCACCTTGGCACGCGGCGTCTACGGCACCAACGGCGAGCGCGTGGGCGTGAAGAACGAGATCAACCGTGTCGCCGGTTCGGCGCTGGTGGAAGAGAAGCAGTACCAGGGCGAGTAAGCCCGCTGCGTTCCGTTCTGGTGCTGGTGGTGCCGCCTTGAACGGCGAAGCGCCTCCATCCGCCCTTCGGGCACCTTCCCCCGCCGTGCGGGGGAAGGGATAGAGCTCTCAGCGGCTTAGAACGCGATCTGTGCCCACAGGCCGGCTTCGTGGCTTTCCAGCTTCTTCTTCGCCGTCTGCTGCTGCACGCGCTTGCCCACCATGGCAAGGCGCAGGTGCTTGTTCGGCTTCCACTCCACGCCGATCTGGTTGTAGCGCTCGCGCGTGCGCGGGTCGATGTCCAGACTCATGCGGGTTTCCTCATGGCGCGTGAACACCGCGTACTGCGGGGCGAACTGGTAACTCGCCCATGCTGACCAGCCACGCTGGTCATCGCTGCCGGGCTTGGTGATGCGCGTCCAGTCCTCGGCGCGGAAATACTGCGCGCCCACGCGGCTGCGCTCACCCACCCAGCTGGCCATCACGTTCCAGCGCTGCGCGGTATGTTCGCGCGGGCGACTGCCTGCGTCCTGCGCGCGCGTGCCGCGATAGCCACCCACCGCCAGCTCCACGCCCTTGGTGGGCGTCCAGCCCACGCGCGCTTCCACGTCGGCACGGTTGCCAAGGCGTGGCTTCTGGAAGCCACCACCGGTGACCACCGAGGCGGCGTAGACGAAGTCACCGTGCTTGTACTGGCCATGCACGCCGTAGTCGGCGGGCGCGCCCATCCTGGTGCGTGCGATCAGGCCCGGATCGACGTAGCGGAAGCCTTCGCGCTGCGATTCGCTCTGGATCCACGGCGTCGGCGCGTTGCCCAGCCGCAGCCAGCTGCCCTTGCCGAAGCTGCGCTGCAGGTAGGCGTGGCGCACCCACACGTCGGTGGGGTCGCTGTTGCGCAGCCACTGCACATCGGTGGTGACCTGCGCGGACCAGTGCTCGTTGAAGCGGTGGTCCAGCGTGATGAAGGTGCGCTTGAGTTCCATCGCCAGCCCTTCGTCATCGGTGGTCACACCATCGCGGTCGAGCTGGCTGGCGTTGACGAAAATCTGTGCCGAAACGCGGGTGGCCGGCGTCGCATCCTGCGCCAGGGCGAAGCCCGGCAGGCACAGGGCGGCCAACGCCGCAGCCAGGGCGCTTCGGGAGTGAATCTGCATCGTGGGGGTTCCTTGCTGTTGCGCGCCGGCCCCTGCCGGCGCTTTGGTCATCATGTTCAGTGCGGACGCGTGCTCAGTAGCGTGCGTCCTTGGGCTTCTTGTCGCGCGGCCAGTCGTTGACCTTGCCGGCGAAATCCGGGCGCGGCTTCTGCGTGAAGTAGCCGGATACGTCCACTGCATCCTGGTCACTCATCAGGCCCTGCCCATACGGCGGCTCGCGGTTCACGGCCAGCGGCATGTTGTGCTTGACGAAGGCGGCAGCCTTGTACAGACGCGCCATGCCGGCACCGATGTTGAACGAGTCATCGCCCCACAGCGGCGGGAAGATGTATTCGCCGAACTGGTCCTTCATGCCTTCGCCATCGTTGCCGTGGCAGCTGGCGCACTGCGCCGCATAGATCGCCTCGCCGCGCACCATGTCCGGCACCAGCGTGTTGTCGATGGGGCCTTCCGTCTTGCCGGACACCTTCGCGCCCTGCGGAATGCCCTGCCCCAGCCAATGCATGTAGTCGAGCATGGCCTTCATCTGCGGCGCATCCACAGCGAGCTTCTTGCCGTTCATCGAACGCACGAAGCAGCCGTTGATGCGCTCGGTCAGGTCGATCTCCTTGCCCGGGCGCGGCATGTAGCGCGGATACGTACTGCCAGTGTTGATGTAGTGGTTGCGCATCGGAACGCGCCCCTGCGCCATGTGGCAGGAGTTGCAGTTCAGGCCGTTGCCCACATTGTCGGGCAGCAGGCGCGCGGTGTCATTGAGCAGGCGGCGGCCCAGCATCACCGAATCGGCGTTGGCGAGTCCGGCAATCTCGTTGGCGCTGGGTGCGACATGCTGGCCCAGCACCGTGCCCTGCTTGTCGAGGATGTCCATGGGCGTGGGCGCAGGTGCGTCCAGATCCGGATGGTTGTACGCATGCCAGGCAAAACCCGCGGCCACGGCGGCAACCAGCACGCCGGCGATCAACAGCTTCTTCATTTCGCAGCCTCCTGCGGCACGTAGTGCTGCGGCTTGTGTGCCACCACCCTGCGCATGCGCGCGATGTCATCGGCACTCACCGCACTGGCATGGTTGCCCCAGCTGTTGCGGATGAAGGTCATGATGTCGGCCAGCTCCGCATTGGGGATGTGCGCGAAGCCCGGCATGGTGAAGGCCATGCGGTCATGCGGCGTTTCCGGCGTGCGGCCACCGGCCAGCGTCACCTGGATCAGCGAGCTGGGGTCATCGGAGAACACGATGGAATTGCCGGCCAGCGCCGGGTACACGCGCGGTGCGCCCAGGCCATCGGCACGGTGGCAGGCCTGGCAATGCTCCGAGTACGCCAGCGCACCCGGCGTGATGTAGTCACCGGCACGCAGCTGTGCCGTCGTCGTGTCCTCCCGCGGCGTCCACGCCTGCTGCCTGCCTTCGCGCGGCGGCAACTGCTTGAGGTAGTGCGCCATCGCCTGCAGGTCCTCGGCACTCATGTACTGCGTGCTGTGCTGGACCACGTCGGCCATGCCACCGAAGGCGGCTGAACGGTCGGTGCGGCCCGTGCGCAGGAACTGCACGATGTCGTCCTCGCTCCACGTCGCCAGCCCCGTGCCTTCGTCACGCAGGTTCTTGGCATACCAGCCTTCCAGCACCGAGCCGGACAGGAACGCGCGGCTGCCATCCTCGGCCAGCGCCTTCTCCTGGAACGCCAGGCCACGCGGCGTGTGGCAGGCGCCGCAGTGGGCGAAGCCTTCCACCAGATAGGCACCACGCTGCGCGCTGGCGTCCATCGACGCGTCGGCCACATGCGTGCGCGGCTGCGCGAACATCAGCTGCCAGTAGGCCAGCGGCCAGCGCATGCTGGCCGGCCACGGGATCGTGGTGGGGGCATTGTCCTGATCAACCGGTGTCACCGACGACATGAAATACGCGTAGAGCGCCTTGATCTCGTCATCGGACGTGATCGAGTACGACACGTACGGCATGGCCGGGTACAGCGGCTGGTTGTCGGGACGGACACCCCGTCGCACGGCACGCTCGAAATCGGCGTAGCTGTAGTTGCCGATGCCATGCGTGGCATCGGGCGTGATGTTGGTCGAATAGATCGTGCCCATCGGCGTCTGCATGCCCAGGCCACCAGCGAAGGGCTTGCCGCCCGGCGCGGTGTGGCAGGCGCCGCAGTCGGCCACCTTGGACAGATACTCGCCCTTGCGGATCAGCTCCGGGTCACGGATATCCACCGTGGCCTGCTGCGCAGGGGCGAACCACATCGGCATCGTGCGCGCGACGCCATAGGCGGCGGCTGCGCCGACCGCCATCACCAGCAACGCTTTTGTCAGCTTCCTCATGGTGCTTGCCTTACTTCGATGAAGGCAATTGTGTGAATCGTGGTTCAGCACGCTCTGATCCAGATCAAAGCCAAATCGTGTTGTTCAGAAAGCACGCGACAACACGCGCGACGCAGTGCGCGCAAACGTCGCAGGCATGCGGCTTTCGCGTGGATGCGGTTAGAAAATCACCAATTCAGCGGAGTGATGTGCACAACGAAAAAGGCCAGGTGTTTTACCTGGCCTTCACTTTCATCAGGGCATTCAGCGCGTATGCGCCGCCGCCTGTGCACTTCCGTGCAGCGGCACCGTCTTGATCGAAAGGCACTCGGGGCAGACACGCTCCAACACCTTGATTACCGGCTCGTAGACCGCCTTGCAGCGGGTGCACTGGACCCTTCCAGTGGTCTTGGCTTCCATCAGCCATTCTCCTGTTTCACTACAACTGAAGAGAGATGGGGGCGATGGTTGCGGATTTCAAGCACCCGCAGCGCGCAGGGATCAACGGCTCATCGCGTACAGCACCACCAGCAGCACGATGACGGCGGCCGCCACGGCGAAGAATATCTTCCATGCGCTGTACGGGCGCTCGCCCGCGATGGCGCCGGTGTAGCCGTTGCCCAGCACCTGATAGCTGCGCGAGCCATAGGTGTAGCTGACCAGCCACACCGGCACCAGGATGTGCTTGAAGGTGCGGCGGCTGAAGTCGGCCTGCACCTGCAGGTTGCGGTAGGTGTCGCCCGGCACTTCGTCAGCGCACAGCGCGCGCGTGCGTGCCTGCATCTGCGCCTCGCCCTGGCTGCTGGCCTGGCGCAGGTCCACCTGGTAGCGCTCCACCGTCCAGCCGCGCACGAACTCGGGCGAGTACAGCTTCAGGTCGGTGGTGGTGGGGAAGCTGCCGATCTGCTGCAGCAGCGCCGAATGCACGCCGACCGTGCCCGGCACCAGTTCGTCGTCGAAGAAGTGCTGCAATGAACCTGCAGCCGGCTCCCAGCGCGTGCGTTGCTCCTGCCGGGTCTGGCTGCGGCCCTGCGAATCGCGGTAGCTGACGGTGACGTAGTAATGGTGGCCCGCTTCGGCGGTCCAGCGCGCGGCCACCTGCGCGTCGAACGTCCAGTACGGCAGATAGACGCCTTTCAGCGTGTCGGTCAGCGCGGCGGTCTTGAGACGGTTGGGTGCAAACCAGCGGCTGCCATACCAGCGGCGGATCGCATCACGCACCTGGCCATCGCTGATGCGGAATGGCAGCACGCTCTGCGGCGTGATGGCATCGCCCAGCGATTCGTGGGCGATGATGGATGGCGAGCCGCAGAACTCGCAGCGGTCGGCCACCTTGCCATCGACGAACACCGAGATGGCATGGCAGCTCTGGCACTGCACTTCGCGCGGATGGCTGCCGTAGCCACGCTGGTCCTGCGGGGTGGCGGCCATGCTCTGCAGCAGGCCCAGCGTGCCGCCTGCACGCTGCGTCTCGTCCGGCAACGGCGGCGGCTGCACAGCCTGTGCCCGCATCCGCTCCAGCGCTTCCAGCAGATCCAGCTCGACCACGCCGGCACTGCCGTCACCTGCGCCCTGCGGCGCGTCGGCCAGCGGCACGATGGTGCCGCAGTAGGGACACTGCAGGGCCTGCTTGGCCGCACTCCATTGCAGATCCCCGCCACATTCCGGGCAGGGATGCTTGCCAACCGTCGCGTTGTTCATCAGCCGCGCAGGAACTCTTCAAGTGCGGCACGGCTGATGCGCGTGGCATTGCCGAGCTTGCGGGCCTTCAGGTCACCGGCATCGATGGCGGCCATCACGTCCTCCACCGATACCGACAGCGCCTGTGCGGCCTGCTCCGGCGTGAGCACGTCCAGCCCCGCACCAGCGGCAGCGGCATCGCCCGCCGGCAACGGCGGCGGCACGGCGGCACCGGTGGTGGCCGGCTGCTGCATGCCCTTCATCATTTCCTGGGCGATGCCGAAGCCCACCGCCATCTGCGCAGGCACCGCGGCCGAGGCGTCGCCGCCCTGGCCCATGGCACTGCCCATCTGGAATTTGACGTAATCGTTGAGGTTGCCGACCACGCCCATGCTGGAACGCGCGTCGATGGCCTTCTCCACTTCCGGCGGCACGGACACGTTCTCCAGCACGAAGCTGGTGATCTCGATGCCGTACTTGCTGGTCATGGCCGGGTTGATCACCGGCAGCAGCGCCTCGCCCAGCTCGCTGTAGCGGCTGGCCACGTCCAGCGCCGGCACCTTGGCCGCCGCCAGTGCCTCGGTGAACACGCTGACGATGCGCGAACGCATGGTGTCGGCGAATTCATCCAGACGGAAGTTCTGGTCGGTGCCGGCCACTTCCTTCAGGAACTTCGGCGGATCGACGATGCGGAAATCGTAGGTGCCGAAGGCGCGCAGGCGCACCACGCCGAAGTCGGCGTCGCGCATCATCACCGGGTTGGCGGTGCCCCACTTGTTGCCGGTGAACAGGCGCGTGTTGAGGTAGTAGACATCGCACTTGAACGGCGATTCAAAGCCGTATTTCCAGCCCATGATGGTGGACAGGATCGGGATGTTCTGCGTGCTCAGCGTGTGCTTGCCGGGGCCGAACAGATCGGCGTACTGCCCAGCGGCCACGAACTGCACCATCTGCGACTCGCGCACGATCAGCTGCGCGCCGTTCTTGATCTGGCGGTCGTCGTCCGGCCAGCGGTAGGAAAGGGTGTCGCGCGAGTCATCGGTCCATTCGATGATCTCGATCAGTTCCTTCTTGATGAAGTCCAGAATGCTCATGCTGATCCCCAGGTCGGTAGACCACCGATTCTAAGCAGCTTTCGGCCCGGGAGCATGACGCCGTGCAGACACCGGGGGGCGCAGGATCGGATCACGACCTAGCCATGGGTGCATCACCATGCGGATAGTGACCGTCCTCCTTGTCCTGTTGTTCGGCCTGGCACTGGCGGTGGGCGGTGTCCGCCTGCTGATGCTGGGCGGCAGCCCGTTCTACCTGCTCAGCGGCATCGCGCTGCTCGCCGTGGCCTGGGGCCTGTGGCGGCACCGGCGCTGGGCCACCTGGCTCTACGCCGGCTGGCTGCTGGTGCTGCTGGTCTGGTCCCTGTGGGAGGCCGGCCTGTATTGGTGGCCGCTGGCCACGCGGCTGGGCGTGCCAGTGCTGCTGGGCCTGCTGATCGCCCTGCCCGCCTCGCGCCGCACCAGCCGCCACGGCTACACCGGCCCC
>DALZZG010000024.1:0-30198 GCA_031987665.1 Stenotrophomonas sp. | reverse complement strand
CCCGGCTCGTTCGTCAGCTTCAAGGCCAACCTGGGCGAGCGCAACAACGCCTTCCTGGTGCCGCAGCAGGCCGTGCAGCGTGACGCCAAGGGCGGCTACGTGCTGATCGTGGGCAAGGACGGCAACGTCGCCCGCAAGGACGTGGTGCTGGACAGCCAGCAGGGGGGCAACTGGCTGATCTCCTCCGGTCCGGCAGCCGGTGACCAGATCATCGTTTCCGGCATCCAGAAGGTGAAGGACGGCGCGCCGGCCAAGGCCAGCCCGTGGAACCCTGCCGCCGCGGGCCAGCCGGGTGCTGCCGCCAAGCCTGCCGCCGCCGCTCCGGCGCCGGACAAGAAGTAACAACGGAAGCCCCTCATGCCTAAATTCTTTATCGAGCACCCGGTATTCGCCTGGGTGGTGGCCATCCTGATCTCGCTGGGCGGCGTGATCTCGATCCTCAACCTGGGCGTGGAGTCCTACCCCAGCGTCGCGCCGCCACAGATCACCGTCAGCGCCACCTACCCCGGCGCCAGCGCATCCACCGCCGAGAAGGCGGTAACACAGGTGATCGAGCAGCAGCTGACCGGTATCGACAACCTGGTCTATTTCAGCTCCTCGTCCTCCTCCAGTGGCCGCGTCAGCATCACCCTCACCTTCGACAGCGGCACCAATGCCGACATCGCCCAGGTGCAGGTGCAGAACAAGGTGGCACTGGCCACGCCGCGTCTGCCGTCGGAAGTGACCAAGCAGGGCGTGGTGGTGGCCAAGGCCAACGCCGGCTTCCTGATGGCCGTGGGCGTGCGTTCGGACGACGGCAACGTGGACCGCGACGCGCTCAACGACATCGTCGGCGCACGCGTGCTGGAACAGATCTCGCGTATTCCCGGCGTCGGCAGCACCCAGCAGTTCGGTGCCGAGTACGCCATGCGCATCTGGCTGAACCCGGAACAGCTGCAGGGTTACCACCTGTCGGCGACCGACGTGTACAACGCCATCGGCACCCAGAACCTGCAGTTCGCCGCCGGTTCGCTGGGCGGTGACCCGGCCCCGAACGGGCAGGCCTTCACCGCCACCGTCGCCGCCGAAGGCCGCTACAGCACGCCGGAAGAGTTCGAGAACACCATCCTGCGTGCCAACGCGGACGGCAGCGTGGTCAAGCTCAAGGACGTGGCCCGTGTGTCCTTCGGTGCCTCCAACTATGGCTTCGACACCAAATACAACGGCAAGCCGGTGGCGGCCTTCGCCATCCAGCTGCTGCCCGGCGCCAATGCACTGGACGTGTCCAAGGCCGTGCGCGCCAAGATGGACGACCTGGCCGGCAGCTTCCCGGCCGGTGTGAGCTGGTTCACCCCGTACGACAGCACCACCTTCGTCAACATCTCGATCAAGGAAGTGATCCACACCCTGATCGAAGCGATCGTGCTGGTGTTCCTGGTGATGCTGATCTTCCTGCAGAACTTCCGCGCCACCATCATTCCCACGCTGGTGATCCCGGTGGCCCTGCTCGGCACCTTCATGGGCATGCTGGCGATCGGCTTCACCATCAACCAGCTGACCCTGTTCGCGATGGTGCTGGCCATCGGCATCGTGGTGGACGACGCGATCGTGGTGATCGAGAACGTCGAGCGCATCATGAGCGAGGAAAAGCTCGACCCCAAGCCGGCCACGCAGAAGGCCATGGGCCAGATCACCGGCGCCGTGGTGGCCATCACCGTGGTGCTTGCGGCGGTGTTCATTCCCAGCGCGCTCCAGCCGGGTGCCTCGGGTGAGATCTACAAGCAGTTCGCGCTGACCATCGCCATGGCGATGGGCTTCTCCGCGCTGCTGGCGCTGACCTTCACCCCGGCGTTGTGCGCGGCCTTCCTCAAGCCCACCCACAACGAAAACCCGAACTGGGTGTACCGCACCTTCAACAAGTACTACGGCAAGCTGGAAAAGAGCTATGTCGGCAGTGTGGGCAGCGTGATCAAGCACAGCCCGCGCTGGCTGGTGGTGTTCGCCCTGCTGCTGGTGCTGTGTGGCTTCCTGTTCACCCGCCTGCCGGGCAGCTTCCTGCCGGAAGAGGACCAGGGCTACGCGCTGGCCATCGTGCAGCTGCCGCCGGGTGCCACCAAGACCCGCACCAGTGACGTGTTCGACCAGCTGCGCGGCACGCTGGAGAAGCAGGATGCCTTTGAAGGCATGATGCAGATCACCGGCTTCAGCTTCGTCGGCTCCGGCGAGAACGTCGGCATGGCCTTCATCCGCCTGAAGGACTGGAGCAAGCGTGACGAGACCGCGCCGGAGTTCATCGAGAAGATGAACAAGCAGGCCTACGGCATCAAGGACGCGCAGATCTTCTTCGTCAACCTGCCGACCGTGCAGGGCCTGGGCCAGTTCGGTGGTTTCGACATGTGGCTGCAGGACCGTGGTGGTGCCGGCCAGGATGCGCTGATGGAGGCACGCAACACCCTGCTGGGTGCTGCCGGCAAAGACACCTCGCTGGTGGGCGTGCGTCCGAACACCCTTGAGAACGCGCCGCAGCTGCAGCTGAAGGTGGACCGCGTGCAGGCCCAGACCATGGGCGTGTCGGTCAATGATGTCTACACCGCGATCCAGATGATGCTGGCGCCGGTGTACGTCAACGACTTCTTCTACGAGGGCCGCATCAAGCGCGTGAACATGCAGGCCGATGCCGCCTACCGTACCGGCCCGGAATCGCTGCGCAGCTATTACGTGCCCAGCGCGCTGAGCAAGGACGCCACCGGCCAACGCGCGATGATCCCGCTCAGCTCCGTGGTCAAGGCGGACTGGATCTACGCCCCGCCGGCGCTGAGCCGCTACAACGGCTATTCGGCGGTGAACATCGTCGGTGCCCCGGCACCGGGTGGCAGCTCGGGCCAGGCGATGAACACGATGGAGCGTCTGGTGCATGACGACCTGCCGGCAGGCTTCGGCTTCGACTGGAGCGGCATGTCCTACCAGGAAATCCTGGCGGGCAACGCAGCCACGCTGCTGATGGTGCTCTCCATCGTGGTGGTGTTCCTGTGCCTTGCCGCGTTGTACGAAAGCTGGTCCATCCCGGTGGCGGTGCTGCTGGTGGTGCCGATCGGCATCCTCGGCGCGGTGGTGTTCTCGCTGATGCGCGGCCTGCCGAACGATCTGTACTTCAAGATCGGCATGGTGACGGTGATCGGTCTGGCGGCGAAGAACGCGATCCTGATCGTGGAATTCGCGGTGGAACAGCGCGCCATGGGCAAGACCCTGCGCGATGCCACCATCGAGGCAGCGCACCTGCGCTTCCGCCCGATCCTGATGACCTCCTTCGCCTTCATCCTCGGCGTGCTGCCGATGGCGATCTCCAGTGGTGCCGGTGCCAACGCCCGTCATTCGCTGGGCACGGGCGTGATCGGCGGTATGTTGTTCGCCACCGTCATCGGCGTGCTGCTGATCCCGCTGTTCTTCGTCTGCGTCCGCCGCGTGCTGGGCGACAAGATGGATGAGCCGTCCAAGGAATATCTGGAACAGCACAAGGTACGCACGGCCCAGCAGGATCGCTGATTCCTGATGCGGTTGAAAAAAAAAGCCCCGGCAGTTGCCGGGGCTTTTTTTTGTCGCACATCGGGCGCTTCTTCAACAGCGCAGCCGCGCTGGAACCCTCAGCGCAGCCCCGTTTCGTTGCGGGCGATGACCATGCGCTGGATTTCCGAGGTGCCTTCATAGATCTCGGTGATCTTGGCATCACGGAAGTAACGCTCCAGCGGCATCTCCTTGGAGTAGCCCATGCCGCCGTGAATCTGCACGGCCTGATGAGCGATCCACATGGCGGCTTCCGAAGCGGTCAGCTTGGCCACCGCGGCTTCGGTCGAGAAGCGCTTGCCCTGCGACTTGGTCCACGCGGCGCGCAGCGTCAGCAGCATGGCGGCGTCCAACCTGCACTTCATGTCGGCGATCTTGGCCTGGATCATCTGGAAGGTGCCGATGGGCGCGCCGAAGGACTTGCGCTCCTTCACGTATTCCAACGATGCCTCATATGCCACACGCGCGATGCCGACCGCCTGTGAGGCGATGCCGATGCGGCCCGAGTCCAGCAGGCTCATGGCGATCTTGAAGCCCTCGCCTTCGTTGCCTATCACTTCATCGACCGCCGCAACGTAATCCTGAAATTCGATCTCGCAGGTGGCCGACGCGCGCACGCCCAGCTTCGGCTCCGTCTTGCCACGGCCGAAGCCCGGCTTCTGCGTGTCGATCATGAACGCGGTGATGCCACGCGCGCCCTTCTCCGGGTCGGTCATGGCGAACAGCACGATGTAGCGCGCCACCGGGCCGGAGGTGATCCAGCTCTTCTGGCCATTGATGACGAACGACCCGTCCGCCTGCTTGACCGCGCGGCAGCGCATGGCCGTGGCGTCGGAGCCGGACTGCGACTCGGTCAGCGCGAAGGCGCCGATCTCGCGGCCCTCGGCAATGGCGCGCACGTAAGTCTGCTTCTGTTCCTCGGTGCCGTGGTTCAGCACGGCATTGCAGAACAGCGAATTGTTGACCGACATGATGGTGGCGTGGGCTGCATCCGCTGCCGAGACCTCGATGATGGCCAGCACGCTGGACACCGGGTCCATGCCCGATCCGCCGTACTCCACCGGCACCTCGATACCCATCAGGCCGTTCTCGCCCAGCAGGCGGATGTTCTCCAGCGGGTACTCACCGGTGGCGTCGAAATGCTCGGCGCTCGGCCCGATCTTCTCTTTGGCGATGCGTCGGGCGACGTCCTGCAGCATCAGCTGCTCGTCGGAAAAACTGAAATCCACAACACCCCTCCCAGGGTCAATGAGGTTTCGATTGTAACCATCGCGGGCGCCCGCCGCGCGTCCCTCGCCTTGACCAGATCAGCTGACAGGGGGAAAATATCTCTATATCGCGATAGGTAGATATTTATGGATCTGGAAGACTGGTCAACCCGTCTGAAAGTGTTCGCCGATGCGACGCGGGTGCGCCTGCTGACGCTGCTGGAACAGGAAGAACTGACCGTGGCCGAGCTGTCGGCCATCACCACGCTGGCGCAGCCGCGCGTGTCCACCCATCTGGCCCGCCTCAAGGAAGCCGGGCTGGTGCGCGACCGCCGTGCCGGCGTGTCGGCGTACTACCGCTTCGACGAGGCCTCGCTGGACGCGGCGCAGCGTGCATTGTGGCACGCACTGAGCAGCGGCAGCGACGACCCGCTGCTGCGTCAGGATGCTGAACGCGTTCCCGCCGTGCTGGCGATGCGCGCCGCCGACCAGAACTGGGCCGACAGTGTGGCCGGCGACATGGAGCGCCACTACTCCCCGGGCCGGACTTGGGAAGCCATGGCCCGCAGCGCCCTGCCGCTGCTGGAGACCGGCGATGTGCTCGACATCGCGTCCGGCGACGGCGTACTCGCCGAACTGCTGGCCCCGCATGCGCAGCGCTATGTCTGCATCGACACAAGCGCCCGCGTGGTGGCTGCCGCCAGCGAGCGCCTGCGCAAGCTGCCGAATGTGGAAGTGCTCGAAGGCGACATGCACAAGCTGCCCTTCACCGACGACAGCTTCGATCTCGTCGTGCTGATGCACGCCCTCACCTACTCCAGCCACCCGGCCAAGGCCGTCGCCGAATGCGCGCGCGTGCTGCGCCCCGGCGGCCGCCTGATGCTGTGCAGTCTGGCCCGCCACGAGCACAAGGTGGCCGTGGAAGCCTACGGCCACGTCAACTTGGGCTTCACCGGCAAGGAACTGCGCAAGTTCGTGGAAAAGACCGGGCTGCAGGTCTCCAGCCTGGAAACGGTGACGCGCGAGAAGCGTCCGCCGCATTTCGAGGTGATCTCGCTGATCGCCCACCGCCCCGCCTGAGCCTACGGCTCCGCCCCATCCGCCTCACTGACTGGCCCGCCCTATGCAAGCCCTGCCCTGGCTCCACCCGGAGCGTGTTTCCCAACTGATGGACGCCCTCGCACACCGCATCCTGATCATCGATGGCGCCATGGGCACCATGATCCAGCGACATCGGCTGGAGGAAGGCGACTACCGGGGCGAGCGTTTCAGCGGCGGCTTCGACAGTCAGCATGTGCATGGCCCCGGCTGCGAGCATGACCTCAAGGGCAACAACGACCTGCTGCTGCTGACGCGCCCGGACGTGATCGCCGGCATCCATACCGCGTATCTGGAAGCGGGCGCCGATCTGGTCGAAACCAATACCTTCAACGCGACCTCGGTGAGCCAGGCCGACTACCATCTGGAACACCTGGTCTATGAGTTGAACAAGGCCGGTGCACGGGTGGCGCGCGAGTGCTGCGACGCCGTACAGGCCAGGACGCCCGACAAGCCGCGCTTCGTCATCGGCGTGCTCGGCCCGACCAGCCGCACCGCATCGATCAGCCCGGACGTGAACGACCCCGGCTTCCGCAACACCAGCTTCGACGAACTGCGCGCCACCTATCGCGAGGCCATCGAAGGCCTGATCGACGGCGGCGCCGACACGCTGATGGTGGAGACCATCTTCGATACGCTCAACGCCAAGGCGGCGCTGTTCGCCATCGAGGAAGTGTTCGACGCACGCGCCGGCCGCCTGCCGATCATGATCTCCGGCACCATCACCGATGCCTCCGGCCGCACCCTGAGCGGTCAGACCGCTGAAGCCTTTTACGCCTCGGTCGCGCACAGCCAGCCCCTGTCGATCGGCTTCAACTGCGCGTTGGGCGCCACCGACATGCGCCCGCATGTGGAAACCCTGTCGCAGGTTTCCAGCGGCTACGTCAGCGCCCATCCCAACGCCGGCCTGCCCAACGCCTTTGGCGAATACGACGAAACGCCGGAGGAAATGGCGCGCACCTTGAGGGAGTTCGCCCAGTCCGGCCTGCTCAATCTGGTGGGCGGCTGCTGCGGCACTTCACCTGATCACATCCGTGCCATCGCCGATGCCGTGGCCGATATTGCGCCGCGCCCGCTGCCCGGTGCACAGGAGAAGGCCGCGTGAGCACCGCTACCCATAACACCCGCCTCTCCGGTCTGGAACCGCTGGTCATCACGCCCGACCTGTTGTTCATCAACGTCGGCGAGCGCACCAACGTCACCGGCAGCGCGCAGTTCCGCAAGCTGGTGAAGGAAGAACGCTACGAGGAAGCCGTGGACGTGGCGCGCCAGCAGGTGGCCAATGGCGCGCAGATTCTCGACGTGAACATGGACGAGGGTCTGATCGACTCGGAGAAAGCGATGACCCGCTTCCTCAACCTGATCATGTCCGAGCCTGACATCGCCCGCATTCCGGTGATGGTGGACTCCTCCAAGTGGAGCGTGATCGAAGCCGGCCTCAAGTGCCTGCAGGGCAAGAGCGTGGTCAATTCCATCTCGCTCAAGGAAGGCGAGGAATTGTTCATCGAACACGCGCGGCTGGTGCGCCGCTATGGCGCCGCCGCCGTGGTGATGGCCTTCGACGAAGTGGGCCAGGCCGATACCTGCGAGCGCAAGGTGGAAATCTGCACCCGTGCCTACCGCATCCTCACCGAGCAGGTGGGCTTCCCGCCGGAAGACATCATCTTCGACCCCAACATCTTCGCCGTCGCCACCGGCATCGAGGAACACGACAACTACGCGGTGGACTTCATCGAAGCCACCCGCATCATCAAGCGCACCCTGCCCCACTGCCATGTGTCCGGCGGCGTGTCGAACGTGTCGTTCTCCTTCCGCGGCAATGAGACCGTCCGCCAGGCCATCCACTCGGTGTTCCTGTACCACGCCATCAAGGCCGGCATGGACATGGGCATCGTCAACGCGGGCGCCATGCCCATCTATGACGATCTGGACCCCGAGCTGCGCGAGCGCGTGGAGGACGTGGTGCTCAACCGCCGCAGCGACGCCACCGAGCGCCTGCTGGAGATCGCCGAGCGGTACAAGGGCAAGAAGGGCGACAAGAAAAGCGAGGACCTGGGCTGGCGCGAGCGCCCGGTGCGCGAACGTCTGGCGCATGCGCTGGTGCATGGGCTGGATGCCTGGGTGGAAGAAGACACCGAGGAAGCACGCCAGCAGGCCATGCGCCCGCTGGATGTGATCGAAGGCGCGCTGATGGACGGCATGAACGTGGTCGGCGACCTGTTCGGTGCCGGCAAGATGTTCCTGCCGCAGGTGGTCAAGTCGGCACGCGTGATGAAGAAAGCCGTGGCCTACCTGCTGCCCTTCATCGAGGCCGAGAAGGCGCGCACCGGCGATGTCGGCAAGAGCAACGGCAAGATCGTCATGGCCACGGTCAAGGGCGACGTGCACGACATCGGCAAGAACATCGTCGGCGTGGTGCTGGCCTGCAACAACTTCGAGGTCGTGGATCTCGGCGTGATGGTGCCGGCGCAGAAGATCCTGGACACGGCTCGCGCCGAGAACGCCGACATCATCGGCCTCTCCGGCCTGATCACCCCGTCACTGGAAGAAATGAGCCACGTCGCCCGTGAGATGCAGCGCCAGGGCTTCGAGATGCCGCTGATGATCGGCGGTGCCACCACTTCGCGCGCGCATACCGCGCTGAAGATCGACCCGTTCTACAGCGCACCGACCGTCTGGGTGAAGGATGCTTCGCGCGCGGTGGGCGTCGCCCAGTCGCTGATCTCCAGCGAGCTGCGCGCCAACTTCGTCGCCGCCAACGACGCCGACTACGCCGACATCCGCAACCGCCACCGCAACCGTGGCGACGCCAAGCGTCTGGTGTCGCTGGAGCACGCACGCGGCCAGCGCTTCACCTGCGATTGGGCTGCCTATACGCCACCCACGCCCGCACAGCCGGGCCTGCATGTGTTCGACGACTACCCGCTGGAAGATCTGCTGCCGGCCATGGACTGGACGCCTTTCTTCCAGGCGTGGGAGCTGGCCGGCAAGTTCCCGGCCATCCTCACCGATGAGGTCGTCGGCCCGCAGGCCAGCGAGCTGTACCGTGATGCGCAGGCCATGCTCAAGCGCATCATCGACGAGAAGTGGCTCACCGCCCGCGCCGTGTTCGGCCTGTGGCCGGCCAACAGCCGTGGCGATGACGTGGTGGTTGAACATGCGGCCACCAACGCAGGCGACGCTGTTGGGCAGACACAGACCGTCCTGCACTTCCTCCGCCAGCAGGTGGACAAGCCCGCCGAACGCCCCGATTTCTGCCTGGCCGATTTCATCGCGCCCGAGGACAGCGGCAAGCAGGACTGGATGGGCGCCTTCGCCGTCACCGCCGGCATCGGCATCGAGCCGCATGTGGCGCGCTTCGAGGCTGACCATGACGACTACAACGCCATCCTGCTCAAGGCTCTGGCCGACCGTCTGGCCGAAGCGCTGGCCGAGCGCCTGCACCAGCGCGTGCGCACCGAGTACTGGGGCTACGCTGCCGATGAGCAGCTCGACAACGAGGCGCTGATCGGCGAGAAGTACAGCGGCATCCGCCCTGCTCCCGGCTACCCCGCGTGCCCGGAGCACAGCGAGAAGCAGACGCTGTTCGCCCTGCTCGGCGCCAACGCCATCGGCATGTCGTTGACCGAGAGCTTCGCGATGCTGCCAACCGCGGCGGTGTCCGGCTACTACTTCAGCCACCCGCAGAGCCAGTATTTCGTGGTCGGTCGCGTGTCACGCGAACAGGTCAACGACTACGCACGCCGCAAGGGCGTGGAGCGCGCGCAGGTCGAACGCTGGCTGGCTTCCAATCTGGATTACGACCCCGAGTAAGCGCATGGAAAGCCGCAACGCCGAATTGATCCGCAAGCACGCACGCCCTGGCTGCATCGGTCTGTGCGGCACCTCGGATTGGGTGGGCAAGGCCATCCGCAAGGCGCAGGCGCCGTTGACCGACGACAGCCACCGCAGCCTGTGGTCGCACGCCTTCCTCTTCAACGAGCAGCGGCTCGACGGCCACTGGTGGGTGCTGGAATCGGATCTGGATCTGCGCAATCGCCAGCTGCGGCTCGGCGCGCAGGAGAACCGCGCCACCCGTTATTTCGACGACGAGGCCTTTCCCAATCTGGCCATCCTCGACTTCGGGCTGGACGCCACGCAGGTCCGCAACGTGCAGATCGCCGCGCTGGAACTGCTTGCCGGGCAATCCAGCTATTCGATGAGCGAACTGGTCGGCACGCTGTTCGCCATGCACAGCACCCGCCTGCGACGCCGCAGCAACCTGCTGTCCAAGGAAGGTGCGCTGTACTGCTCGGCGATGGTGCAGCACTGCTATGCTGCCGCCGGCATCGACCTGCAGCCCGGCGTTCATGGCAAGAACGTCGCGCCGCATGACCTGTACGATGCCGCCCTGCCCCACGCCCGCCACGCGATCATCCGGGACCTCGGCATCTCCAAGCTCCGCCGCCTCGGCCACGGAACGATGGAGCTGCTGAACACACCGGTTGAAGACCTGTTCTGACGCCATGACCAGCCCCGCCGCGACAGCCGCAGCCGTGCCCACCGCACGGCTTTCCAGTTTCTATTTCTTCTACTACGCGGCGCTGGGTGCCTTCACCCCGTACTGGAGCCTGTATCTGCAGTCGCGCGGCATGACCGTCACCGCCATCAGCGTGATGATGAGCCTGTGGTATGCCACCCGCGTGATCGCTCCCAGCACCTGGACCTCGCTGGCGGCGGTGTCGCCCAAACCCATCCGCTGGCTGCGCATCGGCTGCGTGCTGACCATCCTCAGCTTCATCGCCTTCCTGGTGCCGGCGCCGCAATGGGTGCTGTATGTGGTGATGACCGTATTCTGCTTCTTCTACAACGCAGTGATGCCGCAGTTCGAGTCCATCACCCTCACCCACCTGGGCAGCGACAGCCATCGCTACGGCATGATCCGGGTCTGGGGCTCGCTGGGCTTCATCATCGTTGTCACCCTGTTCGGCTGGCTGATCGAGCGCAACGGCCCTGGCGCACTGCCGTGGCTGATGCTGCCGCTGTTCGTGCTGCTGACCGGCGCGTCGTTCGTCAACCGCTACGCGCGCGACATCGGCACCCACAGCCACCACGACGGCGGCTTCTGGGGCATCGTCAAGCAGAAGCCGGTGCTGGCGTTCTTCGTTGCCGCCTTCCTCGAACAGCTTTCCTTCGGCCCGTATTACACGTTCTTCTCGCTTTACATGGATCACCACGGCTACAGCACCTCGCTGCTGGGCGTGATGTGGATGGTGGGCGTGGTGTTCGAGATCGCTGTGTTCTTCCTGATCGCCCGCTTCTTCCGCCGCTGGGACGCGAGCTGGCTGCTCATCATCTCCATGGCCAGCGCCGCGCTGCGCTGGTGGGCCACCGCGCTGTGGCCGGAGAACATACCGGTGATGCTGCTGGCCCAGGCCACCCACTGCCTCGGCTTCGCCGCTTTCTTCGCGTCGGCCATGCAGCTGCTGGCGCGCTACTTCCCCGGCAACCTCAACGGGCACGGCCAGGGCTTGTTCTACGGCTTCTCGTCAGGACTGGGCGGCGTGCTCGGTGCCCTGATCGCAGGCCAGCTCTGGCAGTTCGGCGACGGCAAAGTCGCCTTCATCGCCGGCGGCTTCTTCGCCCTCGCCGGCGCACTGATCGCCTGGTACTGGCTGCCGCCGTCACGTCAGCGACAGCGCGCGGCCAGATCAACCAGCGTGTAGCGCGTAACCCGGCTAAGCGCAGCGCACCCGGGAGCTGGTAGCGCCACCCACACCATGCACTGTCAGGACAATCCCCGGGTGCGCTTGCGCTTACCCGGGCTACGGGAGCTCTGTACGGTGGCCATGACGAAACAAGGCGCCCTTGGGCGCCTTGTTCGTATTCGATGCTGTCAACGTCTCACCAGACCAGATCGTCCGGCACCTGATACTGCGGGTCGGCGTAGGGATCGTCCTCGGCCGGGGCGTTGGGGTCCACCTTCAAGGCCACGCTCGGGGCGAACACGGCTTCGGCTTCGGCCAGCAGCGCGGCGGTCACGAGGATGTAGCGGCCATTCTGCTGCAGCACGCCCAGCTCACCGGCGTTGAGCGCCTTGAGCTGGTCGGCGGTGACGTAGATGCGCTTGATCTTGCCGCCATACGGGAAGTGACGGGCGATGTCGGCCGCCGGGTCGTTCAGGCCCTTGTCCTTGATCAGCTCGTCCAGCTTGGCGCGCGCCTCGCGGCGCAGGCGTGCCTCTTCCTGCTTCTGGCGCTCGGCCTCGATGCGCTCGTCCTTCTCTTTCTGGGCGCGGATGGCATACGCCTTGGCCAGATCGATGTCTTCCTGCGAGCGCGGCTTGCGCGGGCCCTGCTGCGGCTTGCCCTGACCAGACTTGTTCTGGCCCGGCTTGCCCGGTGCGGCGTTGGCATGCGGCTTGCCGCCCTGGCGGTTGCCGGGCTTGCCCTGCGGCTGGCCCTGCCGGTTCGGCGGACGGCCATCACGGCGTGCTTCGGGTTTGCGCTCCGGCTTGGGGGCAGGCTTGAAACCCAGCCCGAGGAGCTGGTCGCGGAGAGTGTCGCTCATGCGTGTGGTGCTTCTATCAGTAGTGCGGCGGGGGCGGTTCAGTGGCGGGGTCGGAGGCGTACAGCGCCGAGCGTACCTTGCCCAGATCGTCCAGCAGGTTACGCAGGATATCGGTGTTGCGGCTGCCTTCCATGCGCGCTTCGGCCAAGGCTTCGCTCAGCTCGGCCAGCGCCTGTTCCTGGAAGGAAACGCGCATCTCAAGTTCGATCAGGCGTGCTTCCAGCGCCTGTTCGCGCTCGCTTGCAAACATGTCATCCATTTACGGAACGTCCCCGGCCAATGCCGTAATACGCGAGGCCGGCAGCCTCGATTTCCTGCGGTTCATAGATGTTGCGGCCATCGAACACCACCGCGTCGCCCAGCGCTTTGCGCAGGCGGCTGAAGTCGGGGCTGCGGAACTGCTTCCACTCGGTGACCACCACCAGTGCGTCGGCACCTTCCAGCGCTTCGTAGGCGGACGCGCAGAACACCAGGTCCTCGCGCTCGCCGAAGATGCGCCGCGCTTCCTGCATCGCTTCCGGGTCATAGACGCGCACGGTGGCGCCACCTTCCCACAGCTGCGCCAGCAGGCGGCGGCTCGGTGCCTCGCGCATGTCGTCGGTGTTGGGCTTGAACGCCAGGCCCCACACGGCAAAGGTCTTGCCGCGCACGCCTTCGTCCTCGCCACGGTCGTAGTGGCGCTGGATCAGCTCGAACAGGTGGCCCTTCTGCACGGTGTTCACCGCTTCCACCGCATCCAGCAGCTGCGGCTGGTGGCCGTGCTGTGTGGCGATGCGCGCAAGCGCCTGCACGTCCTTGGGGAAGCAGGAACCGCCGTAGCCGGCGCCCGGGTAGATGAAGTGCCAGCCAATGCGTGGGTCCGAACCAATGCCCTGGCGCACGTGCTCGATATCGGCCCCCACGCGCTCGGCGATGTTGGCGATCTCGTTCATGAAACTGATCTTGGTGGCCAGCATGGCGTTGGCCGCGTACTTGGTCAGCTCCGCCGAGCGCACGTCCATTTCCACCACGCGGTCGCGGTTGCGGTTGAACGGTGCGTACAGGCGACGCAGCACGGCCACGGCGTCCGGGTTGGCAGCGCCGATGACGATGCGGTCCGGGCGCATGCAGTCGGCCACCGCATCGCCTTCCTTGAGGAATTCCGGGTTGGAAACCACGTCGAAGGCGATATCGGCACCGCGCGCGGCCAGCTCTTCGGCAATGGCGGCACGGACCTTGTCGGCGGTGCCCACGGGCACCGTCGATTTGTTGACCACCACCGCCGGATGGGCAAGGTGGCGGCCGATGGTGCGGGCTACGGCCAGCACGTACTGCAGGTCGGCGCTGCCATCCTCATCCGGCGGCGTACCCACCGCGATGAAGATGACCTGCCCATGGGTGATGGCCTGTGCGGCATCGGTGGTGAAGGCCAGCCGCCCAGCGGCGTGGTTGGCCTTCACCATGGGCTCAAGGCCGGGTTCGTAGATCGGGATGATGCCCCGCTCCAGCCCTTCCACCTTGGCCTTGTCGATGTCCACGCAGACCACGTCGTGGCCGACTTCGGCCAGGCAGGTCCCGGTGACGAGACCCACATAACCAGTACCGAAAATCGCTACGCGCATGGGGCGACAGCTCCGTTGTTCCGTTGCTTACTGCAGGACGCCCAGCAGTTCGACGTCAAAGGTCAGCGTGGCGTCCGGGCCGATCGGACCGCCCGGGGTGCCGCTGCTGCCGTAGGCCATTTCCGACGGAATCCAGAAGCGGTACTTAGAACCGACCGGCATCAGCGAGACGCCTTCGGTCCACCCCTTGATCACCTGGTTCAGGCCGAAATCAACCGGCTGGCCACGCTCGTAGCTGCTGTCGAACACGGTACCGTCCAGCAGCTTGCCTTCGTAGTTCACGCGCACGCGGCTGGTCGGCACCGGGCGCTCGCCGCTGCCGGCGCGCAGCACCTGGTACTGCAGGCCCGACGCGGTGGTCACCACGCCCGGCTGGGTCTTGTTCTTGGCCAGGAAAGCATTGCCTTCCTCACGGTTCTTGCCGGCCGAAGCAGCCTGCTTGGAGGTACTGAACGCCTGCAGCGTGGCCTGGGCCTGCTGACGGTCCATCAGCGGGGTGCCCTTGGCGAAGATGGTGGTGATGGCCTGGAACACGGAATCCAGATCGATGTCCTTCTGGATCGGTGCCAGCGAAGGGCCGACGGCATAGCTGCCCAGCATCTGGCCGACCTTCTTGCGGTCAACCGACGGCGGCTGGCTGCCCGGCGCCATGCCCGGAACCTGCTGGCCGCTCTTGGCCATCATCACGGTGCGCAGCGCCTGGTCGGTCTGCTGTGCTTCTTCCTGCGTCAGCAGCGGCTGGCCGCCGGCAAAGGCGTTCTCGACGGCGCGGCGCAGTTCGGCCACGTCCACTTCCGAGGCGATCGGCTCGAACGAGCTGGCAACATCGACACCGATGGCGTAACCGATTTTTTCACGTTCCGAGGTCAAAACGGACTTCTCCTTGCTGGCCGCCGGGGCGGCGGCGGGTTGTTGCGAAAACACGACCCCGGGGGTCGCCATCGCCAGAATCAGAAGCGACGCAACCGCGCCACGCTTTCCCATCTTCATTCGCTGCTTTCCTGGAAGTGAATAGACGCCACTACGTAGGCGCGAGGGGCGTCATTGTCGCATGCGCGCCGCATATGTCGAGGCAGTCAGCGGCGCGGTGCCGGCGCGGCCAGCTCACGCTCGATCGCCGCGCGCAGCTGCAGGTCATCCGGCGTCACCTTGCTGGGGAACTGGGCCACCACCCGCCCGTCCCGGCTGATCAGGTACTTGTGGAAGTTCCAGCCCGGCGCGACGCCGGTGGCGGTGGTCAGCGCGCGGTACAGCGGCGTGGTTTCCGGGCCGATGACATGCACTTTCTGGAACATGGGGAACTTGACCCCGTAGGTCAGGGTGCAGAACTCCTGGATCTGCGCCTCGGTGCCCGGCTCCTGGCCCTTGAAGTCATTGGATGGAAAGCCCAACACGGCAAACCCGCGGCCGGACAGTTGCTGGTGCAATGCCTCCAGCCCCTCGTACTGGGGGGTGTAGCCGCATTTGGAGGCGGTGTTGACCACCAGAAGCACCTTGCCACCGTAGGCACGGTTCAGGTTCACGGCCTCCTTGCCGGCCAGTGATCGGTAGTTCTGGTCCAGCAACGGGCTGGCCGACGCCGTCACCGCACCACCCATGCCAGCAGCAATAGCCAGCGCCATCAACCACTTATGCATCTTCATCTCTGTTCTCCAATGCGTTGATCCCATCACCGGCCGGTCTATGCCATCAGTTGGGCATGCAGGGAGTTGCATGCCGCCGTGTCGGTGTTATAGTTGCATACAACACCAGCCACCCTACACAGGGGGACGAGATGGCCATCAGGCGCAACAGGTACATGTTCCAGGCAATGACCGCCGCGGGTGCCCTGCTGCTGCTCGGCTGCTCGGCCACCTCGCTGCAGTCCAGCCGTTCCATCGGTTCGGATTATGCAGCGCTGGTGGCAGGTGAACAGCAGGATGCTGGCGCCCAACCCGATGCGAAACGGCAGGCCCGACGGATGCGGACCAGTCTGTCCCTGCCGTACTTCTCCTTCGCACAGTCGCTGAATCCGCGGAGCTGACCCCTTATGAGTGATATCCAGTGGAGTGATGGAGCTCCCATCTACCGCCAGCTGAAGGATCGCGTGATCGCGATGATGCTGGACGGATTGCTGAAGCCGGGCGATGCCCTGCCCTCGGTGCGCCAGGTGGCGGCCGAGTACCAGCTCAACCCGATCACCGTCTCCCGCGCCTACCAGGAGCTGGCCGACGAGAACCTGGTCGAGAAGCGCCGTGGCCTTGGCATGTTCATGACCGAGGAAGCCGCCCTGAAACTGCGCGGCAACGAGCGCGAACGATTCCTTACCGAAGAATGGCCCGGCGTGCTGGAGCGCATCCAGCGGCTTGGCCTGACCCTGAAAGACCTGCTGCCCCCGGGGACCACTCTATGAATGCCGCCGTCGCTCAAGCCGTCGTTTCCGCCAAGGGTCTGCGCAAGGCCTACAAGCAGAAGCTGGCGCTGGACAATGCCAACTTCACCATCGAACCGGGCCGCATCGTGGGCCTCATCGGCCCCAACGGTGCCGGCAAGACCACCGCGCTGAAGGCCATGCTGGGCCTGACCGCGTTCGAGGGCGACCTGCAGGTGCTGGGCATGGACCCGCGCAGCCAGCGCAACGCCCTGATGAACGATGTCTGCTTCATCGCCGACGTGGCGGTGCTGCCGCGCTGGATCCGGGTGAAGGAAACCATCGACTTCGTCGCCGGCATCCACCCGCGCTTCGACCGCGCCCGCTGCGAGCGCTTCCTGGCCAACACCAAACTGCAGCCCAAGCAGCGCGTGCGAGAGCTGTCCAAGGGCATGGTGGTGCAGCTGCATCTGGCCCTGGTGATGGCCATCGACGCGAAGGTACTGGTGCTGGACGAGCCCACCCTGGGCCTGGACATCATGTACCGCAAGGAGTTCTACCAGCGCCTGCTGGAGGATTACTTCGACGAGCAGAAGACCATCATCATCACCACCCACCAGGTGGAGGAGATCGAGCACATCCTCACCGACGTGCTGTTCATCCGCGATGGCCAGATCGTGCTGTCCACCGACATGGAAACCCTGGCCGGCCGCTACACCGAGCTGCTGGCCTCGGCCGACACGCTGGAAGCCGCCCGCGCCTTGGGACCCATCGACGAGCGCAGCCTGCCCTTCGGCAAGACCGTATTGCTCTATGACGGTGTGGACCGCAACCGCATCGCTGCCCTCGGCGAAACCCGCAACCCCGGCCTGGCCGACCTGTTCGTGGCCACCATGAAGGGAACCTACGCATGAACACCGCGCATCACATCTCCCCGCTGGGCAAGTTCAAGTGGCTGCTCAAGCGTGAGTACTGGGAAAACCGGGGTGGGTTCCTGTGGTCACCGCTGGTGGCTGGCGGCATCTCGCTGCTGCTCTCGGCCATGGCCCTCATTGCCGGCCTGTGGGCGGCCAACCGCGCCGCCAAGAGTGGCAACCTGCATATCGACGGCGTCAACGTCAACGGGCTGGACCTGAAGATGCTGACCAGCCAGATGTCGCCCAGCGACGCGGCGCAGCTGGCCGACGGCATCAACTTCACCCTGCTGCTCAGTGCGGCATGGCCGTTCATCGTGCTGGCCTTCGTGGTGTTCTTCTACTGCCTGGGTGCGCTGTACGACGACCGCCGCGACCGCAGCGTGCTGTTCTGGAAGTCGATGCCGCTGTCCGACACGCAGACCGTGCTGTCCAAACTCGTCAGCGCTCTCGTCGTGGCACCGGTGCTGGCCACCGCTGCGGCCATGGTCACCATGTTCGGCTTTCTGGCCATGATCAGCCTGGTGGTGCTGGCCCATGGCGGCAACCCGGCCACGCTGATCTGGGCGCCGGCCAAGCCGCTGTCCATCCTTGCCATCTTCGTCTGTCACCTGCCGATCTACGCGCTGTGGGCCCTCCCCACCGCAGGCTGGTTGCTGATGTGCTCGGCCTGGGCCAAGAGCAAGCCCTTCCTGTGGGCGGTGATGCTGCCGGTGTTCGCCGGCGTGATCGTCACCTGGTTCGATGCGATGAAGTTGTTCGGGCAGAACCAGGGCTGGTTCTGGGGCCATGTGGTCGGCCGCCTGCTGCTGGGCACCTCGCCCGGCATCGAAATGGCCTACACCGCGTCGCGTGACCAGGGCCGTTCCCTCCAGAACATGGCCGACAGCTTCACCCCCACCTCGCAGTTCGCTGTGCTGTCCATGCCGGAACTGTGGGTCGGCGCCGTGGTCGGCATCGTGTTCGTGGTGGCCGCCATCTGGCTGCGCCAGCGCCGCGACGAAATCTGAGTTTTCTTCCGCAAACGCAACGCAAGGAACCGTGATGAAGATCAAACCACTTCTATTCGCCCTTACCCTGCTGCCGGCGGCTGCCTTTGCCGAGGACAACTGCAAGTTCACCCAGCCGCAATCGCTGCAGCTGGATCTGGCCGGTGCCAAGGCGGTCGTGTTCGAGATCAACCAGCACGACCTGCGCCTGCAGGCCAGCCCGGGGGCCAAGGCATCGCTCGCCGGCCGCGCCTGCGCTTCCACCCAGGACCTGCTGGGTCAGCTCTCGGTGACGCAGCAGAAGGTGGGTGACAAACTGGTGGTCAAGCTGGAGCGCAAGTCGCAGGGGCTGCACCTGAACTCCAACGACGACACCTACGCCTATCTGGACATGACCGGCAGCGTGCCGGACACCATCATGGTGCAGCTGAAGGTCGGCTCCGGCGACGCCTCGGTGACCGGTGCGCAGGCGCTGAGCGCCGACGTGGGCTCGGGCGACATCGTCCTGCGTGACATCAAGGGGCTGGTGACGGCCGCCGTGGGTTCGGGTGATCTGGGAATGAAGAACATCGGCGGGTTGAACCTGCTGTCGATGGGCTCCGGTGATGCCCAGGCCGACGGGGTGCGTGGCGATGCCCGCATCGGCTCGGTCGGCTCCGGCGACGTCACGCTGGAACGCGTGCAGGGCTCGGTCACCATCGACAGCGTCGGCTCTGGCGACGTGGAAGTGAAGGACACCAGCGGTGGCGTGGCCATCGGCTCCATCGGCTCGGGTGACGTGGACGTGCGCAACGCCGCCAGCCTCAGCCTGCGCAGCAGCGGCAGCGGTTCGGTTGACCATTCCGGCATCCGCGGCACGGTTGATCTGCCGAAGAAGCGCTGACCCCATCGACTGCAACGGAAGCCCACCATGAAAGCGATCAAAGCCGCTCCCCTGCTTGCCTTGGCACTAACCCTGTCGCTGGCCGCCTGTGGCGAGCGCCCGCAGGCCAACGACCCGAATCCGGATACCACCATCGGCCAGAAGGTACGCGAGGCCACCAACGCCGCACGTAAGAAGATGGCCGAGGAAAACCTCACCATCTCGAATGACGGCCAGCCCAAGGTCGAGATTTCGCCGACCGGCGAGCTGTTGATCGACGGTGCCGCTGTGCCGCTGGACGACAGCCAGCGCGCGCTTGTCCTGCAGTACCGCAAGCAGATGCTGGGCATTGCCGAGGCTGGCATCGAAGTGGGCGTACAGGGCGCCAACCTGGGCGTGCGCGCAGCGGGCGAAGCACTGAAGGGCATCTTCAACGGCGACGGTGACAAGGTGGGAGAGCGCATCAACGCCGAGGCGGAGAAGGTGAAGGCCAGCGCCAGGCTGATCTGCGACCAGCTGCCGCCGTTGCTGGCCACCCAGCAGAAGCTGGCCGAGGCCGTGCCGCAGTTCAAGCCGTATGCCACGATGGACCAGAGCGATATCGACGACTGCCTCAACGACAACACGGTCAGCGTCCCCTGACCTGCTGCGGCCCGGTCACGGCAGGGGCGGTAGAATGCCGCCTCTGTCGTTGATTCCCCCCACACCGTCATGAAAAAACTGCTGCTGCTCGCCCTGGTTGCCTTCGCCGTGCTGGCTACCGGCTGCGACCGCGACAAATACGCTGCGCACCGTTCCGAGCGCAGCAAGCCCAAGGCTGAAGTCACCGCCGAGCGCATCGCCATCCGGCGCGCGCCCTACCCCAATCTGGACATTTTCCCGGATGGCCAGCTGCGCGTGGATGACATCGCCATCCCATTGAGTGACGAACAGCGCGCGCTGCTGCACACCAGCTTCGTCAAGGCCCAGATCCTGCGCCAGAACACGCTGACCGACGGCGCCGCCGACACCAGCGACCCCGCAGGCCGCGCGGTGCCGATCCAGCTGCCGCCTGGCCAACAGGTGTTTCCGCCCGATCTGGCCCAGCGCATTCCCGAGTTCAAGGAATACAACGAAGCCCTCGCCAACCTGAAGGCGATCCGCTGAGCCGAGCCACCCCGGCAACCCTGTAGTGCCGAGCCATGCTCGGCAGACGTCTTACCGGGAAAGCCCAGCGGAGCGTGGCTCCGCTCTACGTGAACCTGCCGCTACGTGCCGCGTAGTGCCGAGCCATGCTCGGCATGGGCGTTACCGGGAAAGCCCAGCGGAGCATGGCTCCGCTCTACGTGAACCTGTCACTACACCCCGCGTAGTGCCGAGCCATGCTCGGCGGGTACCTTACCGGGAAAGCCCAGCGGAGCGTGGCTCCGCTCTACAGGCACATGCCGGGGGCCCTCGCCTCATCCCTCGTGGATGCCACCCTTGGTCAGGGCCGCCGGGTCCAGCAGGCGCTTGAGTTCGGCTTCCGGCAGGCCACTGTCCTCCAGTGCCACGTCCAGCACCGGCCGCTGCTCCTTGTAGGCACGCTTGGCGATGGCCGCCGCCTTCTCATAGCCGATGATCGGGTTCAGCGCGGTCACCAGGATGGGATTGCGCGCCAGCGCCTCGCTCACCCGGTCCTGCTTCACCACCAGCCCGGCAAACACCTTGTCCGCCAGCAGCCTCATCACGCTGGACAGCAGTTGGATCGAATCCAGCAGGTTGGCCGCGATCAGTGGCAGGGTCACGTTCAACTGGAAATTGCCGGTCTGCCCGGCCACCGTGATCGCCGTGTGGTGGCCGATCACCTGCGCCGCCGCCATCACCGTGGCCTCGGGGATCACCGGATTGACCTTGCCCGGCATGATCGAGCTGCCCGGCTGCAGGGCCGGCAGCTCCACCTCGCCCAGCCCGGCCAGCGGCCCGGAGTTCATCCAGCGCAGGTCGTTGGCGATCTTGATCAGCGCCACCGCCAGCGCGTTCAACTGGCCCGACAGCTCCACCGCATCGTCCTGCGCGGCCAACCCCTCGAACTTGTTGTCGGCACTGTCGAAGCGGACGCCGGTAGCGGCGGTCAGCGCGCGTGCCACCTTGCCGCCGAAACGCGGATCGGCATTGATGCCGGTACCGATGGCGGTGCCGCCCAGCGGCAGGCGACGCAGGCGCTTCAGGGCGTCGTCGATGCGCCCTTGGGCCGATTCCAGCTGCGCCGACCACGCACCGAACTCCTGGGCGAAGGTCAGCGGCATGGCATCCATCAGATGGGTGCGGCCGGTCTTGACCACCTTGCCCAGCTTGGCGCCGCGCTTGTCGATGGTCCTGCGCAGGTGCTTGAGTGCCGGCAACAGGGTCTGCACGGTTTCCAGCTGCGCCGAAACACGGATGGCGGTGGGAATGACGTCGTTGGAACTCTGCCCCAGGTTGACGTGGTCGTTCGGGTGAACGCTGCCCTTGCCTGCCTTGCCGCCGACATTGGCCAGCTTGGCGATCACCTCGTTGGCATTCATGTTGGACGAAGTGCCCGAGCCGGTCTGGTACACGTCAATCGGGAAATGGGCGTCGTGGGCACCCTCGGCCACCTCGGCAGCGGCGGCCTGGATGGCCTTGCCAACGCCCTTGGGCAGCAGCCCCAGGCCGGTATTCACCTCGGCCGCAGCGCCCTTGATCAGCCCGAGCGCGCGGATGAAGGCACGCGGCATGCGCTGCCCCGACACCGGGAAATTGTCCACTGCGCGCTGGGTCTGCGCGCCCCACAGGGCATCGGCGGGCACCTGCAGCTCGCCCATGCTGTCGTGTTCGGTCCGGAACCCGTTGCGGGAACCCTTGCTGGAAGCCTTGCTCATCAATCAACTCCGCACTTCGTTTCGTTGGGGAAAGGAAAGCTGCGGCTGGCGTGGGCGGCTTCCCTGGCTGGCGGCTGAGCGTTCAACGATACGCGCCATGGGCGGTAAAGGCACCTGCCACCGGCAGGACGCACCTGTCCGGGCACCGCCGGGGCCGGGGCAGCGTAGAATATGCGCCCCCGCCACTGCCTCACTGCCTGCCGACATGACGGATACGTCCCGCCCAGAAGCCGCCCTGCTCGCCCTGTCCCCGCTTGATGGCCGTTATGCCAGCAAGGTTGACGCGCTGCGCCCGATCTTCTCCGAGTACGGCCTGATCAAGGCCCGCGTGAAGGTGGAGATCGAATGGCTGCTGGCGCTGGCCGCCGAGCCGGGCATCAGCGAACTGGCCGATTTCTCCGCCGCCGGCAAGGCGCGCCTGCACGCGCTGGCCGATGGCTTCTCGGTGGCCAACGCCGCGCGGGTCAAGGAAATCGAGCGCACCACCAACCATGACGTCAAGGCGGTGGAATATTTCATCAAGGAACAGCTCAAGGACGACGCCGAGCTGGCCCCGGCGCTGGAATTCGTGCATTTCGCCTGCACCAGTGAAGACATCAACAACCTGTCCTACGGCCTGATGCTGGAAGCAGCCCGCCGCGACGTGCTGCTGCCGACGCTGGGCGGCATCGCCGCCAGCCTGCGCAAGCTGGCCCACGAGCAGGCCGCGCAGCCGATGCTGTCGCGCACCCACGGCCAGACCGCCTCGCCGACCACCCTTGGCAAGGAAATCGCCAACGTCGTGGCCCGTCTGGAGCGCCAGATCCGCCAGATCGGCGCGGTCGAGCTGACCGGCAAGATCAACGGCGCCGTTGGCAACTACAACGCCCATGTCGTGTCCTACCCGGACGTGGACTGGCCGGCCTTCGCCGAGCGTTTTGTCACCTCGCTGGGCCTGGTGTTCAACCCCTACACCACGCAGATCGAGCCGCACGACAACGTTGCCGAGATCGGCGACGCCGCGCGCCGCGCCAACACCATCCTGATCGACCTGGCCCGCGACATCTGGGGCTACATTTCGCTGGGCTACTTCAAGCAGAAGCTCAAGGAAGGCGAAGTCGGCTCCTCGACCATGCCGCACAAGGTCAACCCCATCGATTTCGAGAATGCTGAAGGCAACTTTGGCATCGGCAATGCGCTGTTCGAGCATTTCAGCGCCAAGCTGCCGATCAGCCGCTGGCAGCGCGACCTCACCGACTCCACCGTGCTGCGCGCGCTGGGCACCGCTTTCGGCCACACACAGGTGGGCCTGGAATCGCTGGCCAAGGGCCTGGGCAAGCTGACCGTGAACCCGGAGCGCCTGGACGCCGATCTGGATGCGGCGTGGGAAGTGCTGGCCGAAGCCGTGCAGACGGTGATGCGCCGTCACGGCCTGCCCAACCCTTACGAGCAGCTCAAGGCGCTGACCCGCGGCCACGGCATCACCGCCGAGTCGATGCGCGAATTCATCGAAAGCCTCGACCTGCCCGCCGACGCCAAGCAGCGCCTGCGCGACCTCACGCCGGGCGGTTATGCGGGTCTGGCAGCGGACCTGGCCAAGGCGATCTGAGCCGCGGCATAGACTCCACTGCTGCTTCCTTCTCCCGTTCGCGGGAGAAGGCGCGGCCAGGCTCCCACATCCCTGCGCCCGCCTTTCGGATCACCCACGTTCCACGTAATGAAACTTTCGCGCCCTGTCTGCCAGCATCGCCGCTGATTCCGCAGACAGGAAGCCGCGATGAAGCCTTCCCCCTTGTCCTCCTGCGCCTTGCTGGTTGTCGGCCTGCTCCTCAGCGCCTGCGACAAGACCGCTACGGACACCAGTGCCCCTACGGCTCCCGCCCCTGCCGCGGCACCGGCAAGCTCGGACACCCTCAACGACCCGGGCAACAATGCCTCCTGCGACGGCAAGAACCTGCGCGTCACCCGGGACAACGGCACGCTGGTGATCAACGGTGACTGCGGCGACGTCACCATCACCGCCTCCAACGGCAGCCTCAATTTCGACACCGCCCGCTCCATCACCGTGGAAGGCAGCCACTTCACCGTGTTGAACACCAAGGTGGACACGGTGCTGGTCCGTGGCAGCAACAACGGGCTCAACCTTACTGACGCCACCAACATCGACATCAGCGGCAGCGACAACATGGTCATCGTCAGCCAGGTCGAGAATGTGAAGTTCAGCGGCGACAACAACACCGTCAATGCCAGCAGCGAGCCCAAGGTTGACGACAGCGGCAGCGGCAACCGGGTGCTGTGAGCGGTGTGCCATGGAACTTCTGGTTAATCTGGATGTGCCGGACCTCGCTTCAGCACAGGCCTGTTATTGCGCCGCCTTTGACCTGCGTGTCGGGCGGACGCTCGACAGCTCCGCCATCGAGCTGCTCGGCGCTGCCGTTCCTCTCTGGCTGCTCGCCACGCCGGAAGGAAGTGATGGCGCGGCCGGCAAACCACGGATTTTCCAGCGTCATTGGACGCCGGTTCACCTTGATGTGATCGTCCCCCGGCTGGAACCCGCGCTCGTGCGCGCCGAGGCCGCAGGCATGCGCCGTGAAAGTGACATCCGCGAGGCACGCTGGGGCCGAATTATCACGCTGTCCGATCCCTTCGGGCATGGCTGGTGCCTGCTGGAGTTCGTGGGCCGTGGTTATGACGAGATCGCCGACCAGACCGGTTGATCCAGATCAAGCACGCACCGTGCGGTTTCGGGCGAACAAGGGGACAATAGCGGCCGATATGCGCACAAGCGCCACCCTCGCCCTCCCCCCGTTTCATCGCCGCAAGGAACTCCCCCATGGCTGCACGCAAGCAGAAGACCTATCCAATCGAAGTCCAGGCCCGCCCGGGGCTGCCGCTGGGCATGAGCCCGGCCGCCTTCCTGCGCGACTACTGGCACAAGCGCCCGCTGCTGATCCGCGGCGCATTCCCGGATTTCGAGACCCCGGTGATGCCGGAAGATCTGGCCGGCCTGGCCTGCGAAGAAGGCGCCCTGGCGCGCATCGTCAGCCACGACCGCACCACCGATGAATGGACCCTGCGCACCGGCCCGTTCCAGGAAGAAGACTTCCCCGGCATGCCCGACCACGACTGGACCCTGCTGGTGCAGGACGTGGACAAGTGGGACCCGGACGTGCGCGCCCTGCTCCCTACTTTCAGCTTCCTGCCGCGCTGGCGCATGGACGACGTGATGATCAGCTTCGCCGCCACCGGTGGCTCGGTGGGTGCCCACGTCGATCATTACGACGTGTTCCTGATGCAGGCCTATGGCCACCGCCGCTGGCAGATCGACGCCAGTGAATCCATCAAGGGCAAGCAGCCGCCGCTGGGCTTCCGTCCGGACGTGGAGCTGAAGCTGCTGCAGAAGTTCAAGCCCACCCATGACTGGGTGCTGGAACCGGGCGACATGCTGTACCTGCCGCCGCTGGTGCCGCACCACGGCGTGGCCGAAGACCCCTGCCTGACCTTCTCCTTCGGCATGCGCGCGCCGTCCTCGGCCGAGCTGATCAGCGACTATCTGGACGATCTGGTGGCCGATGCCGACGAGGCCATCCGCTACAAGGACCCGGACCTGAAGCTGCCGGAAGATTCCAACGAGATCGACGACGCCGCCATGGGCCGCGTGGTCGCCGCGCTCAATGCCCTGCGCATGAACGACCCGGACCGCCTCGGCAACTGGTTCGGCCGCTTCATCACCACCTACCGCTCGGCCGGCGACATCCTGCCCTCGCAGGCGCCGCGCCCGGTGGAAGAAGTGGAAGACGAGCTGGCCAACGGCGGCGTGCTGGAACGCCACCCGTGGGCGCGCGCCGCATGGCGCCGCGCCACCCGTGGCGCCAATCTGTATGTGTCTGGCCAGTCCTACGCCCTGCCGGTCAAGGACGCACAGTCCCTGGCGGCCAGCGAGCAGCTGGATGTCACCGCCTGGAACAAGCTCTCGGCCAAGGGCCGAAACGCCGTGATGGCGCTGATGGCCGGCGGCTACTACCAGCTGCTGGACGTGGAAACCCTCGCCGCCATGCTGGCCGAGCAGGATGCACTGGAAGTGCTGGAAGAAGGCTTCGAGGATGACGACGCCGATTTCGAGGACGATTTCGACGAGGAGGCCGACGCCCCGGAACTGGAAATCGAAGTCATCGAATACACCGAGGCGGGCGACGGCGAGCCGGCCAGTGCCGCCATCGACACCGTGCAGGTGAACGATGAGGGCGTCGAAGTGGTGGTCATCTGCGATGACGCCGGTGAAGAGGACGAGGACGAGGACACCCCCGCCGCATGAGCCCCCAGGCCGGTTTCAGCGTCCGCACCGCCGACTACGCCGTGCAGCAGCAACTGCTGCACGGCGTTCGCACGCGCGTGTTCGTCGATGAACAGCAGGTTCCCGCCGCGCTGGAAAGCGATGCGCTGGACCCGCTCAGCCACCACGTCATCGCCGTGGATGCCGGCGGCCAGGTCGTCGGCACCGGCCGCCTGACTCCGGAACGCCGCATCGGCCGCATGGCCGTGCTGCGCGACTGGCGCAGTCAGGGTGTGGGCGAGGCGCTGCTGGCCGCACTGGTGGCCGAGGCCCGCCAGCGTGGCTGGGGCGACGTGAGCCTGCATGCGCAGCTGCCCGCCCGTGACTTCTACGCCCGCAACGGCTTCCTGCCGGAAGGCGCCCTGTTCGAGGAGGCCGGCATCACCCATGTGACCATGCGCCAGCGTCTGGACGGCGCCATGCGCGTGGGCACGCCGGATCAGGCCATCGCCGCCACCGCCTCGGTGGTGCACCGCGCACGCCGTCGCCTGCAGCTGCAGCTGCAGGGTGCCGACGATTTCTGGGGTGAACCGGTGGTACTGGATGCCCTGCGCCGCTTCGCCACCGCCCGCCATGACAAGCAGGTGCAGGTACTGGCACTGGAAGCCAACCTGCTGGCCCTGCCTGCGGCCACGCTGGCCCTGTTCCAGCGCCTGCCCAGCGTCTTCACGCTGCGCGAACCGCTGGACCCCGCTGACAGCAGCATTGTCTCAGCAGCCCTGAGCAACGACCGGGGCGACTGCTACTTTCGTCCTATGGGCGGCCGCATCGAAGGTGAGCTGTCGCTGGATGCACAGGCCCGCGCGCAGGTGCAGGAAGCACTGTTCCAGCGCATCTGGGAGCGTTCATCGCCCTGCAACGCGCTGCGCGTATTGGGTGTGTGAAGCCACCCGCAGGTGAAGACACGACCGGGACAGGTATTAATGCAGGGGACAGTGTGTGCGCCCCTTCCTGTCCGGTCGAGGGTATAATTCAGCGGTTAGAACACGCCCGCGCGGGGCGCTCCAGCATGGTCCCGCCGGTTCCCCAGAATTACCCCACAAGTGAATCCAACTCTCCATCGTGGACAATCTACTGAAGCAGTTTGCGCAGTCATCGCAGCTCGCCGGCGGCAACGCCTCCTATGTCGAGGATCTGTACGAGCAGTACCTCGTCTCCCCGGACAGTGTGGACCCCAAGTGGAAGTCCTACTTCGACGGCTTCAAGGGCCGCGAAGCAGGTGACGTGCCGCACTCGGCCGCCATCGCCCACATCACCGAAGCTGCCAAGAACGCATACAACGCTGGCTTCGGTGCCGGTGAAGGCGACGAGCGTGAACGCAACGTCGGCCGTCTGATCACCGCTTACCGCTCGCGCGGCCACCTTGGCGCCAACCTCGACCCGCTGGGCCTGACCCCGCCGGTCAACCCGCCGGACCTGGGCCTGTCCTTCCACCACCTCAGCGATGCCGACCTCAATGACGAGTTCAGCACCGGTGGCGTGGGTGGTCAGCCGCGGATGAAGCTGCGTGATCTGGTTGCCCGCCTGAAGGCGACCTATACCGGCTCGATCGGCGCCGAGTTCATGCACATCTCGGAAGTTGACCAGCGCCAGTGGCTGTACAAGCGCCTGGAACAGGCTGGCGGCAACTACAGCCTCAGCGACGACACCAAGCGCCGCACCCTGGAGCGCCTGACCGCTGCCGAAGGCCTGGAGCGCTACCTGCACACCAAGTACGTCGGCCAGAAGCGCTTCTCGCTGGAAGGCGGCGATTCGCTGATCCCGATGATGGACACGGTGATCCGCAGCGCCGGCAAGGAAGGCGTCAAGGACGTGATCATCGGCATGGCCCACCGTGGCCGCCTGAACGTCCTGGTCAACACGCTGGGCAAGAACCCGCGCAAGCTGTTCGATGAGTTCGAAGGCAAGTTCGAGCACGACGACCGTGCCGTTGCCGGCGACGTGAAGTACCACATGGGCTTCTCGGCCGACGTGGCCAGCGAGGGCGGCCCGGTGCATCTGGCACTGGCGTTCAACCCGTCGCACCTGGAAATCGTTGACCCGGTGGTGGCTGGCTCGGTGCGTTCGCGCCAGGAGCGCCGCAACGACACCGCGCGCAAGCAGGTCATGCCGATCCTGATCCACGGCGACGCCGCGTTCGCCGGCCAGGGCGTGGTGATGGAGCTGTTCCAGATGTCGCAGGCCCGCGGTTTCACCGTCGGCGGCACGCTGCACATCGTCATCAACAACCAGGTGGGCTTCACCACCTCCAACCGCGACGACTCGCGCTCGACCCTGTACTGCACCGACATCGCCAAGATGGTCAGCGCACCGGTCCTGCACGTGAACGGCGACGATCCGGAAGCGGTGGTGTTCGCCGCGCAGCTGGCCTATGACTTCCGCCAGCAGTTCCACAAGGACGTCGTGATCGACCTGATCTGCTACCGCCGCTGGGGTCACAACGAGGCCGATGAACCGGCCATCACCCAGCCGCTGATGTACCAGGTGATCCGCAAGCACAAGACCACCCGCGAGCTCTATGCCGAGCAGCTGGAAGCCGCAGGCGTGATTCCTGCCGGCGCCGGCAAGGAAATGGTCGATGCCTACCGCAACAAGCTGGACTCGGGCGAAGTGACCACCGAGCTGGCCGTGGTGGAAAAGACCCCGGCCACCAGCCGGATGTACGTGGATTGGCCGAAGTACCTGGCCGGCAATCTGTCCGATCCAGTCAGCACCAAGGTGGAGCCGGGCAAGCTGACCCAGCTGGCCACCATGATCAACACCATTCCGGAAGGCGTGGAGCTGCACTCGCGCGTGGCCAAGGTCTATGACGACCGCCGCAAGATGGCCGCTGGCGAGCTGCCGGCCGACTGGGGCTTCGCCGAGAATCTGGCGTACGCCACCCTGCTGGACGAGGGCAACGGCCTGCGTCTGGTGGGCCAGGACGTTGGCCGCGGTACGTTCACCCACCGCCACGCCATCCTGCACGACCAGAAGACCGACAGCTATTACCTGCCGCTGCGCCAGCTGGTGCAGTCGCCGGAACAGGCCACCATCATCGACTCGCTGCTCAGCGAGGAAGCGGTGATGGCCTATGAGTACGGCTTCTCCACCACCGATCCCAACACCCTGTGCATCTGGGAAGGCCAGTTCGGCGACTTCGCCAACGGTGCCCAGGTGGTGATCGACCAGTTCATCGCCTCCGGTGAAGCCAAGTGGGGCCGCATTTCCGGCCTGACCCTGCTGCTGCCGCACGGCTATGAAGGCCAAGGCCCGGAACACAGCTCGGCGCGCCTGGAGCGCTTCCTGCAGCTGTGCGCGCTGGAGAACATGCTGGTCTGCGTACCGTCCACCCCGGCCCAGGCGTTCCACATGCTGCGTCGCCAGATGCGCATGGACACCCGCAAGCCGCTGATCGTCATGTCGCCCAAGTCGCTGCTGCGCCACAAGCTGGCCGTCTCGACCATGGACGAGCTGGCCAACGGCGAGTTCCAGCACCTGATCAGCGACGCCAATGCGGACGTCAAGAAGGTCAAGCGCGTGGTGCTGTGCTCGGGCAAGGTCTACTACGACCTGCTGGAAGACCAGACCAAGCGTGGCCAGGACGACGTGGCCATCGTGCGCGTGGAGCAGCTGTACCCGTTCCCGCGCCCGGCGCTGGCCGCCGAGCTGCAGAAGTACGGCAAGGCCGCCGATGTCGTGTGGTGCCAGGAAGAGCCGATGAACCAGGGTGCGTGGTACCAGATCCGCCACCACCTGCAGGCCTGTCTGGCCGATGGTCAGGCCCTGCACTACGCTGGCCGTCCGCGTTCGCCGTCGCCGGCAGTTGGCCACATGGCCGACCACCTGCGCGAGCTGCAGCAGTTGCTGGCCGACGCGTTGGTCAACAAGATCGACGACAACTACGCCGAATAAGCCCCCTTTTCCACAAGAAA
>DALZZG010000023.1:3093-30335 GCA_031987665.1 Stenotrophomonas sp. | reverse complement strand
GGCGGCGGCCGGTGCGACAGCTGGCGCCTGATGGGTCTCAGCCGGTGGCGCCTGCGGCGCGGGCTCCTGTGCGGCCTGTGTGGTCTGTGCAGCCTGCGGCGGCGCGCAGGCCTCTCCCGTGGCCGACATCTGCTGCAGCGAGGCTTCCAGCGCGGCGACCCTGCGCCTGAGCGAGCTTACCGACACCAGCGCCACCACCAGCAGCACCGGTACGGCCATCACCACAACCATGCCCAGCAACAACAGGACTATCCACGTCGATTCCATTCCCCATCCTTGTCCCCAAGAGGTGCCGTCCCACCTTATCGGCGCGCTTCGGAAACGCAAGCATCCGCCCAGTCAGCTTTGCCAAGGGGAATGGGGGCTGCCCACGGGAGGCCAGAAACAGCAAGGGCGCCCGAGGGCGCCCTTGCGTGAACCTTCAACCGCTGGATCAGGCCGCGACCACGCGCACCATTTCCAGGCACTTGTTGGAGTAGCCCCACTCGTTGTCGTACCAGCTGACCAGCTTGACGAAGGTGCCGTCCAGGGCGATGCCGGCTTCGGCGTCGAACACCGAGGTGTGGGTCTCGCCGCGGAAATCGGTGGCCACCACCTTGTCTTCGGTGTAGCCCAGCACGCCCTTCAGCGCGCCTTCGCTCTGTGCCTTCACTTCGGCGCAGATCTCGGCGTAGGTGGCTTCCTTTTCCAGCTCGACGGTCAGGTCGACCACCGACACGTCCGAGGTCGGCACGCGGAAGCTCATGCCGGTCAGCTTCTTGTTCAGCTCCGGAATCACCACGCCCACGGCCTTGGCAGCCCCGGTGGAGGACGGAATGATGTTCTCCAGGATGCCGCGGCCACCGCGCCAATCCTTGTTGGACGGGCCATCGACGGTCTTCTGGGTGGCGGTGGCGGCGTGCACGGTGGTCATCAGGCCACGCTTGATGCCCCACTTGTCATTGACCACCTTGGCCAGCGGCGCAAGGCAGTTGGTGGTGCACGAAGCGTTGGAGATGATGGCCTGGCCGGCGTAGGTCTTGTCGTTGACGCCGTACACGAACATCGGCGTGTCGTCCTTGGACGGGGCCGACATGATCACCTTCTTCGCGCCCGCGTCGATGTGCTTCTGCGCGGTTTCCTTGGTCAGGAACAGGCCGGTGGATTCGATCACCACGTCCACGCCCACTTCGTCCCACTTCAGGTTGGCCGGGTCGCGCTCCTGGGTCAGGCGGATCTTCTTGCCGTTGACCAGCAGGTCGCTGCCCGACACTTCCACATCAGCCTTGAAACGGCCGTGCACCGAGTCGTACTTGAGCATGTAGGCCAGGTAATCCGGCTCCAGCAGATCATTGATGGCCACGATCTCGATGTCGTTGCCGAAGTTCAACACTGCCGAACGCAGCACATTGCGCCCGATGCGACCGAAACCGTTGATGCCGACCTTGATTGCCATGTTCACAAGCTCCTGCAGCCGCAAGACCGTTGCGGCGAGTGTGGAAAGGGGCCGCCATTCTACCAGCCCCCGGCCACGGCGGTGGCCGGAAAGGTTCCAGTGCCAATGGCACCAACGCGGGTCAAAACGCCTGTTTGATCAGGATCAAAGCGGCTTTCCAGCCCGCGCCGGACACTGGCGTCACCTCCACAACGCAAACGGAATCACACATGCGCAAGACCTCCGCCCTGCTCCTCTCCGGCCTGGCCGCCGCCATGGCTCTGGCCGCCGCCCCCGCCATGGCACAGTCCAAGGGCGACTGGACGCTGGGCGTCGGCGTGCACGCCGTTGACCCGAAGTCCGATGCCGGTGACCTCAACGGTGCCCCGCTGGGCCTGGGCGCACTGCCGACCAAGGTGGACAGCGACGTCAAGCCGACCATCACTTTCGAGTACTTCATCGCCGACAACGTGGGCGTGGAAGTGCTGGGCGCACTGCCGTTCAAGCATGACGTCAGCATCGACGGCATCGGCAAGGTCGGCGAGACCAAGCACCTGCCGCCGGTGGTCTCGCTGCAGTACCACTTCGCCAACAGCAGCAAGGTCACCCCCTTCGTGGGCCTGGGCGTGAACTACACCAAGTTCTTCAGCACCGACAGCAAGGGCGCGCTGGCCGGCACCAAGCTGAAGCTGGAAGACTCCTGGGGTCTGGCCGCACATGCTGGTCTGGACTTCGCGCTGAACGACAAGGGCGCGCTGCGCGTGGACGTGCGCTGGGCCGACATCGACACCAAGGTGAAGGTCAACGGCGCCAACCTCGGCACCGCCAACGTGGACCCGCTGGTCTACGGCGTGGCCTACGTGTTCAAGTTCTGAGCACGGCCGCAGCGCTGAACCAACATCAGCCGTACCCGGACTTCCCCGGCCTGCACCGGGGGAGTCTTTCTTGTTCTCTGCCATGCACCGCACGCAGTCGCGGGCCGGGCAACCGCTAGAATGTCGCGATGAAATCGTTTTACCGAACCTCCCCGCTTTCCCTGCTCGGTGCCGCCCTGCTGGCCGCCCTGCTCCCCGCACAGGCCTGGGCATGGGGCGCTCAGGGCCACCGTCTTGTCGCGCGCATCGCCGAAACCCGGCTCGACCCGGAGGCCAGGGCCGAAGTGGACCGCCTGCTGGCCATCGAGCCCGGCGCCACCCTCTCCAGCATCGCGCCATGGGCTGATGAGCTGCGCGCCAACGATCCCTCGCTGGGCCGAAAGTCGGCCCGCTGGCACTACGTCAACATGGCCGAGGACGGCTGCATCTACAGCCCGCCGAAGCACTGCCCGGACGACAACTGCGTGGTCGAGGCCCTCAAGGACCAGGCCAGCATCCTGGCCGACCGCAGCAGAAGCGACATCGAGCGCCTGCAGGCACTGAAGTTCGTGGTGCATCTGGCGGGCGACATCCACCAGCCCATGCATGCCGGCTTCGCACACGACCGTGGTGGCAATGACCTCCAGCTGCGGTTCAACAACCGTGGCACCAACCTGCACTCGCTGTGGGACAGCGGCATGTTCTACCCGCTGCGTCTGGATGATGACCAGTTCGTCGCAAGACTGCAGGAGCTGCCAACGCTGGACCCCGCCGAGCCCACCCTGCACAGCAACATCGCGGTATGGGCCGAACAGTCCTGCCACATCGCCAGGCAGGACGGCATCTATCCGCAGGAGCGCAAGCTGGACGACCACTACGCCGACCAATGGCGCCCCACTGCCGAGGCGCAGCTTGTATTGGCCGGCGAGCGCCTCGCCGCGCTGTTGAACGAGCGGCTGGATACGCCCTGATCCCATGCCGGGCACGCCGTGGCGTGCCCGCAGGCTCAGCGCAGCCCGCCTTGGCGCCGCACCATCGCCCTGCCCTGCTCCACCTCGAAGGTGAACGCATAGGACAAGGTCACCGGCACCGGCTCCACCTGCGCTGCACCGGTGCAGTCATCGGCTGCCGCAGGCCTGCTGCCGATGGCGAAATGGCAGCGGGCGGCGGGCACGAACCGCCAACCCGCCGTCGCCCTCAATGCAGCCTGCAGCAGCGGCGCGTTGCCCTCCTCCGCGCCCGCACCGCAGTGCGAATGTGCCAGCAACGGCGCAGTGCCCTGCACATGGCCCTGCGCGTCGATCATCACGTTCACGCACACGGTGGTCGCAGGCAGGCTCTGCGCCAGATACTGCGGGGGCAGCACGGGGTCATCAGATTCCAGCGCCTCCGGCATGCGGAAGCTCTCCGTGGGCGCCAAGGTATACGGCTGTATCTCACCTGCCGCACCGGTGGATTCAGACCTCAGCATCTGCCGGTGCTGATTGAGGTTGTAGCGGGTTTCCGCCACGTCCTCGACCAAGGGGCGGCTGGCGCAACCCGCGCACAGCAGCACCGCCAGACAGGGCAGCAGCCAGCTGCTCAACCGCCGCTGCCTTCATCGGTATGGGTGATGTTCTCGTCCATGTCGAACCAGATCGGTACGCGGATCGCACCGGCCACCGGCTTGCCGTCCCTGCGCGCAGGCGTGTAGTTCCACTTGTAGGCGGCAGCGACGGCCACTTCGTCGAAGACACCCTTTGGTTCTGCGGTTTCCACCACCACGTCGGTCGGCTTGCCGTCCGCACCCACGTTGATGCGCAGCACCACCTTGCCACTGATGCCCTGCTCGACCGCCGCCTTCGGGTAGACCGGCGGCGTCATGCGGTCCGTGGTGGGGCCGCTGTCCGATACCTCCGGCTCGGCGGAAATCCGGCCCGATGCGCCCTTGGCCACCGGCACCGCTTCATACGCCGGCTGTGCTGCCCATGCCGCATAGCCCAGACCCGACGACACGACCGCCGACAACGCCAACATCGCAACCCATTGCTTCCTGCCTGGTACCGGACGCTTCAACATGGCAATACGCTCCTTCAGTGGATGATGACCCTGCCAATGGCAACCCAGCGGCAGGGATGACGACGCCAACGTGGTCTTGAGCATGGCGTTGCCGTAGCTGCGGCGTGCGCCCTCGCCCTGGGCGATGACGCGCTCGTCGCAGGAAAGCTCCTGGTCCTCACGGCAGCGCCGCACGGCCAGCAGCAGCACCGGGTTGAACCAGTACAGGCAGCGCAGGGCGGCCAGCAGTGCGTTGACCAGCAGGTCGCCACGACGCTGATGGACGCGCTCATGCAGCAGCACCAGCGTCTGTTCGCGCGCGTCATAGCGTTGCTCGAAATCAACGGGCAGCACGATGCGTGAGCGCAGCAGACCCACCGCTGCGGGCAGACCGGCGCTGCTCTCGGCCAACCAGGTGCCATCAGCACGCGCACGCAGCCGGCCCAGCTGCAGCGTGAAGCGACGCTGCTGCCACACCAGCCAGAACGCATGCACCACAGCGCCCAGCAACCAGACGGCGAACAGCAGCGATGGCCATGCCAGCGCGGTGTCCGGCACCGCCATCAGCGCTTTCACCTGCACGACGCCGGCCAGCGCCGCTGCGGGCACCTGCCCGTCAGCGCTGAGCGCAGGCAGCAGCGGTGCCAGCAGCGCCACCGGGAGTGCCAGCCACAGCAGATAGGCCGCACTCGCGCCCAGCCAGCGCCGTACCGGCCCGCGCAGGAGGAGTATCAGCGCCATCGCCACGCTGCTGGACAGCGCCGTGGTCCACAGCAGCTGCAGCACATCAGGACTGTTCATCATCAATCTCCTCCAGCAGACGGCGAAGCTCGGCGACGTCATCACGGCTCAATCGCCGGTGCTGGCTGAAGTGGGCGACCATCGGCGCCACGCGGCCATCGAACAGGCGCTCGATCAGGCTGCTGCTTTCCTCCAGCAACCACGCATCACGCTGCACCAGCGGTGAGTACAGATAGCGCCGGCCTTCCTTGCCGGCACTGATGGCCCCCTTGTTGAGCAGGCGGTTGAGCAGGGTCTTCACCGTGGCCTCGGCCCACTCGTTGCCACCGGGCAGGCGCGCGATGACCTCCTCCGCCGTCAGCGGATGCTGGCCCCACAGCACTTCCATCACCACGGCTTCGGCTTCGCTGATCCGGATCATCGTTTACGTCCGTAAATTTTCATCGATTACACGAGTAAACGGATTGCTTGTCAAGCGCCTGCATGGCAGTTCAGAGGCCCCGTGCTGTAATGCTCCAAACCGCAGGAACAGGACGCCATGCCGCAACACGTGACCGACCTCGACGCCGCCGTTGACTGGCTGCTGGCCCGCACCGACGGCCCGCTGCGCATCGGCGCCCCTCTGGCGCTGGGCAAGCCGCACCGCCTGCTCAACGCGCTGTATGCACGCATCGAGAACGACCCGTCACGGCCGCTGCAGCTGTACACCGCGCTCTCCCTCAACCCGCCGAAGGCCAAGGGCGACGGTCTGGAAGCCCGCTTCATGGCGCCCTTCGTCGAACGCCATTTCGGTGATGACTTCCCGCGCCTGCTGTACGCCGATGCGGTGGTGCGCGACGCGCTGCCCGCGCATGTGCAGGTGGAAGAGTTCTACATGCAGTCCGGCGCGCTGCTCGGCTCGTCGCAGGCGCAGCGCAACTACACCAGCCTCAACTACACGCACGCAGCCGACGCCGTGGCACAGCGCGCGCCGAACGTCATCGTGCAGAAGGTGGCGTTCCGTGAAGGCAGCACGCGACTTTCGCTTTCCTGCAACAACGACATCACCCAGGACACGCTCGATGCCATCGCCCGCCGTGGCCTGCCGCGCCCGCTGCTGATCGCCGAAGTGGACCCGCAGCTGCCCTGGCTGGGCGGTTCGGCCACCGTGCCTGCTGATTTCTTCGACCTGGTGGTGGTGCCGCCGGGCCCGTATCCGCAGTTGTTCGGCCTGCCACGGCAGCCGGTGAGTGATGCCGACTACGCCATCGGCTTCCTCTCCAGCGCACTGGTGCGCGACGGCGGCACGCTGCAGATCGGCATCGGCACGCTGGCCGACGCACTGAGCCACGCACTGGTGATGCGTCACACCGACAACGCCCGCTACCGGCAGGTGCTGCATGCGCTCGACCCTGAGATCGAGCAGCATCCGCTCGTGCAGGAAGCCGGTGGTCTGGAGCCGTTTGACGTGGGCCTGTACGGCTGCAGCGAAATGCTCAACGAAGGCTTCCGCGTACTTGTGCAGAGTGGCGTGATCCGTCGCAAAGTGCATGACGACCTTGCGCTGATGCAGCGCATCGAGAACGGCAGCGCCTACATGTCCGACCACGCCACACTTGCCGCCGAAGGCGAGTACCTGCATGGCGCGTTCTATCTCGGCTCGCCGGAGTTCTACGACTGGCTGCGCAACCTGCCCGAGGACGAATGCCGCGCCATCGGCATGCGCCGCATCAGCGAGATCAACCAGCTCTACGGCGGCAACGAAGCCCTTGAGCAGCTGCAACGCCGTGATGCGCGCTTCTTCAACTCCTGCATGATGGCCACCGCGCTGGGTGCGGCGGTCTCCGATGCACTGGAGGATGGTCGCGTGGTATCCGGCGTCGGCGGCCAGTACAACTTCGTCGCGATGGCCCACGCCCTGCCCGACGCGCGCAGCATCCTGATGTTCCGCGCCCTGCGCGAGGACGCCGGCAAGCCCCAGTCCAACGTGCGTTGGAACTACGGCCACACCACCATTCCACGCCACCTGCGCGACATCTTCATCAACGAATACGGCATCGCCGACCTGCGCAACCTCACCGACGAGGACTGCGTGATCGCCATGACCGCCATCACCGACGCCGCGTTCCAGACATCGCTGTTGGAACAAGCAAAGTCGGCGAAGAAACTGGCGCGTGACTTCAGCGCACCGGCCACATGGCAACGCAACACCAAGCAGGCATTGAAGGACACGCTGGCCCCCTTCCGCGCCGATGGCAGCCTGCCCGACTACCCGCTCGGCAGCGATTTCACCGCCATCGAGCAGGACCTGTTGCGTGCCCTCACCTGGCTCAAGGCCAACACCACCACGCGCGGCGACAAACTGCGCACGGTATGGGCCGCCCTGAGCCAACCTGCCGGCGACAACGATGCGATGTATCTGCAACGCATGGGACTGGAGCAGCCTGGCTCTTTCGGCGAACGGCTCAATGCGCGGCTGCTGCGGTTGGGGTTGGCGAGAGCCGCGCATTCATCCACTTCACCCAGCTGAACTCCAGCTTTCCGGTAAAGCTTCATGGGGGCTTGGCCCGCTCACCACGTCACGTTCGCCTCTGCAATACTCGGCCCGCGTGACCGGTGCTGCCTTTCGTCAGCACTGCGTCGCAGCGAAGACAGGATTCTTCCCCCGCGTTGATGCACCAGACCGGAGCTTGAATGGACAGTCGCGCCCGCCTGAAAACAATCGCCCTGCTGCTTGCCCTGTTCTGCGGTATGGCGGCTTCTGCCGCCTTCGCGGCCACCGACGATCCGCTTGAGGACACCCGCCTGCACGCACCCGGGTTCCTGCGTGGCCATCCTGACCTCAGGCATCGCAAGAATGGGCTGGACGCCCGCGACATGGGGCATATGGCCGAGGCCTTCTCGCAGTTCCAGACAGCGGCCCGCTACGGTGACAAGCCGTCACAGGCGGTGGTCGCCGAGATGCTGTGGGATGGTCAGGGCACCGAGCGCAACCGCCCGCTTGCCTATGCGTGGATGGACCTGGCCGCCGAACGTGGCTATGTGGGATTTCTTGCACTGCGCGAGCGTTATTGGGCAGCATTGAGCGAACCCGAGCGTGCGCAGGCGGTCGCGCTGGGCCCGAAGGTCTTCGAGCAGTACGGTGACACCGTCGCCAAGCCTCGTCTTGCCCGCGTCATCCGTCAGGTACGCAATTCCACGACCGGCAGCCGCACCGGCATGCAGATGGGCATGCGCATGTATGCGGGCCCGCCCGGCTCCGAGCAGATGGATGACACCTATCTACGCTCCGAGCGCTTCTGGGATCCGCAGAGCTATCAGGCCTTGATGGATCGCGCGTGGTCCAAACGCCGCATCGGCTCGGCGCGCCGTGATGAAGTCAAGGCACTGCCCGACACGTTGCCGCACTCGCGGATCATGCAGGGTGGCACGCCCTTCCAGATCAACAACGCGCAGCGTCGGTAACGCGAATCGGCATGAACATGGGCACGCAGCATCCGTAGCCCGGGTAAGCGCCAGCGCACCGGGGAAGCGCAGCGATGCTGACGCCATCAGTACCCGGCCCTCCCGCATGAACCACATGCTGAACCGCCCACAGCCCCGGGTGCGCTGACGCTTACCCGGGCTACGTTTACGGTGTCGGAAAACAACAAGGCCGGGGAATCCCCGGCCTTGTCGTTATTCACTGCGACTGCGCTGAATGCTTACTTGCCAGCCAGCGCCTTGGCGGCGGCCACCACGGCATCGGTGGTGATGCCGAAGTGCTTGTACAGCTGGTCCGCCGGCGCCGAAGCACCGAAGGTGTCCAGGCCGACAACGGCACCGTCCAGACCCACGTACTTGTGCCAGAAACCGGTGACGCCGGCCTCCACCGCCACGCGCCTGCGCACGGCATCGGGCAGCACCGACTCGCGGTACGCCGCGTCCTGACGCTCGAACACGTCGGTGGACGGCATCGATACCACGCGTGCCTTGATGCCGGCAGCGTCCAGCTCGGCTTTGGCAGCCATGGCCAGCGCCACTTCCGAACCCGTACCGATCAGGATCACGTCCGGCTTGCCGTTGGCATCTGCCAGCACGTAGCCACCGCGTTCGATCTGCTTGACCTGCTCCTCGCTGCGCTGCTGCGCCGGCAGGTTCTGGCGGCTGAAGATCAGGCAGCTCGGACCGTCCTTACGCACGATGGCGGCCTTCCAGCTCACCGCCGATTCGGTGGCATCGCACGGGCGCCACACATCGTTGTTCGGGATGTAGCGCAGCGAGGACACATGCTCCACCGGCTGATGGGTCGGGCCGTCTTCACCCAGGCCGATCGAGTCGTGGGTGAACACATGGATCACATGCGCCGGGATCAGCGCGCTCATGCGCAGCGCATTGCGTGCGTAATCGCTGAACACCAGGAAGGTGGCGTCGAACGGCAGGAAGCCGCCGTGCAGTGCGAGACCATTGGCAATCGCGCTCATGCCGAACTCGCGCACACCGTAGTGCACGTAATTGGCGTTGGCGTCCTCGCCCACAACGGTGTGCGCACCCTTCCACAGGGTGAGGTTGGAGCCGGCCAGGTCGGCCGAGCCGCCGATCATTTCCGGCAGCAGCGGTGCGAAGGCCTGGATGGCGTTCTGCGATGCCTTGCGCGAGGCGATGGTCGGCGCTTCCGACTGCACCTGCGCGATGTAGGCGTCGGCCTTGGCGATGAAGTCGTCCGGCAGCTCGCCGTGCGAACGACGGGTCAGCTCGTCGGCCTGTGCCGGGAACTGCGCGGCGTACTTGTCGAACAGCTGCTCCCACTCGGCCTGGCGCAGCGTGCCGGTGCCACCTGCGCGCCAGCCTGCGTAGATCTCTTCCGGAATCTCGAACGCCGCATACGGCCAGTCCAATGCCTTGCGGGTGGCTTCCAGTTCGTCCTTGCCCAGCGGTGCGCCGTGGCTGGATTCCTGGCCGGCCTTGTTCGGCGAGCCAAAACCAATGGTGGTCTTGCAGCAGATCAGGGTCGGCTTGTCGAACTGCGACAGCGCCTGCTCGATGCCGGCCTTGATGCTTTCCGGATCATGACCATCGACGCCGCGCACCACGTTCCAGCCATAAGCCTCGAAACGCGCCGGCGTGTCGTCGGTGAACCAGCCTTCCACTTCACCGTCGATGGAGATGTTGTTGTCGTCCCAAAAGCACACCAGCTTGTTCAGGCCCCAGGTGCCTGCCAGCGAAGCGGCTTCGTGCGAGATGCCTTCCATCAGGCAGCCGTCACCCATGAACACCCAGGTGCGGTGATCGACGACTTCAAACTCCGGACGGTTGTAACGCTGTGCCAGCAGCTTTTCGGCCAGCGCGAAACCCACGGCGTTGGCGAAGCCCTGCCCCAGCGGGCCGGTGGTGGTTTCCACACCCGGAGTTTCATGATGCTCCGGGTGGCCCGCGGTCTTGCTGCCCAGCTGGCGGAAGGCCTTGAGCTGCTCGATCGGCAGGTCGTAGCCGCTCAGGTGCAGCAGCGCGTACTGCAGCATCGAGCCGTGGCCGTTGGACAGCACGAAGCGGTCGCGGTTGAACCAGTTCGGGTTGTTCGGGTTGTGACGGTGGTAGTCGTTCCACAGCACTTCGGCGATGTCGGCCATGCCCATCGGCATGCCGGGGTGGCCGGACTTGGCGGCTTCTACCGCATCAGCGGCGAGGAAACGGATGGCGTTCGCCAGCTGGCGGCGGGTGGGCTGCGTCATGGTTCGTCGGATAGGGAGGCTCCCGCGGAACTGCGGGCGGCCTATTGTCCCACAAGCCACCGCAGGGGTCAGGCCGGATCAGCCATCGCGGGCTGACGAAAGTCGCACAATCACACGGCAGAACGGCCACCGTGTTCAGGTGGCCGCTGGCTGGGCTTGATCCGGCGAGGGCGGGTCAATCCGCTGGGTGATGCCGCCCGATGCTGTCATCGCTCTCGCCGCGCGACACCAGCGTGGTCAGCGCCAGGTCGCCGGTCACGTTGAGCGCGGTACGGCACATGTCCAGGAAGTGGTTGACGCCCAGGATCAGCCCGATGCCGACCGGGTTGACACCCACCATGGCGCAGATCAGCGCCACCACCGGCAACGAGCCGGATGGCACACCGGCGGTGCCGATACCGCCGAGGATGCACACCACCATCACCATGAACTGCTGGCCGATGCTCAGGTCCACGCCGAAGAACTGTGCCAGGAAGATCACCGTCACGCCCTCGAACAGCGCGGTGCCGTTCTGGTTGGCGGTGGCACCCACGGTCAGTACGAAGCGCGAGACCTTGTGCGGGAATCCCATCTGATCAGCCACGCGCATGGCGGTGGGCAGGGTGGCGTTGGACGAGGCCGTGGAGAAGGCCATCAGCGTGGCCTCCTGCGTGTCGCGGAAGAACGCCAGCGGCGAGCGTCCGGCCAGCTTCACCGCCAGGCCATAACTGACGAACATGTGCAGCGCCAGCGCCAGCACCACCACGCCCACATAGGCACCCAGCTTGACCAGCAGGCTGAAGCCGAAAATGGCCGCCAGGTTGAACATGAAGCAGGCCACCGCATAGGGCGCCAGGCGGATGACCAGATTGATCAGGGTCATCGAGATCTCGAACAGGCCTTCAATGGCCTTGCGCAGCGTGGCTACCTTCTCCGCCGGCGACAGCACCATGCCGATGCCCAGCATCAACGCGAAGAACATCAGCGAGAGGATCTGGCCGTTGTCCGACGCGGCCTTCAGCACGTTGTTCGGCACGATGGACAACAGCATCTCCATGCCCTTGGGCTGGGAGCCGACACCGGCCACGATCTCCTTGCTGCGCTCGGCGTTCTCGGCCAGCAGCTGCGCGGCGACGTTCGGGTCCACGCCTGCACCGGGCTTGAGCAGGTTGACCAGCACCAGACCGATCAGCACCGCGATGCCCGACAGCACCACCGTATAGGCCAGCGACTTCCAGCCGATGCGTCCCAGCGCGCGGATGTCGCCCATTTCCGAAACGCCCATCACCAGCGCCGAGAAGATCAGCGGCACGATGAGCATGAAGATCAGGCTGAGGAACAGGCCCGAAACCGGCGTGGTCACGTAGGTGGTGACCGCATGCACCCACGGCGCCCCCGGAGCGACCATGTGCACGATCAAGCCAAGCAGCAGGCCAATGCCAAAGCCGATGCCGATTTTCCAGTGAAAGGGCATCTTGCCGTTGGACTGCTCTGCCTTGGTCATGCGCTACTCCCTCGGGTGGACGTTTCAGCTTAACAGACTGTTCACGCGCCGTGGATTCAGCCCTGTCCGGGATAGAGAGGGTCGAGCATCGGCTTTTCCGCCATTGCCCTGTCCCGCCACCGCGGTCCGCTCTGGAACACCTCGCGCAGCTGTGCCCGTGCCTGCGACACATCCCCCTCCCCACCCCAGCGGGCGCGTTGCATGCGCTCCAGAGCCTGCAGCTGGGCCGGGTCCTCCAGCCGCGCGATCACCGCATCGATGCCGTCCACACCCGCCATGTCGGCCAGAATGTGTACCACTTCATCCAGCCCGCCAGCGTCCAGCGCACGGCGCAGGTCTGCCTGGCTGTAGCGCGCTGCGGTACGGCCGTTGCCGCCAGGTTGCGCCCCATCGGCCACTTCAGCCGCTGATGCGCGGCGGCGGCTCAGCCCCCAGATCAACGTCGCCAGCCACAGCAGCGCGAATGCCGCCGCCAGTGCCGGCCACACCCAGGTGCGTTGCACCTGCACGCCGTTCGTGGCGAGCGCGTCCCCCTGCAATGCCGGGGCTTGAGCCACCGGCTGCGCGACCGGTGGCGGCGCCACGCCTGCGCCCGTGCCCTGCGCCACCTGCAATTGCAGGGGCGGCAGCGCCGCCTGCTTCACTTCGCCCGCCGACACATCCCACCAGTCCATCTGGATGCCCGGCACCGTCAGTGCGCCCGCCTGCTGCGGCACGATCGAATAGCGCCGGGTGAGCTTGAGCTGCGGGCTGTCGCCATTGAAAGTTTCGTCGTACTGCGGCGGCTCGGCGAACACCTGCGCGGTGTCGCCCAGCGACGGCACCGGCAGTTCCGGAAACTGCGCCTTGGTCACGCCGGTAGCGGTGGCTTCGACCACGATGGTGGTCGCCTCGCCGGTACGGCCAGTGGTGGGCGCGGCGGTATAGCGCAGCTGCAGGTTTTTCAGCGGCAGCCACGGCTGCGGTGCATTGGCCGGAATGGCCTTCACCTGCAGGGTCTGTTCCGGCGCGCGTGCACTCAGCTGGCCGCTGTCACGCCCGAAGAAGTCGTCGAAGAAGCCGCCCACGCCCTGCCCGTTGAAGCGCGCACCCGGCAGCTGCAGCGCGCCGCTGCGCTCAGGCACCAGCAGGAAGCGCCGTTCGACCACGTTGTAACGGCGCCCATTGACCTCGCGGTTGGAGGTCTTGTCCTCACCCACACGCTGCAGTGAAGCGCCCTGCGGTGTATCCAGCACCAACTCGCCCGACGCCAGCTGCGTGGCGAAGTACAGGCGCACCACCACGCCCACGGTCTGCTGCACATAGGGCTGGCGGTCGTCCACCACGGTTTCGACGAAAGCCAGCGCATTGCTGTCGCGGTTGACGACCGGCGCCTGCCCCACCACCAGCCGCAGCGGTTGTGTCTGCGCGTTGCCTACCCGCAGCGCGGGAATCTGCAGCTCGCCATTGCGACGTGGCGACAGATTCACGGTGAACACCGAACTGCTGCTCAGGCGCCCGCCGCCCATCTGCATCTGGCGGCTGCTGCTCTGCCCGCTGATATCGAACTCCGCGCGCAGCGGCCCGTAATCCGGCTGGCTGGACTGATCGGTTTCGATGTTCAGCGTGACCGACTCGCCCAGATTGATGCTGTCACGGTCCAGCCAAGCGCGCGTCTGCGCCTGCACCACGGCGCTGCACACCAGCAGCCAAAGGGCCACCAGCCATGCCACGCCTTGCCCGCGGCTGTTGTTCGTCATCATCGCTGTTCCCGCATCCGCCGCTCGTATTCGAGCTTGAATTTCGCCTTCAACAGATCGCCCGGCTCATCCGGCACGCGCTGCATCCACGCCTCCACCGCACGCTGCTGTTCGCGCTGCTCCGGTGTCATCGCCGCGAGGCGCGCTGCCGCCGCCTTGGCCTGCTCATCGCCCGCCTGCCCCTGTTGTGCCTGGCGCATCGCCTCGCTCATTCGCTCACGCTGCGCCTCGTCCGCCTTCTGCTGGACGGCGGCATCTTCGGCGCTGGGTGGCTTGTCCTGCTGCTGGGCAGGCGAAGCCTGATCCTGCTTGCCGTCCTTTCCATCCTGATCCTGCGTGCCCGGTTGCGGCTGCGCCGGATCCTGCTGCGACTGCCCCTGCGCACCGTCCTTCGGCTGGCCTTGTTGACCCTGCTGGTCCTGCGGCTGCCCGTCGTCGTTCTTGCCCTGCTGGCCCTGCTGCGGGTTCTGCTGGCCCTGTTGGCCCTGCTGCGACTTCCGCTTGCGCGCCGCATCCACCGCAGCACGGTTGGCGATGGCGTCCTGCATGCCCGGGTGCAGTTTCAACGCGCGGTCATAGGCGGCGATAGCGTCGTCGTACTTGCCCTGCCGGGCCAGGGCATTGCCGAGGTTGTACTGCCCCTCGTCGGTGTCGATGCCCTGGAACTGTTTCTGCGCGGTGGCGAAGTCGCCCTTGCGGTAGGCATCCACGCCCTGCTGCAGCCGCTGGTGCTGCAACTGATCGCCCCGCTGCCACCAGCTGCCCTTCTCCGCTGCCTGCGCCTGCTGCGGCAATGCCATCGGCAGGAGCAGACACAGGGCCAGCGCCGTCAGCCCCTGCTTCGGTCGGCGGAAGGCGAACAGCGCCAGCAACAACAGCGGCAGCAGCAGCCAATAACCCTCGTCCTGCCAGCTCTTGCCCTTCTGCGCCTGCCCCTGTGCGGTGGCCCGTGCCTGTGGCTGCAACACATCAAGCGCCTGCAGATCGGTACTGCCGGTGGCGATGCGCTGATAGGTGCCGCCGCCAGCGGTCGCCAGGGCGCGCAATGAGGATTCATCCAGATGCGCGTGTTCGATGCTGCCGCGCGCATCGCGGTATGCCGCCCCCTGCAGGCTGCCCAGTCCCAGCGCCGAGACGCGGTAGCCTGCTGCATGCAGACGGGTGGCCGCGGCCCGCGCAGCGGAATCGGCATGATCGGTAAGCAGCAGCACATCCCCTTGGCGCGCGCCTGATTGCTCCAACAGAGCACCCGCCCATGCCAGCGCCTTGTCTGCCTTCTGCCCATCCACCGGCATCACGGACGGCGACAGGGCATCGAGGAACAACGCGACGTTGGCGGCATCATCGGTCAATGGCGCCACGGTGAACGGCTCCCACGCATACGCGATCAGCGCCACCTCGCCGCCCTTGCGCTCACGCAGCAGCGTGGCCAGCTTGGCACGCGCCTGCAGCAGGCGTGAGGGCGGCAGGTCAGGTGCGGTCATGCTGCTGGACAGATCCAGCACCACCACCAGCGGTGTCTTCGATTCCCACAACGGCTGCTCCACCTGCCGCCAGCTGGGGCCGGCCATCGCCAGCACCGCCAGCAACAGGCCGGTGAGCAACGCGATTGCGCCCCACCAGGAACGCCGTGTCGTGCCGGACAGCAGATGCGGCAGCAGGTGCGCGTCCACCGCGTCATGCCACTGCGCGCTGCGCCGACGTCTGTACCAGCCGATCAGCAGCGCCGCAGGCAGCAGCAACAACGCCCAGAGCCACTCCGGGCGGATGAAATGCAGGGCATCCCAGAGCCTCATGTGCGCAGCCCTCGCCATGCCAGTGCCAGAACCCCCAGACCCAGCGCGAACGCCAGCGGCAAGGGATAGCGTTCGATGCGGGGGCGCACGGCCGGGCCCATGCTCTTCACCGGCTCCAACCGATCCAGTTCCGCGTAGATGCCGGCCAGCTCATCGGTATCGCGCGCGCGGAAGAAACGTCCGCCAGTCTGCTCGGCCACCTTGGTCAGGGTGTCCTCGTCCACCTGGTCTTCGCCACCGGCAATCTGCACGCCGAACAGGCTCATGCCTCCCGTACCTCCGAAGGCGACGGTATAGACGCGAACGCCTTCGCTCTTGGCCAGCTCGGCGGCCTTCAGCGGCTCGAGCACGCCGGCGGTGTTCACGCCATCGGTGAGCACGATCAGCACACGTTGCCCTTCCGGTTGCTCGCGCAGCCGCTTCACCGACAAGGCGATGGCATCGCCGAGCGCGGTCTCGCGCCCCGCCAGCCCGACCACGCTGTCGCGCAGCTGCTCGCGCACGCTGGCACGGTCAGCAGTCAACGGCGCCAACGCATAGGCACGCTGGCCGAACACCACCAGGCCGATGCGATCGCCTTCGCGTCGATCCAGAAAATCCGCCAGCACGGCCTTGGCGGCGGTGAGGCGATCAACCACCTGGCCACCCAGCTGCATGTCCGCCTCGCTCATGCTGCCGGACAGGTCCACCGCCAGCATCATCTGCCGCGCCTGCCGGGGCGGCTCGACCGGCTCCCCCAGCTCCTGCGGGCGCGCGGCGGCAACCACAAGGCAGGCCCACGCCAACCACAGCAGCAGGCCACGTAACCACGCGCCACCCGGCCCGGAGGCAGCGCCGATCTGCAACCGCGCAGGGTCATAGGGCACACGCAGTGCGGGCGCCTCATCTCCGCGCTGCGGCCAGAAGCGCATCAGCAACGGTACGGGCAGCAGCACCAGCAGCCACGGCCACGCGAAATCAGGCAGACGCTCCACCAGCATGCCGAACCACGCCTGCATCAGCGTGCCCCCGCCATCAACTCGAGAAAACGCGCACGCGCGAGCTGCACGGCACGCTGTACGTCGGCCTCATCCGCCTGTGGCCGATAGCCACCCTCCAGCAGGATGCGCCCCTCACCGGCGCTGAAGTCATGCAGCTTGCGTCCATCCAGAAACCGCAGCCATACCTCGCCCTGCAGCTGCACGGCATCCGCATCGACGCGACGCGCAGCACGGCGCAGCAGCTCAGACGCCGCTGCCAGACGCGCAGGACCGCTGCCAGCTGCTGCCACCTGATGATCGAACAGTGCCTCCCAGCGCAACCGGCGGCGACGGCGCAGCCACAGCCATGTGCCGATCACCAGCGCCACCAGCAGCACACCACCAAAGACCAGCCACCAGGCGGGTGCGGGTGGCCACCAGCTTGGTGGCGGCGGCAGGTGCACATCGCGCAGCGGAAGATCGGCCGCCATCAGCTGACCCTCCCGCCGCTGCCGCTCATCCACGCATCGCTGGCCTCATCGGTCGCCAGCGGCAGCACCTTGATGCGCCGCCCCGGCAGTTGCCGCAACAATGTTTCCACCGGGCCTATCAATGCTTCGTGCCACGCCTCGCGTACCCCGAGCGCGCCGAGATCAAACTGCATGCGGCCTGCCGACGTGGCCACCGGAAGCACACACTTCGGCGGCGCCAGTTCGAGTGGGTCCACCAGCAGAATCAACTGCACTTCCACATGCATGGAGAGCGCTGACCACACCGCCGCCGGCACGGCCAGCGCGCTGGCCGGATCGGCCAGCACCACGGCGCGGGCACCGGGATGCAGCACGCGGGCCGCGCGCTCCAGGGCCAGCTGCAGCCCCGCGTCATCTGCCGGGGGATACGCATACCAGCGCACAAGCGCATCCAGCACCCGCAGCACGCCGCGCGTACCCGCCGCCGGCGGAACCAGCGGCTGTTGATGCGAGCCGCGCAGTGCGGCAAGACGATCACCGTCGCGCAGCGCCGACCACGCAGCTACCGCGCCGGCACGCGCCGCCTGCACCGATTTGAAGCGCACCCGCGTGCCGAAATACAGGGCTGCCGAGGTATCGGCCACCACCAGCGTCACGCGCTCGCGCTCGGTCTGGAAGGTCTTGGTGTGCGTGGCATTGGTGCGCGCGGTGAGCTTCCAGTCGATATGCCGCGCATCATCGCCGGCCACATACTCGCGCGATTCGGCGTACTCCATGCCGCGCCCACGCAGACTCGACGCAGCACGGCCACTGACCGCGTACTGCCCACGGCGCGCCTGCCGGCCCTGCACGCCTGCCTGACGCAGGGCGATCAGCTCGGCCAGCTGCGGACGCAGGCCTGCGTCGGCAGCAGTCACGTCATCGTCCGGAACGGGGCGTGCACTCATCAAGGGTACTCAGCCTGCAGCCCTGTTTCACGCAGGGACCGCACATTCGTCGGCGCGACTGCGTCCATTCAAGGCAGCGGCACGGCGTCGAGCAGGGCAGCAACCAGACGCTCGCCATCCCAGCCTTCAGCGGCAGCCTCGTAGCTGGGCAGCACGCGATGGCGCAGCACGTCCGGTGCCACTGCTCGAATGTCGTCGGGTGTGACGAAGTCGCGGCCCGACAGCCATGCACGCGCACGCGCACAGCGCTCCAACGCAATGGAACCGCGCGGACTCGCGCCCCAGGCGATGCGCTTGGCCAGCTTCGCGTCGTAACCGCTCGCATCACGCGACGCCAACACCAGCGCGACCAGATAGCGCTCCAGCTGCGGCGCCATGTGCAGTTCCAGCACCGCACGCCGCGCCTGCTCGATCTTCTCAAGCGACAGTTTGCGCACCGGCGTGGTCGTGGACTGCATCTCCCGCAGAGCCCGCTCGCGTGCCAGTCGCAGGATCTCGGCCTCGGCATTGGCATCGGGGTAGCCGATGCGGACATGCATCAGGAAACGATCCAGCTGTGCCTCCGGCAACGGGAACGTACCTTCCTGTTCGATGGGGTTCTGCGTCGCCATCACCAGGAACACCTGGGGCAATGGATAGGTATTGCGACCCACGGTGACCTGACGCTCGCCCATGGCTTCCAGCAGCGCTGACTGCACCTTGGCCGGCGCACGGTTGATCTCGTCGGCCAGCAGGATCGGGTGGAAGATCGGCCCTGCCTGGAACTCGAAACGGCCTTCCTGCGGGCGCCAGATATCGGTACCGGTGAGATCGGCCGGCAGCAGATCCGGAGTGAACTGGATGCGGGCGAAGCTGGCGTCCACGCGCGAGGCCAGCGCGCGGATGGCGGTGGTCTTGGCCAGGCCCGGCGCGCCCTCCACCAACAGGTGGCCGTCGGCCAGCAACGCGATCAGCAAGCGCTCGATCAGCAGCGACTGACCGACGATCTCCGCTGAAAGCGCGTCGCGCAGCGCAATGAATTCCTGATGCAGCGCATCGCTTTCGCGGGCAGGTGCATCAACCTCGTTCGGCAACTGGGGTGGCAGGTTCATAGGGGGAGTTTGACCGATCTACCGTGAAATGGTTCCAACCGCAGGCCCACAATGGAAAAGGGCCGCTGAATGCGGCCCTTTTCTATCACGCGACTCTGACGATCAGTGGCTGCCGATCTGAGCCACGCGCAGGATCTTCGGCGTCACGAACACCAGCAGCTCGGCCTTGTCCTTGCTGCGACCACGCTTCTTGAACAGATTGCCAAGGAACGGAATGTCGCCCAGGAACGGGACCTTGCTGATGCTGCTGCGGTCGTTGAACTCATAAACGCCGCCGACCACGACCGTCTGGCCATCTTCAACCAGCACGGCGGTGTTGATCTCGCGGCGGTTGATGATCGGCACGTTGCCGTAGCCCGACAACTCGATGTAGTCGTCCACCTCATCCTTCTTGACATTCATGTTCAGGAAGACACGATTGTCCTTGGTGATGGTCGGGGTGACCTTCAGCTCCAGCAGCACTTCCTTGAACTGCACGTTCGGAGTTGCGGCGGTGCCGGCGGTGCCGCCGGTGATGGTGACGTAACCAATTTCCTTACCCTGCTTGATCACGCCTTCACGCTGGTTGGCGGTGACGATGCGCGGGTTGGAGATGATCTCGCCTCGACCTTCCTGCTGCAGCGCGGACAGTTCCAGGTCCAGGTTGAAGTTGGCACCCAGCAACGTGTACGCCAGGCTCGGCGCGGTACCGGTGGTGAAGCCGCCCGCAGGCAGATTCACGTTCAGACCACGCCCTGCCCTGCCACCACCGGCCGCAGTGCTGCCGATCGTGGCGTTGTTGTCACCATTGTTGTAGCTGCGGGTACCACCGATGCCGAACTTCGCACCCAGGTCACGCGCGAACGTGTCCGTGGCGATGACGATACGGCCTTCGATCAGCACCTGGTCCACCGGACGGTCGATGACATCGATCAGCTCACGCATCTGCGCGACCTTCTTCGGGATGTCACTGATCATCAGGGTGTTGGTGCGCTCATCGGCGACCAGACGGCCACGCGGCGACAGGAAGCCATTTTCCTGCTGACCGCCGCTGCCACCGCCGCTGCCGCCACCGCTGCCACCGATGCCCTTGGCTTCTGTCAGTGCTTTGAAGATGGCTTCAGCGCTGTGGTAGTTGATCTGGATGTAGTCGGTGGTCAGGTCTTCGCGGTTCTCGATGGCGATACGCGCGTCTTCCTTGTCCTGCTCGAACTTGGCCAGCTCCGGCTGTGGCGCAACCCACATCACGCCGCCGTCGCGACGCTTGTCCAGACCCTTGGCACGCAGCACGATATCCAGTGCCTGGTCCCACGGCACGTTGACCAGACGCAGGGTCACATTGCCCTGCACCGTGTCCGAGGCCACGATGTTGAGGTTGGACTCTTCGGCGATCAACTGCAGCACGGTGCGCACCGGCACGTCCTGGAAGTTGAAGGTCACCGGGCGGCCACTGTAGCCACGCGACGCCACCGTCGCAGCGGCCTGGGCCACCGTCTTGGCGGTCACCGCGCCCGTGGCGACTTCACCCTTGCGGGGTGCGATCTCGACCACGTACTCGTTGCCGGTCTGGTAGGCCAGCGATTCAAACTGACCGCTGGTGCTCAGCACCAGCTGCGAACCCCGTCCCGATGGTTTGGCATCGATGCGCTGCACCGGGGTGGCGAAATCAACCACGTTGAGCGGACGCTGCAGCTCGGCCGGAAGGGTGGCGTTGCCAACATCGACCACCACGTTGCTGCCCTGGTTGCGAAGGTCGGGGCTGGCGCCCTGCCCATCGAACTGCAGGATCAGACGGCCGGAGCCGTCATCGCCACGCTTGAAGTCGATCTTGGTAACGGAAACCGTGGCGGCTGCCTGCTGCGTGCCGGTGGTCAGACCACCTGCTGCTGGAGGCGGCGTGGCCGCGAAGGATGAGCCGCACACCGCAGCCAGCGCCACTCCCAAGGCGCAGACGCGGACCAGTGCAAGGCGCCGGGTGGGACGCAGGCTCAGGGCGTTGGTAAAAGTCATCGTGCTATCCCCTAGTCAATCAACGATCGTCCAGCGCCAGCGAGGCCGGGCGTTCCAGCCAGCCGCCAGCGCCGTCCGGCACCAGTTCAATCATTTCGATCCCATCTTCGCGCACAGCGGTCACACGGCCATCGCTCTGGCCCATGTAGATGCCCGGACGCACGCGATAGGTGACCTTGTCCGGCCCCATCACCAGCGCGACTATACCGGCCCCCTTGCCGATGGTGCCCACCATGTCGAGGCTGTCCAGCGGGAAGGCCTCGAGCGGCTCCTTGCGACGATTGGGATCCGGACGCAGCTGGCTGCCACCATCGGCAGACACCCAGGCATCGCTGAACGGATCACGCAGGCCCTGCGCGGCATATTCGAAGGTCTCGAACTGCTGCATCACCGGCAGGGGCTCAAGCGGTTCGGCAGGACGTGCGCGCACGTCGGCCACCCACTTCTCGAGATTGGGCGCCTCGCCCGGCGTGCTGGTGATGCCGCGCGTGCAGCCCGACAGAACCAGCAGGCAAGCCGCGCCCAGGAAGAAGGAAGAGAGTCTGCTCATGGCTTATTTCTTCCCCTTGTTGGCCTTCTCGGCCTCCGCTGCTTTCTTTTCCTGCTCTTCCAGCTCGGTATCGTCCAGATAGCGGTAGGTCTTGACCGTACCGGACAACTCCAGCGCGCCACCCGGGGTGATCACGCCCTTGTTGTCCTTGGGCTTCAGGTTGATGTCGTGCATGGTCAGGATGACCACGCGCGGCAGCGATGCCACGCCACTGACGAACGCGCCGAACTGGTGGTAGCTGCCCACCAGACGCAGTGCGATCGGCTTCTCGGCGTAGAACTCCTGCAGCGCCTCGGCGCCCGGCTGGAACAGCTCGTTGTTCAGGCCGCTGGACAGCGCGGTCTGCGACACGTCGATGATCAGGTCGGGCATTTCGGTCTTGCTGGGCAGCTGGCGCAGCATCTGCTGCAGCACCTGCTCCATCTGCGCCAACTGCTGCTTCAGCGGCTCGAGGTTGGCAGCACGCTGCTGCTCCTTCTCGAAATCCGCACGCAGTGTGGTTTCCTTCGCTTCCAGACCTTCAAGCTCCTCGCGCTGACCACGGCCCACCAGCAGGTAGGCCAGCAGCACGATCACCAGCATCAGCACACCACAGAACACCATCTTGGCGTTGCGCGGCCAGTTGCCGATGTTGTTGAAGTCCAGTTCCTTTGCGTTGAACTTCTTGCTCACGAGCGCGCCTCCTTCGGTGCGGGGGCGGCAGCCGGTGCAGCCGGCGCCTTCGCATCGGCCGGTGCCGGTGCGGTGGCCGCCGGAGCAGCAGGCGTGGCAGCGGCACCTTCGGCGCCCGCAGCGGTCGTGGCAGGCGTCGCGGCAGCGGCGGTCGCCGCATCTGCCTGGGCACCGGCTTCGTCAGCCTTGGTTTCGCTCGGCGCCGGCAGCTTCACCCGCAGGGTGAATACATAGGGCAGCGACTTGATGTTCAGGCCACCACCTGCAGCGTTGGCTTCCTGGGCCTTGGCTTCGATGATCGACAGCTCCGGATTGGTCATCCAACCAGATGCTTCCAGGTTGCGCATGTAGGTACTGACCCGCGCATTGGACTGGGTACGGCCATCCAGCGTCAGCGTGTCGCCTTCCTGCTTGAGCGAGGTCAGCACCACGCCGTCGGGAATCGTGCGCACCAGCGAATCGAACAGGTGCACCATCTGCGAACGCTTGCCCTGCAGCTCCTCGATCACCGCCTTGCGGGCCAGCAGACGTGCTTTCTGCTTGTCCAGGCGCTCGATTTCCTTGTTCTGCTCCTTGACCTTGGCGATCTCGGATTCAAGGAAGGCATTGCGCTCGTTCTGGCCGCTGATCTGCTGGCTGAAGAAGAAATACATCAGGCCAGACAAGACGATGCCAGCCAGCGCGGCGAAGCCGAGCATGCTGTAGAACTCACGCTGCCGTTGTTTGCGACGCTCGGCGCGCCACGGCAGAAGATTGATCCGTGCCATCAGTCGAACCCCCTCATGGCAAGACCGGTTGCAATCATCAACGCCGGTGCGTCCTGGGCCAGGGCATGCGCCTGCACCTTCGGACCCAGCGTCATCTGCGACAGCGGGTTGGCCACCGAGGTCGCCACGCCCAGCTGCTCTTCAACCATGGTCGGCAGTCCCGCCAGCGCGGCGCAGCCACCGGCCAGGACGATGTGATCGACCCGGTTGAATTCACTGCCGGCATAGAAGAACTGCAGCAGTCGGCTGATCTGCTGCACCGTGGCTTCCTTGAACGGCTCCAGCACCTCGACCTCGTAGCTCTCCGGCAGGCCGCCCTGGCGCTTGGCCATGCCGGCTTCCTCGTAGCTCAGGCCATAACGGCGCATCACTTCGTCGGTCAGCTGCTTGCCACCGAACACCTGTTCGCGGCTGTACAGGCTGCGGCCACCGCGCAGGACGTTGAGCGTGGTCATGGTGGCACCGATGTCCACCAGTGCGACCACCGCGTCGGCACCCACCGGCAGCTCGCTGGCGACCAGACCAAACGCGTTCTCGATGGCGAACGCTTCCACGTCCATCACCTTGGCGGTCAGGCCACCCAGCTCCAGCGCGGACTGGCGCAGCTCCACGTTCTCCGAACGCGAGGCCGCCAGCAGCACCTGGACCATTTCAGGGTTGTTCGGCACCGGGCCCAGCACCTCGAAATCGAGGTTCACTTCGTCGATCGGGTACGGGATGTAGTTCACCGCCTCCAGCTCGACCTGGGCTTCCATGTCGTTCTCGTCCAGATCGGACGGCATCGGGATCACCTTGGTGATCACCGCCGAACCGGCCACGGCTGCCGCCGCGCTCTTGGCCTTGCTGCCAGAACGGGCCACGGCACGACGGATGGCCTCGCCAACCGCCTCGACCTCAACGATGTTCTTCTCCACCACCGCATTCGGCGGAAGAGGTTCCACAGCGTAATGTTCCACGCGGAAACGATTGCCACTGCGGGAAAGCTGAAGCAGCTTCACCGCAGTAGAACTGATGTCGACGCCAATGATTGGCGCCTGACTCTTTGGGATAAGCCCCACGGATTCTCCCCTGCCGACGGGCACTTGGACGCAACTTTTGCGCCCGCGCATTAATAACGGATTTTCAACAAAAGGCAACACCCCCGAAGCGCGTGATGAAATCATCACGGGCTTCGCCTGCTCCCTTTTGCATTCCCCAGGATCCGGCCCCAGCCGTTCCCCTCTCTAATCTATACTCTGCGGCCACGAAAACCGCAATCGGGAATCTTTGGATGCCACGTTTCCGCCGCTGGCTGCGCTGGCTGCTGGCCCTGTCTGTCGCCCTTGCCCTGGTGGGTGCGATCGCTGCTGGTGCGCTCTATTACGTTGTCTCCTCCAAGCTGCCTGACGTCCAGGCCCTGCGCCATGTCGAGCTGCAGGAGCCGATGTATGTCTATGACGCAGAAGGAAAACTGATGGCGGTCTTCGGCGAGACCCGCCGTTACCCCATCCAGATGAAGGACGTACCGGAGCGCCTGAAGCAGGCATTCCTCGCCACCGAGGATGCCAACTTCTACCAGCACGGCGGCGTGGACTACAAAGGCGTGGGCCGCGCGGTCTGGTTGCTGCTCACCACCGACGCCAAGCGCGTGCCGGGCGGCTCCACCATCACCCAGCAGGTCGCCCGCCAGTTCTTCCTGAGCTCGGAGTACAGCTACACCCGCAAGCTGGCCGAGATCCTGCTCGCGCGCAAGATCGAGAGCGAGCTGAGCAAGGATGAGATCTTCGAGCTCTACCTCAACAAGAGCTTCTTCGGTAACCGCGCTTACGGCATTGGCGCGGCCGCCGAGTACTACTACGGCAAGAAGCTGGGCGAGCTGGATCTGGATGAAATGGCCTCGCTGGCCGGCATCCCCAAGTTCCCGTCCAGCGGCAACCCGATCAGCAACCCGGAGCGCGCACGCCAGCGCCGCGACAACTACGTCCTGCAGCGCATGGCCGAGCTGAAGTACATCAGCCAGGCCGAAGCCGACGCCGCCAAGGCCGTGCCGATGCACGCCTCGCCGCATGAGCCGCCGGTGGAGGTGTACGCGCCGTATGTGGCGGAAATGGTGCGCCAGGAAATGATCGCCAAGTACGGCGGCGACGTGCTCAACATGGGTTACCACGTCACCACCACCATCAACGGCCCGCTGCAGGAAGCTGCCAACACGGCCGTGGTCGATGGTCTGGTGCTGTACGACCATCGCCACGGCTGGCACGGCGTGGAGCAGCATTTCGATGTCACCGCCGATGCCGATGCCACCGCGCTGGCGCGCCATATCGCCGCCATCCCGGCGCAGGCGGGCATGCTGCCTGCGGTGGTTTCCGCCACCCACGCCGACGGCAGCATCACCGTGGTGCTGGCCGATCGCCGCGAACTGGTATTGCCGGTGGCCGCCAGCCGCTGGACCTCGCGCAGCCCTGCCAAGCTGGTCACCCGCGGCGACATGATCCGTGTGCGCGCCGGCGAGAAGGAAGGCGAGTGGCGGATCGACCAGATTCCGCGCGGCCAGTCCGCGCTGGTATCGGTGGATGCCGAAAGCGGCGCATTGCGCGCACTGGTCGGCGGCTTCAGCTTCGCAGGCAACAAGTTCAACCGCGCCACGCAGGCACGCCGCCAGCCCGGCTCCAGCTTCAAGCCGTTCGTGTACGCGGCGGCCTTCGACAAGGGCTTCAACCCGGCCTCGATCGTGCTGGATGCGCCGGTGGTGTTCCGCGACCGCCGCGGCAAGACGTGGCAGCCGCAGAACGACGGCGGCGGATTCCGTGGCCCGATGCGCCTGCGCGAGGCACTGGTGCAGTCGCGCAACCTGGTTTCGGTGCGCCTGCTGGACAGCATCGGCGTGGACTACGCGCGCAAGTACATCAGCGAATTCGGCTTCCAGGAGGCCGAGCTGCCGCCGAACCTGTCGATGTCGCTGGGCACGGCCTCGCTGACACCTCTGTCGGTGGCACGCGGTTATGCCGTTTTCGCCAACGGCGGTTCGCGCGTGGACACCTGGGTGATCGACGAGATCAAGGACCGCGACGGCAAGGTCATCTTCAAGGAAAACCCGGCCATGGCCTGCCGTGGCTGCGGCGGCTTCTCCGGCACGGGCGCGGCCCCGGCCAGCCAGGTCGTGGACGGCTTCAACTTCGGCGCGCAGGCAGCGCCGACGGCAGCAGCAAAGCCGGAGGCCGCCAAGCCGCCGAAGCCGGTCAATCCCGACGCCCGCACCGCCCCGCGCGCCATCGACGAACGCACCGCCTACCAGCTGGTGTCGATGATGCGCGACGTGGTCCAGCGCGGCACCGGCACCGCCGCCAAGACGCTTGGCCGCGAGGACGTGGGCGGCAAGACCGGCTCCACCAACGACCACCGCGACGCCTGGTTCTCCGGCTTCGGCGGTCCGCTGGCGACCACCGTGTGGGTGGGCCGCGACGACTTCCGCTCGCTGGGCTACCGCGAATACGGTGGTAAGGCCGCCCTGCCGATCTGGATCGAGTACATGCGCGTGGCGCTCAAGGACGCGCCGATCGCCAAGAACGACCCGCCGGCAGGCATGGTCGAGGCCAACCTCAACGGCGCCACCGAATGGGTGAAGACCGAAGACCTGGACCGCATGCAGGAGTTCGACTTCGAGCAGCAGGACCAGAGCGCCGACGACGCCGCGTTCGACATCTTCTGATGAACCGCAGGTGGCGGGACGCAACGCCCGCCACCTGCCTACAATCGGGCCGCACCCAACGGGAGGAGCCCGATGCCATCATCCCCGCAGACCGCCCAGCGCAACGCGCGTGGCCGCCTACGGATCGCACAGGAAGCCGCGCGCCTGATCGCCGAGAGCGGCGTGCAGGACTTCGAGCACGCCCGTCGCAAGGCTGCCAGCCGCCTTGGCGTGCATGAGGAGGCACTGTGGCCGCGCCTGGCCGAGATCGAGCAGGCCCTGCGCGAACACCAGCGCCTGTTCGCCGCCAACAGCCAGCCCGGCGCCCTGCACCAGCGCCGTGAGTCGGCCGTGCAGGCCATGCAGTTCCTGCTGG